>NZ_QOCL01000005.1 GCF_004006665.1 Halobacteriovorax sp. HLS
CGCCAAGGGTGAAAAAGGTGATACAGGTCCGCAAGGTCCACAAGGTATAGCTGGTGTTGCTGGGGCCAAGGGTGAAAAAGGTGATACAGGTCCGCAAGGTCCACAAGGTATAGCTGGTGTTGCTGGGGCCAAGGGTGAAAAAGGTGATACAGGTCCGCAAGGTCTACAAGGTATTGCTGGTGTTGCTGGAGCCAAGGGTGAAAAGGGCGACACAGGAGCGCAAGGTCCACAAGGCCTTCCTGGGTTAAATGGTGCCGATGGTGAAGTAGGTCCACAGGGGCCAAAAGGTGAAGATGGTAAAGATGCTAATGTTTCATTAACAGCTGGTGTTGGAATTAAAGGTGAAATCGTTAATGGAGTAGGTGAAATAAGTGTTGATGTGGGAACAGCTGCTGGGCAAGTAGTACAGGTTGGTGCTAATGGAAGAATTCCTGCTTCATTACTACCTGATATCGAAGTTTCCACTAAAGTAGCTTATGTTAAAGATCTTAAGCCAAGCGGAACACATGGTGGAGACTGTACTGCTGGATCGTATGTGAAAAGAGATTTAAATAATCTTTCGGGTGATTCTACTTTTATTTCAATAAATAATAACCAAATTTTCTTAGCTCCTGGTACTTATAGAATTGATGCCAGCGCGCCAGGATATTTAGAAAATATTCACAATGCAAAATTTGTTAATATAACATCTGGAACAACTGCCATAGCAGGAACTTCTGAAAGATCACATACTCTTTACGGAAGTGTTTCTTACTCTAGAATTATGGGAGAGATCACTATTACTGAAGCAAGTACTTTTGAAGTTCAACATAGATGTTCAACTACAAGAAGTATTATTGGATTTGGAGTCGCATCTTCGTTTGGTGAGGATGAAGTTTATACTCAAGTTAAAATTGAAAAAGTAAAATAAAATACACTTATAGACTTTATAGTTAGGTCTACTATAATAGTAATATGATTAACAAATTGATCACATTTTTAATTATATTACTTTCCTTTAAGGCCTTAGCTATTAGTACAGGAAATGGAAGTGATGGTGCTTGTGTTTTTTCAGGCACCTTAAATACATCTACGAAAGATACTTATAATTGCACATCCCTTTCAATTAATTCCGCCGTTACCGTTATTGGATCAGCACCATTAAAAATCTTTGTACAAAGTAATGTCACAATTTCAGGCAGTGGTTCAATTTCATTAAATGGATCTGCCGGTGCAAATGGTGCAAATGGTGGGACGAGTACAGGAGGTACTGCTGGACCTGGCGGTTACGATGGAGGTGGATGTCTTACAACTGCATCATGTGGTGGTTCTGCGGGGGACGCTGGTTCTGATGGAGGATATAACGGTAAAGGACAAGGAGGCTCCAATGGAGTGGGGTCGATCGGTGGTGATGCTGGAGGCGGTGGAGGAGGAGGTGCACGATTTGGTGAAGCAACTCTACCTACTGCAGGTTCAGATTCGCAAGATGATTTGGCCGCACCTGTAAGTGGTGGAGCTGCAGGCACAAGTAGTTATGCTCCGGAAAATAATTTTGAATCTTTACTTACTGGTGGAGCCGGGGGTGGTGCAGGCGGAAGTGGTGATAATAGCGGAACACTCCATTCAAGTGGTGCTGGTGGCGGTGGCGGTGGCGCTTTGAGAATTGTTGCTGGTGGAGATATTGTCATAGAAGTTGGAAGAACTATTTCTTCAAATGGTGGAGCAGGTGGTGATGGTAGTGGAAATGTTAGTGGCGGCGGAGGTGGCGGCGCTGGTGGAGCAATCTTCTTACAGGCCAAAGGTGATATTAAAAATAATGGATCTATAACAGCTACAGGTGGAGCTGGTGGGGATGGAACATTTGCAGCTAATGATAATGACGGTGGAAATGGTGGAAGTGGGAGAATCAGATTAGATGACGCCGATGGTATTATAACTGGAACAGGAACTACAAACCCAGCTTCGGTTAATAAGGTTATAGCTTCTGACTTATTCCAAAATTATAATTCAGATATCAAGTGTGGAACTATACCTTTTAAAGAAAAGATAGAGATAAAAAGAGCTATTCTATCTAGCATTTCAATTTTTCTAATAATTTATTTGATATCGTATGGATGTCTTTACATTGGTCATTTTAATTTCAGAAGAATCTTTTTTAGCTGAATATGACTCGTAACCAAGTCCAATAGAAAAACTATTTTTGAAATAGACTCTCTGATCAATCTCCATATGAGACAGGTCTCCTAAAGAGTATAGTCCTGTTGTTTCATTTTTCATTGAGAATAAATTATACCTAAGCTTAACTGCAAGAGGGATACCTAAAGAAGAGTTCTTTTCTTCTTGAATATTTCCCGATGATCTCAAATACGAAGTATACGAGTTAATTGAAGCTCCTATGGACAGCTTTAAGCGCTGATCGAAAAAGAAGCGTCCATAAATAGATTGAAAAGATAAGACGCCATAGGAAAGGTCATTATATACTTGACCTGAAAATCTTCTAAGAGTTGTTTCAATGGAGCTTTTTTGATTAAAGATATGAAAATTTCCAAGTTTGAAAGATGAAAACACAATGCCATCAGCATTAATAGAGTAGGTTGAATAAGATTGTTCAAAACTGGATGAAAGTACTTCATATTGAAAAAAGAAATTAGAACTAGATAGAAGCGAAGTTTGTCTTCTTTTTCTTTTCTTTTCTTGTTTTTCTCTCTTAGTTTTAGTGGATTTTTTTATTACCTTTTCTTCTTTAATTAAAAACTTTCTTACCGTACTTTCACTTTCATAACCAAACTGATTCTTAGCAACTATTTTCCAGTAATATTGTCCCTGTGATAAACGGATATTGTACTTATTTGTTTCAATTGTTCTTTTTACATATAGTTTACTAAAATTTTTATTCTTAGAAATTAGTAGAGAGTACTTTAGAGGGCCTTGATGAGCTTTCCATTTAAAACGAATAGAACTTCTTTTTCCTTTGAAAAGAGCATGATTTTTTGGAAGTAGAAGCTTTGTACTGGGAACTTCTTTATATATCCTTGGAAGCGAGAAAACTATTTTTGATAAGTTTGAAAATTCACTTTGCCTATCCCAGTGGTCTATTGTTGCAATTCTCCAAAAATATGTACCTTCTCTTACAGAGTTGAGAGTATAGGAATTACTGTCTAACGTTACGGAGAGTATTAATTCGTTTAAGTTCTTATCCTTATATATTTCTAATATATAGTTTTTGGAATTTTCTACATCTTTCCAAGTTATTCTTGCAGATGTGTTTAGCTCACTCGCAGAGGCAGATGGAATGAGTATATTTATTAAGTTAAGTATAAAATCTTTTGCTTTTTTTAAAATACTATTTACTTTAATTTCAATATTAAGATCTTCAATAACTGGTCTTGATGGCGCAGGTGTAGGTGTTATAATAACTTTTTGAGGAGAGCTAAAAGTTTCTTTTTGATTTGGGTAGATTACCTTTGTTCTCCAGAAGTAGTCTCCAATTGTAGGGAAAGTAACACTGGAGTTATTAGAGAATGTTTCCTTCGTAATAATGACTTCATTAAAGTCACTTGTTTTGGAAACTTCTAGAAAGTACTTTGGTCTTTCATTATTAAACTTACTAGATTCTTTCCATTTAAATGTGACTTTTTCTTTAGGTTTAGAAAGAACTATTTTAGTACCTGCTTTTGGAATAAAGTTTGAGTTATCAATAAGATCAACTTTAAATGTTATAGTTTTCGAAAAGGCTGTTTCTCTAGATAGTGAATCTAGTTGTCTTACTCTGTAGTGATATGTACCAGTAGACTTTGGTGCCCATAGGAGAACGTTGCTTGAAATTTTTTGTTCAGATACAAGTGTTTTAAAATCTATATCTTTTGATATCTGTACATGATAATTTGCAGCTCGTTCACCAGTCCATCTAAATGATGATTTAGTTTCCCCAAAAAGAGTTATTATTTCATTGTTCTTAGGGGTAGAAGGAATAGGTGCACTTGGGAGAAATGGCTCCGATAAATCAAAATCTCTATATTCACTCCAAGCTTGACTCGTTGGTCTGATTCTCCACTTATATGATCCTGCTGTTGAAAGAGAGAGGCTTGTAAAGTTAGAATTAAGATTTTTCTTTTCGACGATCTCAGGGCCAGTTAACTCAAAATCGAAGCTATTGAAGTGTTCATCTTTCCAATTAAAATGAACTACTTTTGATTCATTGTTTAATATTAAAATCTCTTCTGCTTGAGGCTTCTCTAGATAAGTCGTGGTTTCTGGTAAGACACGAAACATTCTTAGTCCACTTTCTTTTTCCTTTGAAGAAACTTTCCAGTAATAAACTCCCGGTCTTAGCTTTGTGTTATTTTTTGTGATCTTATATTTCTTAAAATTTGAATACTTAGAGATGAAGACTCTCTCTTCAGTTTTATTTGAACTAGACTTCCAATCAAAAGATATTCGTTCTTGTTCTCTTAGAATGGAACCATTAATAGGAAATAAAAGATTAATTGGAGACTCGTCTATATTTAGTTTTCCATTTTTCTTGCTAAGAAGCTGTCCTTGCTTTAAGGAAATTGCATTTCCCTTATCCTTAAGGATTACTTCCCCTTTAATAATCTCAATTTTCGACTTCCCGTCTTGCTTCGTAATTTGTAGTTGTGCGTCTTTTGAGCTTAGTTCAACTTCTTCGCCTCCTAAGTCCACTTTAATCTTCTCATTGGTATTACTTAGATCTGCCAGGATTAATCCATTTTCAATATTTATTCCTGTTTGCTCACCTTGAGACTTCAATGAAATAAGAGAGTTTGGTGTTACATGAATCTTGGCCCCTGACTTGAGCTTAATCTCAGCGCTGGAGTTATTATATGTAAATATTTGATCATTCTCATTGAGCGCCTCTCCTGAGCGAGTATTTATCCAATGATAATTAAAAGATTTCTTGGTCTTTACCGTATTATTCATCTGGATAACTTGAGCTATAGAGTCGGCTTTTAGTGAGTTAGTTACTATCTGATCAGAAAGTAAAGAGTATAGACTCGCAAGAAAGATGCAAAGAAGAAGGGGGAAAAGAATGAAATCTAGCCGATTTGTATTCATATTTTCTCTTAAGGAGGTTTTTCCCTCCTTTAATTTTTCAGGACTTAGAGAGATAATCTATATGAATATATTAATTGAGAGGCAGTGATTTGAGTAGAAGGGTAGTTTTTCCGCTAAAATTAAAATTGATTCTAATAATGGCCATTTTGATTGGTGGATCAATTGCTGTGTATGCTCTTTTTGCGATGGATTTATTTCAAAAAGATAAGTCTGCTTATATATATGGAACAAATAAATCTACCAATGAATCATTTTCATCTCAAATTGTTAATGAATTAGATAGAAATACAGAAAGGCTAAAGCTGCTAAGTGTTTTACAAAGAGATAAAGTAAAGGATTTTTTAAATAGCTTTAAAGGGTTTTATTCGATTGAAATATCTGATTCTTCGGGGCGTGATGACAAGTTTTATAGCGTCGCTTATATAGAAAAAGAAAATATATCACTTGATGAATTTAAAGAGATAAATTCGAGCTATGTAAATTCAAAAGATATAGAAGTGATAAAAGATCAGCAAATTCAGTATCTTCGAATTAGAGTCAATTATAATGAAACGAGAGTAATTGCTAATATATCTCTGTCTGCATTTTTAAAAATCTCTTCTCAATTTCCTCTCTATAATTCCTATATTCTAGACTTAGATGGAAATGAGTTCTGGTCTAGTCAATCAGATCATGAATCACTATTTTCAAAGGAAATTCTACAAAATAAAGTAAGTAGTGCTGTCTTTGAAGTTGAAGGGCATGAAAAATATATTTTGGCCTATAAGATTGAAGCGAACAGAAACTTTATTTTCGTATCAAAGATTAAGAAAGAATTTGCATACAAAGTTAATACATACTTAATAAATAAGTCTAAAGTATTTGGTGTTGTAATATTATCATTAGCAGGACTTATTGCTCTACTCTTTTCTCGTTCGTTGACCTCTCCTTTGGAATCTTTATATAAGCTTACTCAGAAATTTTCTAACGGTGATTTTGGAGAGTCTGTAGCTGTAACATCTAGAGATGAGATAGGATCCCTTGGAGAGTCATTTAACTTTATGAGTAAGGAAATTCTTCGCTACATGAAGCAAATGGAAGAAAAAGCCAGGCTCGAGGCCGAGGTTAAAACTGCTAAATATGTTCAATCGACTTACTTTCCTGAAGATAGGATCGAATTAGAAAAAGCAAATATATCTTCTTTTTATACTCCTGCTGCAGAATGTGGTGGTGATTGGTGGGGTTATATTGAGTTTGAAGACAAATTAATTGTTGTGATTACAGATGCTACTGGCCATGGTGTTCCTGCTGCACTTTTAACTGCAACAGCACATTGTTGTCTCGAAAATATTAAAGAGATTTCAAAAACAAATAAAGAGCTGATTGGGTCTCCTTCAAAAATCCTCGAATTTATGAATAAGTCTATCCAGTGTTTGGATGGAAAGCTCCTTATGACAGCATTTTGTTGTGTTATAGATTATAAGGAACAATACATACTTTATTCAAATGCTTCTCATAACCCTCCATTCTTATTTAATGGGGACAATGAGCCTTCTAAGAAAAGCTTCGCCCCTCTGTTAAATGCGAATGGACCTCGCTTAGGGCATAAGGAAGTAGGAGAATATGAAGATCTAAGTATTGCCTTTAAAGATGGTCAAAGACTCATTCTTTTTACTGATGGTATTCTAGAATCAACAAATTCAGAAAAGACCGAATACGGACAAAGAAGATTTCTAAAATCAATAATTAATAACTCTACAAAAACAAATTTCCTCTTTAAGAAGAGTGTTATTGATGAAGCATGGGCATTTTATGATGGAGAGCCGATCAATGATGATGTAACTTTTTTAAGCGTTGAATTTGGATCTCGACCGACCAGTATATCTGTTGACCTTGAAAATGAAGAGCTTGTGAATAGCATCAAGAATATTTCCGGACTGCTTCTCGCTGATCTCGTAAATGCAGACTTTATAGTTACGGATAAGCTTACAGAGATCCGCGATAATACGTTCTATGTATCAACGTTATCAGATGAAGAAAATGTCTTAAATGTCCTTTGTAAGCCTGAATTGAATCATTTGGTGGGGGGGAATGCTAAAAGAATAGATCTAGAACTCCAAAATAACTTTCAACAGTACTACAATTTTAAGGGAATAAAAAATTATTTAAATAATAAGAATATTGAAGAAATAGTCTTCAAGAGTAAGGCCGACTTTTTGGCAGTTAATAAATGTATTGAAGAATTTGAATATAGAAATTGTTTTCAAAGTCCTGTCGATTATCTGAAAATTATATCAAATGAATTGCTGACCAATGCTCTTTATCATTCTGGAGAGGGGGAGGTCTTTGAGCAACGTTCAACCAGTGAAAGAACAGAAGATATACAATTAACAGATAATGAAATGATTAGTTTTAAATTGGGGTGTGATGATAATTATTTGGCCATTTCAGTTAAAGATAGTACAGGTAAACTGACTAAAGATATTCTCGTGAAAAGCTTGATTAGAAGTTTTGAGTCCAAGAAGCACGAAGATAAGAAGGGCGGAGCAGGCTTAGGCTTGTATTTAGCTTACTCTTACTCCAATCAATTCATCCTTAATACTGTAAAGGATGTGTCGAGTGAAGTGATATGTATTATAGACGTAAATAAAAGATTTAAACTATATAAGGAGAGAATAACTTCTTTCCATTATTTTGAACAAAAGGGTTCTTAATGAGCGATAAATTATCAATTAATATTAAAACCGAAAATGAAGCAGTAATAGTTCTTTTTAAGGGACCAATTGATGAAGACTCAAACTTTGACGAGATTTCGAAAATAACAGGAACTACCGTTACTTTTGATTTTAATGAAGTAACCTTAATTAATTCTTGCGGTATTAGAGAGTGGGTTAACTTTATTGAGAAACTTGATTCATCTACAACTTTCTCATACATAAATTGTCGTCAAATAGTTATCGAGCAAATAAATATGGTAAAAGGTTTTATTAGGGAAGGCGCGAGAGTCGATTCTTTTTATGCTCCTTATTACTGTGAAGGGTGTGATCAGGAGTTTAAAATTCATTTGAAGTATACTGATGTCACAAATCAAGAGGCTCCATCAGTTAAGTGTACAAACTGTGAAGATACAGAGCTTGAATTTGATGCAATTGAAGCCCAATATTTCCAATTTATAAAATGAGACTGTGATGAATAAATATGCGTTAATTGATCAGATTTTTGAAGCGGTAATAGTAGTCGATAGTGTTGGAGGTATCCTACATTTTAATCATATGATGCCGACTTTATCTAAACTACCTCCTCGAAAACTTAGTAAAATGGAAAATATAACTGACATGTTTGCAAGCTTAGATGGAAAGATTGATATTTCATCTGAAATTAAAGAGTGTTTAGAATCTAAGAAAACAATAGTAAGTAAAGAAGGTGAGATCCGATTCAGTGGTTCAAATGAGATTGCAAATGTTGTTTTAAAGCTCATACCTTTAGAAAATGAACTTCTCATTTGTATTAATGATTTGTCTATAGAGAAAAACCTTTTTAATAAATACAAAACTCAAGTCGCTGAGTTAAAAGATTCTTATAAGAAGCTTATTCACGCAGACAAATTGAAAAGTCTAGGGGAGTTAACGGCGGGAATATCTCATGAAATTAGTAATCCTTTAACAATTGCATCAGGAAGTACTGAGCTATTAGAGATTTTCCTTGAAAGTGGTTTACTTGAAGAAAATATGGAAGAGGTCACTGAAGCTATTGAAAATATACAGTCTTCTTTATTACGAATTAATAAGATCACTCTGAATATGAAGAAGTTTGTCTATCAGGATGATGAAAAAAAGGAATACTTTAATTTGGCTTCAGTTATTTCTTCTTCTATTGATTTAGTAAAGCCTTCTTTTGATAAGGAAGACATAGAAATTGAATTTAAGGAGTTGAGTCCTGGAACAATTGGTTTTGTGAATGAACTAGGAATTGAACAGGTTCTTGTAAATTTACTAAAGAATTCTTTAGATGCATCAAGAAATAGTAGTTCTAAATCAGTTACGGTGGAGCTTGATACGTCTAAAGATGGAGAGTCTGTCTTTATAAGAGTTAAAGATCTTGGACATGGTATTAGCGACGAAAATATTGATCAAGTTTTTAATCCATTCTTTACAACAAAAGAAATGGGGGAAGGAACTGGTATGGGACTTTCGCTTTCACGTCAAATTATTGAAGCACATCAAGGAACACTTACGTGTATTTCAAATGGTTCTAAAGGTAGTACGTTCACTATAGAGTTGCCTGGTGTTGAGTTAAGTAGTTATCTAGAGAATGAGTCACAAATTTCTAACTTAGAAGGAGCTTCTGAATTAAAGGTTCTTGTTATTGATAATGAAGTTAGTGTTTTAAACTTATTTAGCTCTCTTTTTAAGGACGAAAACTTCTCTGTTATTGGTTCTAGTAAGCCTTCTGAGGCCTTGAAACTTATAGATAAAGTTGCTGTCGATATAATTATCGCCGATTACAATATGCCTGAATTAAATGCAACGCAATTAGCAACAGAGATTCGCTCAAGACATATAGATACACCAATTGTATATTTAACATCGAAGGATTTTAGCCATAAATTTGATGAAGATAAAAATAAGCTTCAAATCTCTTCTCTTGTGCTTAAGCCTTTTACTAAACAATCAGTCTTAGATGCTATTTATAAAATCACCGGAGATTCTAGTGAAAACTTATAATGTCCTAGTTATTGATGATGAAGAAAAGATTTGTAAGATCATTAGAATTTTTCTAAATCTATCTCCTAAGATTAAAAATGTTGTAATTGCTAAAGATTCTATTGAAGGTATGCTTAAATTAAATAATCAAGAGTTCGACTTAATTATAGTCGATAAGAATATGCCTAATAAGTCAGGTCTCGAGTTCGTTGAAAATCTAAGAAAATCCTTAAAGCATCAAAAAACAAAAATATTGCTCATTTCCGGTTGTCTCACAAAAGAAGATACTCTTATTGCAATGAAACTAGGAATTAAAGAAATATTAGTGAAGCCATTTAATCGTCAGAGATTAATGGAAAAGCTAGATGGAATTTTAGTTTCTTCGTCTATAGAATAAAATGGCCCAGTTATTAGACAAATTGGGCGCTTTTTCTTAAGTTTTCGAATTTTCAGTGCTACATTTAATTATATTATTTTATGGAGCCGTAATGATGGAGTTTGTTAATAGTTTTTGGAAGTATCTTGTTATATCAGCACCTTATCTGATTTTTGGCTTACTCATTGCAGGCTTTATCAAATCCTTTATTTCAGAAAAAATGCTTCAAAAGCTATTGGGTGGAAATGGAATGGGAAGTGTTGTTAAGGCGGCATTATTTGGTATTCCTCTTCCTCTATGCAGTTGCTCTGTAATACCTACTGCTGCACAGCTTAAAAAGAGTGGTGTAAATAACGGCGCTACGTCATCTTTTCTTATCGCAACTCCAGAATCTGGTGTTGATTCTATAGCAGTAACATATGCATTAATGGATCCATTTATGACTGTGATAAGACCTGTTGCGGCATTTTTCTCAGCTTTCTTTGCAGGAGCTTTACAGCTTATTTTTAATAAAGATGGTGGTGAAAAAATAGAAGAAGTTAAGAGTTGTTGTGGAAGTAAGAAAAATAAGGAACCTGAAAAACTAACTTTCACGCAAAGAATTAAGGTAATGGTTTCTTATGCTTTTAATAACCTTTTAGACGATATGGTTCTGTGGCTTCTATTCGGTATTGTTGTTGGATCAATTGTAGATATTTTCGTTCCTTCCGACTTCTTTGCAACAATGGGAGTTAATGGACAAAAGGCCTTAATTCTAGCAGTTGGCATACCTCTATATATTTGCGCCTCGGCAACGACTCCAATTGCGGCTAGTTTGGTTCTTAAAGGAATGTCTCCTGGTACAGCATTATTAATTCTTCTTGTGGGGCCTGCCACGAACCTATCTAATATAATGGTGATGCAAAAGTATATTGGTTTAAAAGGAATAGGGATTAATATTTTCTCTATCGCTGTTGTTGCTTTAGGTATGAGTTATTTTACAGACTTCTTCTATAACTTTTATGATATCAACGTAAACTTTAAACTTACAGCTGCTGGGCATGAGCATATTCATTATGGAATGATGGATAATTTCTTTGCCGGTATATTCTTATTACTTCTCTTAAGAGGAATTTTTAGAACTAAAGTTAGTCCTCTGTTAACAAAGAAAGTGTCAGTTAATTAGTAGGAATCGAGAAAAATATGAAAAGTATTATCTGTATTGCCTTTATACTTTTTAGTCTTCCAAGTTTTGCGCAGGTAAATAGTCTTTTTGGTCCATCTGTAAGAGAAGGAAGGTCCGAAATATACTTTGGTTTTCTCTCTAGTAGTAGCTTTAAATTGAAGGGCGCTAGTGGTGGAGAGTTAAATGCCCAGAATGGATTTGGTGGAATAATTGAGGGCGGTTATAATTTAACTAAGAGGCTATACTTTGGAATGCTCTTTTCTATGCATAATGTGAATTATCGCTCAAATGTAACTTTAGATAACTCCAATGAAGATAGTTTTATTTCTGATCTTCTCTTTAGCTCAGTCGAGTTCACTTCTAGATTTAATCTTCTACCAACAACTTTTACTCCTTATGTAGAGGGGAGTATGGGGATAACTCATATTAACTCAGGAGTTCCAAGTGGTCAGGAAGTGAACAGATGTTGGTGGGATCCTTACTATGATAAGCAAGTATGTGAAACACAGTATCCTAATGAGACTAAAGTTGCTTTTTCCTATTCCGTTGGTGCTGGTATTCACTATGAAATAACCTCTCGAGCAAATATTCAGCTTGCTGCTAGATATCGTTTTATTCAATCGGCATTTAACGACAACTTTCCAGAACTTTTTAGCTTTGGACTTTCTCTGGGTTATATTATTCCTTAGCGCTTAGAAAGCGTATGAGTAACTGAGTACTGCTCCAAGAATCTTAGTCGTTGTCTTGTACTTTGTACCACTTAAAAGAGTAGGAGGGGACTCGGTGCTTTCAACTGTAGACATTGAGGCTGAGCCACTGAAAGAGTGACCCTTATCACCCCCAAAAGAGAAGTTGAAAATATTTTCTAATCTACTTTCCTTATTACTCGAAAGCACCATTGTATTGAAGATAAGATTTGTAAAATCGAAATATCCATCTATGTAATAACTTGATGTTACTCCTAGGGTTAGTTTTTTAAATTTAAATTCAATAGTACCAACTATTTTTGCTGGATTATAAGTTGCAACATTTTCTCCAGCACCACTTCCTCCTCCAAGTTCTTCTTTAATTTGGTTTACATCTTTTACATAACCAACTTCTATGTGAAAAACTTTGTTGGAGTAACCTATACCGATTCCATATCTTGGCATATCAAATTTATTATTCACGGGTAGACCTAGGGATGTACCTTCCTGTGTAAAGCTAGAAGACTGATAGAAGAGGCCGAAGTCTAATCCTGCTGTAAATTTTATACCACCAGTAATTGAAGTTAGGGTGGAGTTAGTGTCTGTATTTGTTTGAGTTATATCATTAGAGACACGAAGAAAACTAAGTCCAAAATTATTTAAAAACCCCACTGCAGCTTGAGCTAACATTAAATCAGAAGTCGTTGATACCTGCTGTACTGCTCCACTTTGATTAACATTATCATCTTTTGTTCCTGTTCCGATTTCTGCTGAAAGCTCAGTAGTAATTCCTTTGCCGCCCTTTCCTCCATAGAAAAGACTAAGGTTTGTTATATCAATTTCAGATGTTGAGCTTCCGTTGGGTACCACTTGTTCCTTATCAACAAGGTCTTTCTTTATCATTGCTGCAAAAGTTCCGGCAGGTCTTTGTGAAATAACAGCAGGATTTAGAGCTCTCATTTCTTTGAACATTGAGGCCGAAGAAATATTGGCCAGAGATTGATTAGCTGAAAATACCAAGACTGGTAAAATTAAGAAGGAAAGTTTCATTAGCGACCTTTGATATATTTTCTTATCATTTTAACAAAGAATTATCTTTGCAAAAATACTAAAATAATTACCTTATCTCTAGTCGAGTTAATCTTCTTATCCTTCAATAATTTTGAGTGAAAAAGATTATTTTAGTCTGGTTTTATTTCTAGTCGTTTGAATACGTATCCACAAACTTTTTAATATCTTCTACGTGCTCTAAAATATACTTAGCTTTTGAGATGCCAAAACTAACTACTGTTCCGTATTTTTCGACTTCATTACCTTCATCATCAACTTTATATATTTTAAAAATTTTATTACCTTTAAATTCTTCTACTGTGAAATCGTGAGGTGCAAGTTCCTTGCTCATATGTGTCTCCTTATATTTATTTCCTTTATAAGTATATATTTTGTGATACTTTTGTTCTATGACAATTTTAATATATTTAGGGCTTGGAATATTCTCTGGAGTTCTTTCTGGAATTTTTGGAATAGGTGGAGGGCTTGTAATTGTTCCGACTCTTCTTTATTGCTTTAAATTGTTAAATTTTCCTCTCGAACACTCTATGCACATGGCCATAGGGACCTCTCTTTCTATTATACTAGTAACAGTTTCAAATTCTATGTATGGACATCATTTAAATAGGAATATCGAATGGTCTGTAGTTAAGAAATTAGTTCTTTCAATCGTCACTGGGGCCTTCTTGGGGAGCTTTGTCAGTAAAGAGCTCTCAGCTAAGACCTTAGAGATTATATTTTCAATATATGTGGTACTAGTGTCTTTGAAAATGTTTGCAGATGTGAAGGTAGACAGAGACTTTAAAAATACATCTTCTGTTTTATATGGAATTGTTGGGTTTATTATTGGGTTTAAATCAACAATACTTGGAATAGGTGGAGGGACTATTAGTATTCCTTTTCTCACATGGAGAGGACATAAAATGAAAAAGGCTGTTGGAATATCAGCTTCTGTAGGGATTCCGATTGCTTTGGCCGGAACGTGTAGCTACATTTATAATGGATTACAAGTTGATAATTTACCCGAATATAGTCTTGGTTACATATATCTACCTGCTTTCATCGGAGTAATCTTAACAAGCTCATTTTTTGCAAGAATAGGAGCTAAAATATCAAATAAATTGCCTCAGACTCAAATGAAAAGGGGATTTGCTATTTTCTTAATGGTGGTAGCGGTAAAGATGATTCTCAAAAATCTCGAAGCTTAGTAAATTGATTTTTCGGAAAGAGTTGTGAACATTTCCATGGCCTTGATCCCAAGAAGGGAGTTACCTGTTTCATCTAGCGCTGGTGACCAAACGGCAATTGACATCTCATTTGGAATGACTCCAACAATGCCTCCGCCAACTCCTGACTTCGCAGGGATACCAACTCTATAGGCGAAATCCCCAACAGCATTATATAATCCACAAGTCATCATAACTGCATTAATACGTTTATTTTGACTAGTTGTTAACACTCTTTCGTGGGTCCACGGGTTACATCCACTCGTGCTAAATAGACGAAAAGATCTAGCAAGGTCTACCGTAGTCATCTCTATGGCACATAAACCACTATATGTTTTTATAAGGTGGTCAACATTTGAATTTATATTATTGTAACTCTTCATAAAGTGAGCGAGGGCATAGTTTCTGTCAGCACACGATATTTCTGATTCTTGAACATTTCTATTAATAACAATGTTTGGATTACCGCTTATAGACCTTACAAAACTTAATACTTCATCGAGCGGATTGTCGAAATGTTGGAGAAGTATATCAGTTACAACAAGTGCTCCTGCATTTATGAATGGATTTCTAGGAATCCCATTTTCATTCTCAAGTAGAACAAGTGAATCAAAACGATTTCCGGAAGGCTCTCTTCCTAATCGCTTCCAAAGATTTTCTTTTTCGAGTTTGTAAGCTAGAGCAAAAGAAAAAACTTTTGAGATACTTTGTATTGAAAATAATCTTTCAGCATTACCAATTGTGTATTCGTCACCTTCGTTAGTACAGACAGATATTCCAAGTTGGTCAGGCGTTACTTTTCCCAGCTCCGGTATATAGTTGGCAACAGAGCCTTCACCTAGGGTTGGTTCTAGTTCGTTATAAATTTTTTCAAGAATTTCTGCATAGTTCATATATATACTTATATTTTATTTCTAAATGAAAGGAAAGGCTGAGTTAACATTATTTTCCTTTATTGTAAGAATATAGGAAGCGATGACCAACTCTTCTCTATATTCTTGATTTTTCTTAAATGTACATGTTCATCAAGTGAGAATAAGTAGGACTCTATAATATTAGTCAAAATATGGTAAGAACAAAGATTGCTAAGTATTCCACTTCCTTTTGAGGGAGCAAAGAGTGAGATTGCAGCACTCTTTTGAAGAAGTCCATATTTACGATCTGTTAAGAGAATAGAAGTGATTTCTTTGGTTAAGAGAGTATTTAGGAATTCAAAGCTCTCAGTAAGCTCTTTGTTTACAGATATTAGAATCACTAAATCACTTGAGGTTGCATTATGAAGTTCAAATTCTTTAGAGAATCCAACATTATCAAGTTCAATAACTTCTTTTCCAAGAAGCTCTAAATTATTGGCAAGCTTTCTAATTATTGGTTTTAACTGTCCTATACCGATGATAAAAATTCTTTTAGATGAGTAAATATTCTTGGCCACTTTAAATAAGTCATCTTCTTTCAATGAGCTTTTTAGCTTTGCAATATTATTAACTTCATCATCAAGTATTGCATCTAGGATTGAGTTCTTATCTGTTCTCTTTAAGAAATTTTCTGCTTGTATTGTGGGTGAACTTTCGTCTTTGTATAAAGACTCAATTTCCTTTTTCAACTGGGGGAAACCTTTGAAGTCTAGCGATTTGGCCATTCTAGTTAAAGAGGAAAATGAGATATCAAACTTGTGGCAGATTTCTTGTCCTGATAGAAAGGAATTTGACTCGAGGTCATTCAGTATAGACTGAATAACCCTGAGTTGCTTTTGAGGAAGGTTAGAGTTATTAATACGTTCTTGAATATTCATCTAGATGTATACCTTTGAATTTATTTTATTTTCTTCTAGCTTTATAGGCATTAGTAGATAGAACCAGTCTTCGTGCAGTATATCTTCACTAAGCTTTGGTGAATGTGGGTCAATTTTTGAGGAGCTCGAAAGAATTACTGTCGGTTGTTCCGGGCTGGAGATAAGAATCGCTAGTCTTTCTCCTGCAAATTTAGACATGTATTTTGCATTGAACGCGAGAGAAGTTTCATTAATTGTATTACCTATCTTAATGAATGCATTTGACGAATCAGTGTAGTCTAGAATCATTGTCACTTTTTCCTCGGTAGTTTCGAGGCTTGCAAACCAAGTCGGAATCTCAAGTATCACTTTACGTGCACTTTTTAATGGTAAGATTTTTTTCCAGTCTGGGAATTCAATACTTGCTTCAATGAGTTCTCCTGTTTTCGCTTTATCACTTAGGAATGTTTTATTTGCTCTGCTCATTTCAAACGGATTTTTAGTTGCAAAGAGTACGTGAGAGTTTGTTGCTACTACATGTCCAGAATGATCAAAGTGAATAGATCTTAATCTGTCATGTTTAGGACTTTCTGTATTTGTACTAGCAAAGTTTGTTACAAAGTTTAGTGTGTGTTCCATTAGTTCTCCTGGGATATTTGTTATCAGTTATTTGATGTAATGAAAATATTTTTTCAGAAAGGAGCTGTAAAGTATGAAAAATACATTAATTGTGATTTTCACAAGACGTTGTAAGTTGCTAATTTCTGGAACAGGGGGAGTGTATACTGAAAACTAACGTTAGAAGTTAGGTGTGGTTTTTTCAAAGCAGGTAAAGGTGAGGGGGTCAATGATTAAGAGAGCCAATTAAGCTCTCTTAAAATCATCTGGAGACCAATTACTTAATTATATTTACCTTAGTAATGTCTAGCTTTTCATCATAATCTAGTTTTAGTTTCCAGTTAAAGCTATTTCTTTTTGAACTTGATGGGTAGATAACTATAGAATATTCTCTTTTATTTTTTTTCGAAAAGACGATATCTTTATCAATTGTTAATGTGACTCTGGCCATTGTATCGTTCACGTATTCAACTTCTTGAGATGGAGTATAGCTCCAAGGAGTGTTGATACCTTCCTTGAAAATGTTTAAGGCGAGGTTTCTTGATACTGGACGAATATTAAACTTACCATCTAAGCAGTTCCCATAGAACGTCGTGAAGCTAATTTCAAGATCTTGTGTTGTTTCAATTTTTTTCGTGTTTACGATATAGTTTATAGTTTTAAATTTTTCTATTTTACAAGAAGCTGCTACTTGCGGCTCAAGTGAGAAGTTAGTGTTAGCAAGTATAGTCGATGAGAATGCGAAAAGAAGAAATGAAACTATTTTCATGTTTTATTACCTTTGTTTGTTAAAAAATATTGTAATAAGTACTAACTTTCGGGTTAAAAAATGTAAAGAAGGTATAGAAAAATGATCTAGTTAGCTTTTAGAAAAGAATAAAAATATCGTAATGGATAGCTTGTGATTACAAGTTTTACCTCGTTAGAAAGAGTGTAACTGATTGAAAAAAATACATTTTTAATATAGTTTTTCTTGCAATGTGATACTTATTTCTTTCTTTTAGATTTGGAGGCATTGTGAAAATCATAATAGTTAATTTGTTTCTTATATTAAACTATTCGATAGCGGCATTTGAGGGTACTGAGATTACTCTTTTGAAAGATGTTGAAATGAAGTCGTCTAGCTATTTAGGTGAAGAAGTATATTTTAATAAGAAGCACCTTGTTTCTGTAAAAAGGCCTGGAGTTCTTAGTTTAGATGAAAATGGGTCATCGATGTGTAATATTTCATTGAGAAGTAATTCATTACATAAGAAGGTTTTTCCTAAAGGAAGTCGGTTTACTATTACGAAATCTAAGGAGTCTTACCCGTCGTTAGGTGATTTCATGATGGCATCTTCTTCTTATCTCATTGAGACTGAGTCAAATGAATTTCCTGGTGATACTAGCTTAAGTATAGATTGTTTCTCGAATAGGGTTTTAGTTGTTAGAAGCTTTAACTATAAAAAGGTGAAGAAGACTCTTAGAGGGTTATTTCTCTTTGAGAAATAAGAAAGAATGATTATCCTAAACTGTCTTTTCTTTAAATGTATTCCAAAAGTTGTAAAAGCGAGAAGACATGTAACTAAAATAGTACTTAAACCTATGACCATGATTTAATAATGAACTTGCTAGAAGTAAATGAGAATAGTGTTGATGCGTTCGTTTTAAATGTCGAGGCAAGTGACTATAAAGGCTGTGATTATCGAATTAATAATATCTCAATCATTCAAAGATATTCGAAGACCACTGCGAAGAAAATAGGACAATTCGTAAGTTTATGGAAAAGAAATAATCAAGGAGAAACCTGTCCTCTAGATTTAGATGATAAATTTGATTATATTATCATTATTTGCGTAAGGGATAATCTTGTTGGCCACTTTCTATTTTCAAAAGAAGTCTTAGCGGACATGGGTTATATAAGTGATGGGGTTAGAGAGGGCAAGCGAGGCTTTAGAGTTTATCCAAGCTGGGATAGTCCTACATCTAAACAAGCAATACAAACCCAACAATGGCAAATGGAGTACTTTAAAAGTACTGCTACTCTAGACCTAAATGAGTAGTACGGGTCTTCTCGGTTAACAGTGGAACGCATATAATCAAGACCAAAACGATCAAGATAAGCACGAGTATTCAAATCTGATAAAATTCTTTTTACCACAAAACAATTTTACAGGAGAATACTCAATGCTTGAATCACAGATTAACAAATTTCTATCACTTCCAGAACTTAAATTTACTAACAAACGAAATTTATCAAATCATATTATTCAATTTGATGCATATAAGTTTTCTAAATTTGAGGTTTGTCCAAAGTGTGCAACCAAATCGACAAAAGTTCACGATCAGGTCTATGTTCATATTAAAGATATTCCCATTCGAGACAAAACTGTTT
>NZ_QOCL01000006.1 GCF_004006665.1 Halobacteriovorax sp. HLS
TGTTACAGAAATTGCTGCTGTTAAAGTTGTTTTACCGTGGTCAACGTGCCCGATCGTACCAATGTTTACGTGGGGCTTACTTCTGTCAAAAGATTCCTTAGCCATTCTTTGCTCCTAATATTATTTATATTTTTTTGTTAATTATTTAATCCAGAGAATTTAAATATATATACCCTTTTTTTCAAGTATTACTTTTGCTAATTCTAAAGGAATTGACTCATATTTATCAAAATTCATAGCAAAGCTTGCTCTGCCCTGAGTTTTTGATCTCAAATCAGTACTATATCCAAACATTTCAGCTAAAGGTACCTCTGCTTCAACTACTTCTTTATTCTGCTTAACGTTCATAGCAAGAACTTTTCCTCTTTTCATATTGATGTCTGAAATAACGTCTCCAGTATAATCAACTGGAGTTACAACCTCTAGTGCCATAACTGGCTCTAAAAGACCAACTCCGGCCTTCTGACATGCATCTCTGAAAGCGGCCGAGGCAGCGATAATATAAGCGACTTCAGAAGAAGACTCTTCCCTATATGCTGCTGACAATAAAGTTACCTTTACATTTATAAACGCGTATCCAGCCATAGCACCACCTGGGGCAGTATCTCGAATACTTTTCTCGATGGCTTCAATAAATTCTTGAGGTAGTTCTCTCTTAGTAATATTGGAGTGAAACTCAATACCACTTTGGCAATCAGCAGGCTCAACTTTTAGAGTGACATGGCCAAATTGTAATTTCCCACCATACTCTTTATCAAATGTTGATTCTGCTTGAGCAGAACCTGTTACACTTTCTCTATACGAAACTTGTGGTTTACCAATTCTCACACCAACTTTAAATTCCCTTTCTAATCTATCTGCAATAATCTCTAAATGCAGCTCACCCATACCAAATATAAGAAGTTGTCCGGTTTCCTTATTATTACTATAAGTAAATGAAGGGTCCTCAAGCTTTAATCTTTCGAGGGCCTCCATCAACTTTTTTTCATCAGCAGTAGTTTTAGGCTCAATAGCAATAGAGATTACTGATTCAGGAAATTCCATAAGATCATAAATTATTGGCTTATGATTATCGCAAACTGTATCACCAGTAATAGTATCTTTTAGGCCAGATAGAGCGACAATGTCTCCTGCCTTAGCTTCAGCAAGCTCTGTTCTTTTATCTGCATGCATTTGCAAAATTTTAGTCACTCTTTCTTTTTTCTTTTTGAGAGGATTATAAATCGTTGCACCTTGCTTTAAAACTCCAGAGTAGATACGAACATAATGAATCATTCCTACAAATGGGTCACTAGCAATTTTAAATGCTAAGCCGCTAAATAGATCTTCAGTATCAGGTTTTCTCTTCTCTTCTTTTTCAGTATCTTTAGCGCTCACACCAATAACTTCACCTCGATCAATTGGAGATGGTAAGTATGCACAAATTGCATCTAGTAAAGGCTGAACTCCTTTATTCTTAAAAGCAGAACCACATAGAACAGGAATAAATCCTTTTTCAATAACAGCAGTTCTAATTGTCTCTTTAATTTTTTCAGTTGCTAATTCTTCACCACCTAAATATGCCTCAGCTAAGTCGTCATCATAGTCACATAATGATTCGATTAATTCTTCTCTGGCCATAGCGGCTTCATCTTCGAGTTCTGCAGGGATATCTTTAATTTCTACTGTAGCACCAAGGTTATCTGTACTAAAAAATAAACCCTTCATCTCTACAAGATCGATCATTCCTTGAAAGTCGTCTTCAACACCAATAGGCAATTGAATTGCTGCAGCAGTTTTTCCAAGCTTTTCTCTTATTTCTTCTAGGCAATTTTGAAAGTCTGCCCCTACTCTATCCATCTTATTAACAAATGCAATTCGAGGAACATTATATTTATCGGCCTGTGCCCAAACTGTTTCAGACTGTGGCTCTACACCAGAAACGGCATCAAAAACACCAACAGCACCGTCTAATACTCTCAGGGCCCTTTCAACTTCTATAGTGAAGTCAACGTGACCAGGAGTATCGATTATGTTTATTATTTGTTTTTCCCAGGTACATGTCGTCGCAGCAGAGGTTATTGTAATACCCCTTTCTTGCTCTTGTACCATCCAGTCCATAGTAGCAGCGCCATCATGAACTTCACCAATCTTATGACTCTTTCCTGTGTAGTAAAGAATCCTTTCGGTGGTTGTGGTTTTTCCAGCATCTATATGTGCCATTATACCAATATTTCGAATTTTACTTATTTGATCGGAGCTCATATTCCTTAAGCCTTAATTAATTTAGAACTATTAAAAATGGCTTCCAAGAGTCTAAACTCGAGGAAGCCATATAAATTGCGTATTAGAATTTTTTTAAATTACCACTTAAGGTGTGCAAAAGCCTTGTTAGCTTCAGCCATTTTGTAAACGTCTTCACGTTTCTTAACAGCTCCACCTCTACCTTGAGAAGCATCAATGATTTCGTCAGCAAGCTTATCAATCATTGTTTTACCACCTCTTTTCTTAGAATACTCTCTTAACCATCTAAGGGCTAAAGATTGTCTTCTGTTAGGTCTTACTTCTACTGGAATTTGGTAAGTAGCACCACCGATACGACGAGATTTAACCTCAACCGCTGGTTTAATATTTGAAAGTGCTTTTTTAAATACTTTCAAAGGCTCTTCACCTGTTTTCTTTTCTACTAATGCCATTGCACCGTAAAGAATTTTTTCTGCAGCTGATTTATTACCATCTGACATTAAATTATTTACACATTTTGCAATAACTACGTCTTGATACACTGGATCTGGTAGTACTAACCTGACCGGCGCTTTACGTTTTCTACTCATAAATCTCTCTCTTCAATTAGAAAATTTCTAATTTACTCTGATTAGTCTAGCTAATCAGCGGTTAATAACAATTACTTCTTTGGTTTTTTACAACCGTACTTCGAACGTCTCTGACCTCTTTTATCAACACCTGTTGCATCAAGAGCTCCACGAATTGTATGGTAACGAACACCTGGTAAATCTTTAACTCTACCACCTCTTAAAAGAACAATACTATGCTCTTGAAGATTATGTCCTTCTCCACCAATGTATGAAGTAACTTCAAAACCAGAAGTCAATCTTACTCTACATACTTTTCTCATCGCCGAGTTTGGTTTCTTAGGAGTTGTTGTATAAACTCTTGTACAAACACCACGTCTTTGAGGACAAGCAACTAGTGCAGGTGACTTTGTTTTTGTTGTCTTATCTGTTCGACCTTTTCTGATCAACTGATTAATTGTAGGCATTTCCCCACTCCTTATACTTCTATCGCAATTTTGCTAGATTAGCCAAATTGATGTATCACACCAATTTGGCCGTTTCAAGTTTTTTATACCATTAATGTAACAGATTCCTGCACAGTCTTTGTCTCTTCTTCCTCTACTACCGCTTCAAAGTCACGATATTTCGAAATTCCCGAACCTGCTGGAATTAGTCTACCCATAATAACGTTCTCTTTAAGACCACGAAGTGAATCCGCTTTACCTTCAAGAGCCGCTTGAGTAAGAACCTTTGTAGTCTCCTGGAACGATGCCGCAGAGATGAAAGAATCTGTAGTAAGAGATGCTTTAGTAATACCAAGTAGCATAGGTCTCCCTTTTGCTGGCTCGTAACCATCTGCAATCGCTTGCTCATTAGCCTCTTGGAAAGCTGTCTTAGTAACAGAATCTCCAACCACAAGATTAGTATCGCCTGGCTCAAGAACTTCAATCTTTTTAAGCATTTGAGAAACAATTACCTCAATATGCTTATCATCGATCTTAACACCTTGAAGACGGTAAACCTCTTGGATCTCATCAACAATGTAACGTGCTAATGCTTTAATCCCCATAACTCTTAAAATATCATGTGGATTAGAAGGACCATCCATAATTGCTTCACCAGCACGGATATAATCTCCCTCATTAACAATTACATAACGTCCCTTAGGAACTGAATATGTTACAGGATCTGTTCCATCTTCTGGCTTAACGATAATTCTTCTATTACCTCTAAGCTCTGGTCCAAACTCAATTGTTCCTGAAACATCTGAAATTTGAGCAGCGTTTGATGGCTTTCTAGCTTCGAAAAGTTCTGCAACTCTTGGAAGACCCCCTGTAATATCTTTAGTCTTAGTTGTTTCACGAGATAACTTAGATAGTGCATCACCTACAGAAATTTGATCGCCCTCATTAACCATAATGTTTGCGCCAACCTGTAGTCTATAAGTTGCATGTCTCTTTGTTCCTGGAACAATTATAGGATTTCCATTTTCGTCAACAATAGAAATTCTAGGCTGAACAGATGGATCCTTAGACTCAACAACAACTTTCTGAGTTAATCCCGTTACAGAATCTGTTTGCTCACTGATTGTTGAACCAGCAATAATATGCTCGTACTTAATCGTACCTGAAACTTCTGAAAGAAGTGGAATTGCAAACGGGTCCCATTCAATAATAGTATCACCGATATTTACATCTTCACCTTCTTTAAAGAAGATTTTCGCACCATAAACTGCTGGGTATCTTTCTTTCTCAGATCCACGAGCATCTTTAATTAGAAGCTCACCAACTTTATTCATAACAATCATAGAGCCATCAGCTTTTTGAGCAACAGTAACGTTGTCAAAACTTAAAGCACCAGCTGTTCTTACCTGAGTCTTGTTAACTTGTGCACCTGCAGTTGCAGTACCACCAACGTGGAAAGTACGCATTGTAAGCTGTGTACCAGGCTCACCAATTGACTGAGCAGCAATAACACCAACAGCTTCACCCATTGATACTTTTGTTCCTCTCGCAAGGTCACGCCCAAAACACGCTCCACAGAAACCATGCTTTTCTCTACAAGTTAGAACTGATCTAACTTTAATCTGATCCACATCGTGTTCTTTAAGAACTTCAATATCTTTCTCTGTTAGTAGATAATTTCTTGGGAAAAGTTCTTTTCCGCTTTCATCTAAGATTGCAGAAGAAGTGTATCTACCCATTGATCTTTCTGCTACATGCTCAACAATCTCACCAGCTTCAATTGTACTTGTTAGAACGATTCCGTCCTGAGAATCACAATCTTCATTTCTGATAATACCATCTTGAGCAACATCAACTAGACGTCTAGTTAGATAACCAGAGTTAGCTGTTTTAAGCGCTGTATCGGCAAGACCTTTACGAGCACCGTGTGTAGAAGAGAAGTATTCAAGAACCGATAAACCTTCACGGAAGTTAGATGTAATCGGTGTTTCAATAATTTCACCAGATGGCTTGGCCATAAGACCACGCATCGCCGCTAACTGTCTCATCTGAGCTGCAGAACCCCTCGCTCCAGAGTTCGCCATCATATATAGTGCATTAAATGAAGGTGCATGAATATCTTCCTCACCCTCAACATCACTTGTAAAAGTATCAACTGAGATTCTTTCAAGCATAACTTTTGTTAAGTTCTCACCTGTTTGTGCCCAGACATCAACGATCTTGTTGTATCTTTCTCCATTCGTAATCGAACCTTCGTTATACTCTTCAGTAATCTTTGAAACTTCACCATATGCTTCATTAAGAATATTTACTTTCTCTTCTGGAATAATCATATCGTGAACGTTAATTGAAATACCTGCTTTAGTTGCTTGATAATAACCAAGTCTCATTAAAGCATCCGCCAGAAGAACAGTTTCTTTTTCAGAACCAACTCTATAGGCCTTATCAATTAAAGCAACTAGTTCCTTCTTACCGAGAACTTTGTTGATATCTTCATACTTAAGACAGCTTGGAATAGCATCGTAGATAAATGTTCTACCGACAGAAGTTTCAATTAGTCTTCCGTCAACTCTTACTTTAACAGGAGCTTGTAAGTGAAGGTTTCCTGAGTGATAAGCGAATTGTGCCTCTTCTTTAGAAGCAAATACTTTTCCATAACCTCTTGCATATGGACGAATTCTAGTCATGTAGTAAAGACCAAGAACAATATCCTGAGAAGGAACGATAATTGGAGATCCATCTTTTGGAGAAAGAATGTTGTTAGTCGACATTGCTAGAATTCTACATTCAATTTGAGCCTCTAGTGAAAGAGGTACGTGTACTGCCATCTGGTCACCGTCGAAGTCAGCGTTAAAGGCTGTACAAACAAGCGGGTGAAGTTGAATAGCTTTACCTTCAATAAGAGTTGGTTCAAATGCTTGAATACCAAGTCTGTGAAGAGTAGGTGCACGGTTAAGAAGGACAGGGTGCTCTTGAACAACTTGCTCAAGGATATTCCAAACCTCTTCTTTTTGTTGATCAACCATTTTCTTTGCAACTTTAATAGTTGTACAGTGACCAAGCTCAATTAATTTGTTGTAAATAAATGGCTTGAAAAGTTCAAGTGCCATTAGCTTAGGTAATCCACATTGATGTAGTCTTAGAGTTGGACCAACAACGATAACCGAACGACCAGAATAGTCAACACGTTTACCAAGTAGGTTTTGTCTAAAACGACCTTGCTTACCTTTTAACATATCAGAAAGTGATCTTAGTGGACGCTTATTAGCTCCAGTAAAAACCTTTCCTCTTCTTCCATTATCAAAAAGAGCATCTACTGCTTCTTGAAGCATTCTCTTTTCGTTTCTAATGATAATTTCAGGAGCATTTAACTCTTTAAGTCTCTTAAGACGATTATTTCTATTGATAACACGTCTATAAAGATCGTTAAGATCAGAAGTTGCAAATCTACCGGCCTCTAGAGGAACTAGTGGTCTTAAGTCTGGTGGCAGCACAGGAACAACATCCATCATGAACCACTCTGGCTTATTATCAGATTTTAAAATTGACTCAACAACTTTTAATCTTTTAACAAACTTAGTTCTGGCCATCTCAGTCGTAGCGGCCTTCAATCCTCTTCTTAGTTCTTTATTTTCAAGATCTAAGTCGATTTTTCTAAGCATATCTTTTACGATTTCTCCACCCATACCGGCTTCGAATTCAATTCCTTGCTCTTTTAATTCGTAATATTGTTGCTCAGAGATAACTCTACCAACCTCAAGTCCACCATCTTGTCCATCACTAGATGAAGCTGTAACAATAAAAGCCTCATAATAAAGAACTTTTTCAAGTTCCTTTAAAGTTAGGTTAAGTAGTGCACCAAGACGAGATGGTAGTGAACGTAAGAACCAAATGTGTGCAACAGGAGCAGCAAGCTCAATATGACCACATCTCTCTCTTCTTACTTTTGAAAGTGTAACTTCAACACCACACTTTTCACAAACAACACCTCTGTGCTTCATTCTTTTGTATTTTCCACAGATACATTCGTAATCTTTAACAGGTCCGAAAATTTTTGCACAGAAAAGACCATCTCTTTCTGGCTTAAAAGTTCTGTAGTTAATAGTTTCAGGCTTTTTAACTTCACCAAATGACCATTCACGAATTGTGTCAGGAGATGCCATCTTTACAGAAACGGCTTCTACACTGATTGGATCTTTTGGTTTATCAAAAAAGTTCAGTAAGTCTTTCATGCCTAATCCTCATAATTTCCTCTGGGGGCAAGCCCAGAGGATTAATAATTAATTAAAAAATTCTTCTTCAGTACTCTCATCAAGCTTAACGTCTAAACATAATGCTTGTAGCTCGCGAATAAGAACATTGAACGATTCAGGAAGACCTGGTTCAAGAACTTGTTCACCTTTTACAATTGATTCATACATTCTTGTACGACCAATAACATCATCAGATTTAACAGTTAAGAACTCTTGAAGAGTGTAAGCCGCACCATATGCTTCTAGTGCCCAAACTTCCATTTCCCCAAGTCTCTGACCACCAAACTGAGCCTTACCACCAAGTGGCTGCTGAGTTACAAGTGAGTAAGGACCTGTAGAACGTGCATGAAGTTTCTCATCTACAAGGTGATGTAGCTTAAGCATGTACATAGCTCCAACAGTTACATCTTCCGCAAACGCGTCACCTGTAATACCGTCAAATAATGTAGTCTTACCGTTAGTTTCAAGATCAGCAAGAGCAAGCATGTCTCTGATTTTTTCTTCCTTCGCACCATCAAATGCTGAAGTAGAGAATCTAACACCTGTAGCTAATTGATCCGCTACCGCTTGAACTTCTTTATCACTTGCTTTCTTAAGCCAATTTTTAACTTCTTCAGTTTCATAGATTGCATAGATATAGTCTTTGATTTCGGCCATAGCTACTTGATCTTCAATTAAAGCCTTCATCTTTTCACCAAGTCCACGACCTGCCCAACCTAAGTGGAGCTCTAGTAGCTGACCGATGTTCATACGAGAAGGAACCCCAAGAGGGTTAAGTACAATTTCAACTGGAGTACCGTCAGCTAGGAATGGCATATCTTCTTGAGGAAGAACGTTCGAGATAACACCTTTGTTACCGTGACGACCGGCCATCTTATCACCAGACTGAAGCTTTCTTTTAATTGCAACGTAGATAGTAACTTTCTTGATTACACCTGGAGGTAATTCATCTCCTCTATGGTGCTTAGCAATTTCATCATTCGCTTTTTGACGAACTCTGTTGATTCTATTTCTAACGTCTGCAAAGTATTCACTTAAACGTTCTTCTAGTGATGCTTCAAGTGGTAAGTAACCAATCAATTCGAAAGGAATTGACGATAGAGCTTGACCAGTAATATCTACACCTTTTGGAAGAAGTTCAGTTGAACCATCTTCAGAAACAAGCTTATCAGTAGTTTTCGCACCTTTTAACATTTCTGCAATTTTAAGGATTGAAGATGTTTGAATTGCTTTAATTTGAATTCTTTCATCTCTTCTAATAAGAGTTGTTTCTTGCTCAATAATCTCTTTAGAACGGCTACAAAGCTCAACACCTTCACGTGTATAAACTTTTGCATCAATAACAGTACCACGTACTGAAGATGGAGCTCTAAGAGAAGTATCTTTAACATCTCCAGCTTTATCACCGAAGATCGCTTTAAGGAGTTTTTCCTCTGGAGAAAGTTGTGTTTCACCCTTTGGAGTGATCTTACCAACAAGAATATCTCCTGGCTTAATGATCGCACCAACACGAATAATACCAGCTTCATCAAGATCCTTAAGAGCTTCTTCTGAAACATTTGGAATATCACGAGTGATCTCTTCTTTACCAAGCTTTGTATCTCTAGCTTCTACTTCATAACTTTCGATATGAACTGAAGTGAAAACATCTCTAGCAAGAAGTCTTTCATTAATTAGAATCGAATCTTCATAGTTGTAACCACCCCATGGCATAAACGCTACAAGAACGTTTTGACCTAGAGCTAAATCACCTAATTGCGTTCCTGGACCGTCAGCGATAACCATACCCTTAGATACGATATCACCTTCTTTAACAAGAGCTTTTTGGTTATTACAAGTATTCTGGTTAGTTCTTTGATATTTAACAAGTTTGTAGATATCAACGCCAGATTGTCCCTCTTGGAACTTATCTCTTTGAATAACAATTCTGTTAGAGTCTACGAAAATAACTCTACCACTATGTTTTGCGAAAAGAATTGCACCTGAATCTCTTGCAACAGTACTTTCAATTCCTGTTCCAACGATTGGAGCATCTGTTCTTACAACAGGCACGGCCTGTCTCATCATGTTCGACCCCATAAGTGCACGGTTTGCATCATCATGCTCCAAGAATGGAATCAAAGATGTTGCAATCGAAATCATCTGTTGAGGCGAAACGTCCATTAGCTCAACTTGATCCTGAGGAACAAGTGTGAATTCACCGGCCGCACGAGATGGAACGTGTTCACCGTGAACTTTTCCATTTTCGATATGATTAGAGTCAATCTGAGCAATAACTTTTCCTTCTTCTTCAAATGCAGAGAAATACTTAGCTGCACCAAGAGTAAGGTCTTCGTTAACTGTTTGATATGGAGTTTCAATAAATCCATACTCAGAAACTCTTGCAAATGTAGCAAGGGAAGTAATTAGACCAATGTTTGGTCCTTCTGGAGTCTCAACTGGACACATTCTTCCGTAGTGAGTTGAGTGAACGTCACGTACTTCGAAACCAGCTCTCTCTCTTGTTAGACCACCAGGTCCAAGTGCAGAAAGACGTCTCTTGTGAGTTACTTCAGAAAGTGGATTTGTTTGATCCATAAACTGAGAAAGCTGAGAAGAACCAAAGAATTCTTTAACTGCAGCTGACACTGGTTTTTGGTTAACAAGATCATATGGCATCATTGTTTCAATTTCTTGAATCGCCATTCTTTCTTTAACAGCTCTTTCCATTCTTACTAAACCAACTCTAAATTGATTTTCAAGAAGTTCACCAACTGCTCTTACTCTTCTGTTACCCAAGTGGTCAATATCATCAACTTTACCTTTACCGTTGTTAAGTTCAACAAGGTACTTAGCAGTCATTACAATATCTTCTTGAGTTAAAACTGTATTTTCTACAGGTACATTTAATCCAAACTTATAATTAATTTTCATACGACCAACTCTTGAGAGGTCATATTTTTCTTCGTTAAAGAATAAGTTTTGGAATAGAAGTTCTGCAGCTTCTACTGTTGGTGGCTCACCAGGACGAAGTCTTTCAAAGATTTTAATAAGCGCATCTTCTTTAGAATCTGTCTTATCTAAAAGAAGTGTATTTCTTACTTGATCACCAAAGTTGATCATATCAATGTAAAGAACTTTAACTTCGTTTATACCAGCGGCCATGAGTTCTTGGATCTTAGCTTCAGAAATGGCTTCATTAGCAAGACAAAGAACTTCACCTGTATTTTCATCAAAAATATCTTCTGCTACAACTTTACCAACTACTTCTTCAATTTCAGCAGATAATTCAGTTACACCAGCATCAACCATTTTTCTTACAGATGCTTTTGTATATTTTTTCCCTTTCTTAACAAGTGCAGCACCTGTTTTCGGGTCAAGTATATCGTTAAACGCTCTTGTTCCAATCATATTGTTGAAATCAAGCTCTCTTGAGAAACTTCCGTCTTTTGCAAACTTTAATGTTTCCATTTCGTAGAACATTTCAAGTAGGTCTGTAGTAGAGTAACCCATTGCTTTTAAGACAACAGTTGCGTGTAATTTTCTCTTTCTATCAATTCTGGCAAAAAGAACATTCTTGTGATCAAACTCAAAGTCTAACCAAGAACCTCTATGAGGAATAATACGTGCAGAATAAAGAAGTTTACCACTTGAGTGCTTCTTTCCTGAATCGTGTTCAAAAATAATACCAGGAGATCTGTGAAGCTGAGAAACAATAACTCTCTCAGTTCCGTTGTAAACAAATGAACCTGTGTCGGCCATTAAAGGAATATTTCCAAGATAAACTTCTTGTTCCTTTATTGATGATACAGTTCTTTGTTCGTTTCCGTCTTTATCTACAGTTAACTCGTAGAATACTAGACGAACAACCACTTTAAGTGGTGCTTCATAAGAAAGGCCTCTTTGGCGACACTCTTTTACAGAGTATTTTGGCTCTTCTAATGTGTAACTAACAAATTCCAATGAAACAGTTTTGTTGAAATCGTGAATAGGAAAAACAGAGTGGAAAACTTGTTGTAGTCCAACCATTCTTCTTTGTGCATGCGGCACATCAGCTTGAAGAAAATCTTCAAATGATTTCAACTGTAGATTCATGAGTGGAGGGGTCTCTAGTACTTTTGGAGCTGTAGAAAAACTCTTGCGGTACCATTCATTCGGCTTAAAAACCTCAGTCATTTGATGTCTCCTAGAGAGAAGAAAATATGTTTAAAATCGATTATATTTATTTTTTTGCAAAATACGCAAAAAGGTGTGAATACGCGTCCGTATTCACACCGTTAATTTTTTTATAATAGAGTTAATCTCTATCAAAAGTTAAATGCAATAGCAAATTACTTAAGCTCAGCTTTCGCACCAGCAGCTTCAAGTTTCTTCTTGATTTCTTCTGCTTCTGCTTTTTCTACGCCTTCTTTGATTGCTTTTGGAGCACTTTCAACTAGTTCTTTTGCTTCTTTAAGACCTAGACCAGTGATTCCTCTAACTTCTTTAATTACGTTAATTTTCTTAGCACCTGCTTCAGTAAGCATTACTGTAAATTCAGTTTGCTCTTCTGCTGCTGCACCAGCAGCTGCACCAGCTACTGCAACAGGAGCTGCAGAAACACCAAATTTTTCTTCTAATTCTTTAACTAGTCCAGCAACTTCAAGTACTGACATTGATGAGATATGCTCGATAAATTGTTCGTTTGTGATTGACATATAAAACTCCTAAAATTTTTTAAAATAATAATTTATGACCCTGTGGGTCTTTTTGTTTACTTCTTACTCTTCAGTTGCTTCAGCTGGCGCTTCTTCGGCTGCTGCAGCTTCAACAGGAGCAGCTTCTGCTCCAGATTCCTTTTGCTCTTGAATTGCAAATAATACTCTTGCTAATGCAGAAATTGGTGCATTGAAAGTAGCAAGTAATGTACCTAACATTTCATCAAGTGAAGGAAGATCTGCAAGGTGCTGAACTTCTTCGATAGAAAGAACTTTTCCATCTAAAAGACCGCCTCTTAGCTCAACTACTTCATGTGCCTTTCCAGCTTCTTTTAAAGCCTTCGCAACACCTGGTGCATCTTCAAATGCGAATGCAACAGCTTGTGGACCCTTAAGACCTGACAGTAATTCCTCTGCCACAGTCCCTTTAGACGCAAGTCCAAAAAGAGTATTTCTCGTTACTACTAACTTCCCCTGGCTTTCTCTAATTGTCTTTCTTAGAGCAACACCGTCGTTTGAAGTCAGTCCGATAACGTTTGTGAGAAAAATACCCTTCGCATTTTCGATGTCACTTTTAAGTGAGTCGATAATAACGCCTTTCTCATCTCTGGTTAACATAAAACCTCCGTTTATAATTACCTACTGGTTTTCCAGTAGGTTTGGAGGGAGTTTCGGCTGGCTTTACACGCTCAATTCCTTGAAGGCGTAACCGGCTTTCTTCAACCCTATCTATTTAGCTACGTTTAACGCTTCTAAAGTATCTACTTTAATCCCTGGACCCATAGTTGTACTAACAGTCAGTGATTTTAAATAAGTTCCTTTTGCAGAAGCAGGCTTAGCCTTAACGATTGCAGAAACAACTGCATTAACGTTCTTTCTAATATCTTCAGCAGAAAAAGAAACCTTCCCTACAGGAACGTGGATAATACCAGTCTTCTCTGTACGGTACTCAACCTTACCAGCTTTTTGCTCAGCTACGGCCTTAGCAACATCTGGAGTTACTGTTCCAAGCTTTGGGTTAGGCATAAGACCTCTTGGCCCTAAAACTCTACCAATTCTACCTAACTTACCCATCATGTCTGGAGAAGCAATCACTCTGTCGAAATCTAACCATCCACCAGCAATTTTTTGAACGATATCATCACCACCAGCAAAATCTGCACCAGCCTCTTCAGCTGCTTTAATTTTGTCACCAGAAGTAATCACACACACTCTTACTTCTTTTCCTGTACCAGCAGGAAGAGCAAGTGCTCCACGGATCATTTGATCAGCATGTCTTGGATCAACACCAAGTCTAAATGCAAGATCAATTGTTTCATCAAATTTTGCAAAACTAGTAGACTTTGCAAGTTCTAATGCTTCGTTGATTGAATATTGTTTACCAGCCTCAATTTTTGAAGCGGCTTCGATATATTTTTTTGACTTTAATTTAGTCATAATAAAACCCCTTGGTACAAACGAGCCTTCGCTCTCCCATTTAAAATTAGTAATCTAACTTAAGACCCATCGCTCTTACTGAACCTTCAATTGTTCTTTCTGCCGCTTCTTGTGATGCTGCTGTAAGATCTGCTCTTTTAGTTTCAACTATTTCTTCAACAATCTTCTTTGGAACAGTTCCAGCAACCTCAGTTCCTGGCTTCTTAGATCCACTCTTAAGCTTTAACTTAGTCTTAAGTAAGTAAGATGCTGGAGGTGTTTTAGTAACAAATGAAAATGATCTGTCTGAATATACAGTGATGATTGTAGGTAAAATCACTCCTGCTTCCTTCTGTGTCTTAGCATTGAATGCCTTACAGAATTCCATAATATTCACACCTTTTTGACCTAATGCCGGTCCAATTGGTGGTGACGGGTTTGCTTTTCCTGCTTCAATTTGTAATTTAATGAAGCCTGTAATCTTCTTAGCCATGATTACTCCTGCGATTCAAAGAATCTACCAACGTGTTAATATATTAAGCTTTTTCTACTTGTTTAAAGTCTAATTCTACTGGTGTTGGTCTACCAAAGATTAGAACATTAACTTTTAACTTACCTTTATCACTTACTGCTTCAACTGTACCAACGAAAGATGCGAATGGACCTTCGATTACCTTAACTGATTCACCTTCTTCAAAGTCAATTGTAGTCTTAGTTTTCTTAACTCCATCAGCTTGCTGACCAGTCATATATGCAGCTTCCTCATTAGTAATAGGAGCTGGTTTGTCAGTAGTTCCACCAACAAATCCAGTAATCTTATCCGTATCCTTAACAAGGTGCCAGGTTTTATCATTCATGATCATTTTAATCAAGACATAACCTGGAAATAATTTCTTCTTTATAGTTCTCTTCTTCCCACCTGCGTGAGAGATAACAGTCTCTTCAGGAACCATAATTTCAGAAAAGAATTCTGTTTGCTTATAGTTAACGATTCTTTCACGTAAAGCTCTTTGAATCTTTCCTTCTTGTCCCGTTAAAGTCTTAGCGATATACCACTTGAAATCTTCTGAATCACCTGCAGCAAATGCATTCTCATCTAGCTCTTCACCAGATACTTCAGTTACTTCTTCTGTAGTTTCAATTACTTCATCAGTACTATTATTTTCTTTAGACATATATCACCTATTCTTAATAAATTAGTTCTAAAACTTTTCTAAACGTAAAATCAATCAAAACAAAAATACCGCTTATGATTGATACTGCTACAACAAGACCTACTGTCATTTTTAAAACTGAGTCCTTATCAGGCCAAACAACTTTAACTAACTCAGCATATACTTCTTCCATATGAGTCGAAGCATTCTTGTTTTTTAAAATTCCAATAAAAGTCACCAAACCGATAACAATTCCAAGACCTTGTGAAACTGCTAAAAAATTTGGAACCTTGGCTTCTAAATCAAACCACTCACTTAACTGACCCATGAAACGAATAGTAACAAACCCAGCTAATATACTAATAATTGCAACAAATGTGTTGATCCACTTCTTGCCATCTTCAATTCGAACTAAAGACATCCTATAATCCTTGGATTAACAGCTTCAGTATTTTACTAAAACTTGGTTATTTTCTACGTATAAGCTTTCCATATATCCTTTAATTAGTGCAATTTGTCCAATACTTTCTACAACTCATAACGACGCAGTGTCAAAGTATGAATAATTTCCAAAAATTGTAGTGAAATTTACTATTTCTTAAAAGGAGCAGTATTTCTTTGGTGACTTCTGCTTGTACAGCTTTAATAGAATAGGATTAGATAAATATATCCCGTTTAGCCTGTTTTCATTTGAAATATATGATGATCCAGCTTGAAGAGGACTTTTAACACAAAGCTCGCTCCTAAATGAACCTTTCAAATAGTTCTTTTTCTGGGTCGTTATAACTTCTGCCGAGAACCAGTCAGCAAAAGCCTCTGAAATTTGATCTCTTTGCATACCTGCTTGAGGATAAAGAGAGTTATTGCATGTTGGATTATCTTTCAAGGACTTATATAGTTCAGAACTTAACCTCTTTGATTTTACCATTGAAATTAACTTAGAATCGTCTCTTGGTTTTGCCCCGATTGATTCGGAACTTCTCAAGCAATTAATAATATTAGTGAAGACATATTTCTTCTTAACAAATGCACTCCACCTGCAAGGGTCAAATGCATGTGCTATCTCATGAGTAAAGACTGAATAAAGTTCACCGTCAGTACTATATTTCAAAACATTTACCCCAACATTTATGTGGTTTTCACTAGGGTCAAATGCTAATCCCCACTTTAAAAACTCAAGAGGTTTTTGCTCGAACTTTGTACCCTCAAGGCCATTGAAAAAATATAATTCCACATTTTTAACTCTAGAGATTAAAACGAGCTTCATCTTTTCGGAAATATTTAAACTTTTTATATATGAAATTGAGTCTGACTTAGCTTCACTAAATATTCCGACAAGACGTTTTATAGTTTTCTTATCAAAAGCACTGGAGTTTACTTCTTCAAAAAATTCTTCAATCTTCGAATTAATAGAACTATCCTGTGAAGGGTACTTTCCTAGAATGAAGTTCTCTAAAAAATATATTCTCCACTTGGTCACAATTTCTGTCTCATTCTTTAGAGGATCAAGACCTCTGGATGAAATCCACTTCGTAATTAATGGACTTCTAGCGGAAATTAGTGAAGACAAGGTTTTATCAGCTTGCTGAGCAATCGACTTTCTTGAAGAGAGCTCCTTAAGGCCTTTTGAAATGTTATCTTTAACTTTTGCGAACTGAATAGATTCAACATAAGGATACTTTTCACAATATACGGAAGCAAGACAGTTTGAAATACAAGCAAACACCAAAAGAGCTAATTTAATCATTTAGAAAGTATACATGAATTATAGAAGAATATAATAGAAAAAGTGGCGGGTGCAGAGGGATTCGAACCCCCAACCTACTGATTTGGAATCAGCCGCTCTACCAATTGGAGCTATACACCCGAAGACTTAAGAAATTCAAAGTACAGAAAAACTTAAAACACGTCAACGATTTAGAACAAAAAAAAGGCCATCCGAAGATGGCCCTTATATATAAAATAATTTTAAATTATTCTACGATATCAGATACTGTACCAGCACCAATTGTTCTACCACCCTCACGGATTGCGAACTTAAGACCTTTTTCCATTGCGATTGGAGTGATTAGCTCTACGTCGAATGAAGTATTGTCACCTGGCATGATCATTTCTGTCCCAGCTGCTAACTCGATAGCTCCTGTAACGTCAGTTGTTCTGAAGTAAAACTGTGGTCTATAACCTTTGAAAATTGGAGTGTGTCTACCACCCTCTTCTTTAGAAAGAATATAAACTTCACACTTAAATTTTGCGTGTGGCTTAACTGTTCCTGGCTTAATTAAACACTGACCACGTTCGATATCTTCTCTCTTAACACCTCTTAAAAGAAGACCAACGTTATCACCTGCTCTACCTTCGTCAAGAAGCTTTCTGAACATCTCAACACCAGTTACTGTTGTCTTACCTGTTTCTCTAATTCCTACGATTT
>NZ_QOCL01000007.1 GCF_004006665.1 Halobacteriovorax sp. HLS
CAAAGAATTTAAAATCTAAAAAAAAGGCAAAAAAAAAGCTCTTCCGAAGAAGAGCTTTTTTATAAAATAATGGGTGCATCGTGCTATCCTAACACCAAGTCCCCCTGGCACTACTTTCGCCGCTGACGAGCTTGACTTCTGAGTTCGGGATGGGATCAGGTATTTCCTCGTCGCTATCGACACACCCAAACTGAATTTCAATTTGAGTGGACTATATTTAGAACATTGTTCCACGCCAGTCAAGCGCTATGTAATCTTTGGTCATTCACAAAACAAAACCAAATAGAAGTGAACCTAAAATGAAAATAGATAAAAGCAAAACGACAAATTAGTACTGGTCAGCTCAATGTATTACTACACTTACACCCCCAGCCTATCAAGCTCGTGGTCTACAAGCTGTCTAATAGAATTCTTATCTTGAAATGGGCTTCCCACTTAGATGCTTTCAGCGGTTATCCTTTCCGAACTTAGCTACCCGGCGGTACATCTGGCGACATAACCGGTACACCATAGGTTCGTCCAACCCGGTCCTCTCGTACTAAGGTCAGATTTTCTCAAAATTCTTACGCCCACGGAGGATAGAGACCGAACTGTCTCACGACGTTCTGAACCCAGCTCGCGTACCGCTTTAATAGACGAACAGTCTAACCCTTGGGACCTGCTCCAGCCCCAGGATGCGATGAGCCGACATCGAGGTGCCAAACCTCCCCGTCGATGTGAACTCTTGGGGGAGATCAGCCTGTTATCCCCGGAGTACCTTTTATCCGTTGAGCGATGGCCCTTCCACTCGGAACCACCGGATCACTAACACCGTCTTTCGACCCTGCTCGACATGTACGTCTTGCAGTCAAACTCCCTTATGCGTTTACACTCTACAGCCGGTTTCCATTCGGCTTGAGGGAATCTTTGTGCGCCTCCGTTACTCTTTAGGAGGCGACCGCCCCAGTCAAACTGCCCACCAGACATTGTCCCCCGACCCGATCAGGATCGTAGGTTAGGATTTCAATTAACAAAGGGTGGTATTTCAAGGATGTCTCCTTCTACACCGGAATGCAGAGATCAAAAACTCCCACCTATCCTACGCAATGTTAATCAAAACCCAATGTCAAGCTACAGTAAAGGTTCACGGGGTCTTTTCGTCCTTCCGCGGGTTGCGCGTATCTTCACGCGCACTCCAATTTCGCTGGGCCTCTAGTTGAGACAGTGGGGAAGTCGTTACGCCATTCGTGCAGGTCGGAACTTACCCGACTAGGAATTTCGCTACCTTAGGACCGTTATAGTTACGGCCGCCGTTTACTGGGGCTTCAATTCGAAGCTTCGCGCGAACGCTAACCTCTCCTTTTAACCTTCCAGCACCGGGCAGGCGTCAGTCCATATACATCCTCTTGCGAGTTTGCATAGACCTATGTTTTTGATAAACAGTCGCTACCCCCTCTTCACTGCGACCTCGTTCAGCTTCACCAGCAAGTGATGTCACCAAGCAAGGCGTGCCTTCTCCCGAAGTTACGGCACCAATTTGCAGAGTTCCTTAACTAGAGTTCTCCCAAGCGCCTGAGAATTCTCTTCTCATCTACCTGTGTCGGTTTACGGTACGGATTGATAATTATCTTCATGCGAAGCTTTTCTGGGAAGCATAGGATCACAAACTTCGGGCTAGGCCCTCGTATTCATGTCTCAGAGTTAACAAGATCCCGGATTTACCTAAGATCTCCTCCTACACACTTAAACCAACATCCAACAGTTGGATTTGCTACCTTTCTCCGTCACTCCTTCATGTCAAGCGACAACTACCAAGTACGGGAATATTAACCCGTTGTCCATCGACTACGCCTTTCGGCCTCGCCTTAGGATCCGACTAACCCTGGACGGAGTCACCTGGTCCAGGAACCCTTAGATTTTCGGCGGGAATGATTCTCACATTCCTTATCGCTACTCATGCCGCCATCAGCTCTTGTGATGCCTCCAACGCTCCTTGCCGGTACGTCTTCATCAGTAAACACAATGCTCTCCTACCAATTATAAATAATTTCGAAGTTTCGGTACGTATCTTTAGCCCCGTTACATTTTCGGCGCAGAATCACTAGTCCAGTGAGCTATTACGCTTTCTTTAAAGGATGGCTGCTTCTAAGCCAACCTCCTGGATGTCAAAGTAATTCCACAACCTTTCCCACTTAGATACGATTTGGGGACCTTAACTGTCGATCTGGGCTCTTTCCCTTTCGACCATGGACCTTAGCATCCATAGTCTCACTGCTTGACTGTACTTAACGGTATTCTGAGTTTGATATGGTTTGGTAAGACGGTAATCCCCCTAGCCAATTCAGTGCTGTACCCCCGTCAGTAATCATCAAACGCTGCACCTAAATGCATTTCGGAGAGAACCAGCTATCACGGAATTTGATTGGCCTTTCACCCCTTACCACAAGTCATCCCAACAGTTTTCAACCTATATGGGTTCGGTCCTCCACGAGGTATTACCCCCGCTTCAACCTGCTCATGGCAAGCTCATCCCGTTTCGGGTCTACGACATGCAACTAATCGCCCTATTCAGACTCGGTTTCCCTACGACTACACCTGCGACGGCTTAATCTTGCTACACACCGTAACTCGGCGGCTCATAATGCAAAAGGTACGTGATCAGGCTTTACAATAGCCCTTTCACCGATTGTAAGCATATGGTTTCAAGTTCTATTTCACTCCCCTTATCGGGGTTCTTTTCATCTTTCCCTCACGGTACTTGTTCACTATCGGTCAGTAAGGAGTATTTAGTCTTGGAAGGTGGTCCTCCCAGCTTCAGACAGGATTTCACGTGTCCCGTCCTACTCAGGATACCTCTCGGCCTTTCAAATTTTCGGATACAGGACTTTCACCCTCTTTGGTCGTACTTCCCAATACGTTCTCCTAATTATCATGGTCCTAAATGAGGTCCTACAACCCCGGGCAGTAAACTGGCCGGTTTGGACTAATCTGCGTTCGCTCGCCGCTACTAGCAGAATCTCTGTTGATTTCTTCTCCTGCAGGTACTTAGATGTTTCAGTTCCCTGCGTTCACTCTAACATGGCTACTTTACTCACCATGTAGTACTTACCATTTCTGATAAGTGGGTTACCCCATTCGGAAATCCGCGAGTCAAAGCGTACTTGATCACTCGTCGCGGCATATCGTTACCTAGTAAACGTCCTTCATCGCCTCTTACTGCCAAGATATCCACCATATGCCCTTAGTAGCTTTTATCTATCTAAAGTTAACACAAGTTTTTTAAATCTTTCTTGGTCTTGTTTGAATTTTTCATTTTAGGTTCTCGTCTTCTATCTGATTCTGTTATGTGAATGTTAAAGATCA
>NZ_QOCL01000008.1 GCF_004006665.1 Halobacteriovorax sp. HLS
ATAGATTTAAAGAGAGGATGCTATCAATTTACAATATCAGAGGCTTTAAGAGGGCCCGTAAAGCATTTACAAAACTAACTGATGAGATGGCATTATCAGGAAGAAAAGCAGTACAATCCCTTCGCAAAACTTTAGTGAAGTGGCGAGTGGAAGTATTAAATTACTTCAAGTCAGGAATTACTAACGCTAAGACCGAAGGGTATAACAGAAAGGCAAAACTAATTCAAAGAAAGGCCTACGGTTATAGAAATTTTGAAAACTAGAGGCTTAGATTGATCTACGATTGTAGATAGATCAAATCTTGAAATATAGTTTTTGGAGCTCATTTTTTAATGTTTTCTGGTGAGCTATATTTAATTGTTAAAATATTGAATAAGAAAACCGATAGTTAGATTACTAACGAAAGAATATTAGATTTTTAGAATGCTTTAAGTTATTTCTAGATCGATAGTTTGATTGTTTTTCCACTGCCTACCGAGTACTCCCGATTTTTACGATAAGACAAAGATCTATTAGAATTATATCTTGCTCGAGAACAAATTAATCATTTTTTGTGTATTAATTCAGTATATTTTACATAAACAATCATGTGATTCAACTATTATGATATAAGGAATAATGGAAGAAAGAAATTTACTTTGGAACTATAAATTAAACTCCGGAATTGTCTCTCAAGCAACAATTAGTGATCTAATTGACCTCTATAGAAAAAACCTTATCGGAAAAACTACCTTAGTTAAACCAACTACTGGTTTTAACTGGCTAAAGCTTCAAGACAGTATTCTATTTTCCCAAAAGTTCAAAGCTCAATTTGAAATAAAAAAAAGCATATTCCAGAAAACTGAAGCGTTACTACTTTTTGTTACAAAGCCAATTAATAAAGTCTACAAAAGTATCTGCTCTCCATCAGTAACTATTCCTAAAAATATAATATATAACGAGTATTATAATTACAGAAACCATGCATACACCATTAACTATAGTAAAACCTCAGAAGAAGTTCTATCTAGCTTCTTCAACCTAAGACTAACTACACAAATTCTCCTTACCCTTGCCATTGGAATTTACCTTTTTATTAATATTTCCAATAACTACGTGCTTAGTCTTTATACTTTATTATCTTTACTATCTTTTCCATCTCTATTTGCGGATAACAAAAAGAGAAAGAATGCTTTTTTAAATGATTATTTGGCAAAAGAAATCATTAAACTCAAAGCTCAATTAAGGAATCAAGTTGACCTAAAGATAAAAAATGAAGAGCTTGAGAAGCAAAAAGAGTATCAGAGAAAGGTTTTTGAGCAAGAGAGAATTGCTTACAAAAAAAGAAGAGAAGAAGAGAGAATTGCTAACGAAGAAAAAAAGGAAAAAGAGAGGCTAGAAAGGGTAAACAATATTCTTAAACGTACAAAAGAAGACATGGGGCCAAATTCATGCTGTATATATATACTAGAATCATTAAATTCCATTAATCTTCCAATTAAGCTTGGTATTACAAATAATATAGACAGAAGAGTCAGAGAACATAGAAAACATACAAATATTAAATACTCTCCAAAGCTCGTAATTTGGATGAAAAATAAAAAGCACGCGCAAAAAGTTGAAACGAAATTAATTAAACAGCTAGTTAGTCATGGACATCCAAGAGCTGGAAATGAGTTTTTTGCAATTCCTTGTGAAGTAGTTACGAATAATTTATTTGAAGTTTTTGATCGACTAAAAAGAAAAAATATAATTTATTAGAGAATTGCCACATATTTGCCACAATAAAAAAAGGGAAACCGAAGTTTCCCTTTATTTTTAAATACTTAAACCGCTATGGTGGAGGTGGCCACCGGCCTGTAACACTTGATTATCATTGATGATTTTTTTTAAGTGTAGCCAAAATAGCCAATTGATTTCATTTTCAAAACGTTTTTAAATTCGTCTATCCATTACTCTTGAGAGCTTGGAAACATGTTAGCGTAGTGTCTCGAAATCGACAACAGTCTTAGTCTACTAGACTTCTAATTGTACGCCCTATATTTTTGATAAGACCTCTGCCTCAAACCACTGATAAGCCAACTCAACATCATATTCGATATCAGCAGGTAGTAATGGCCCAAGATCTTCTAAAAAACCCTGATCCTGCATTTTCTCTTCGAGGTTTTTTGCATATTCTTTTTGAGAGACTCCAATATCCAACTTTTTAAAACTATCTACTATCTTGTCCCAATTGAGATCCAATTTACTTAACTCGTATAGGTCAAATAGATCTCTCCCCTTCCTTCTTTGGTACAATGCTCTAATTTTTGTTCCAATCATTTCTTCTTTATCAAATGACATAACAACGGTTTCTCCAGAGAAATATTCTGATTCAACTTTAAAAGGAACTGCATTCAATTTTTCTTGTGGAAGTGTTTCTCTCGTATTGATCTCAATCTTTAAACGACTTGTTTCACCTGACACTGATTGATAGTCGTAGATGATCTTTACTGAGTTAGCTGTCCTTTTTACTTTCTTAGGCTCCCCCAACATAACAACTAATGCTTTACGAACGTTATCAATGATTGGTTTTGAAGGGCCTTTTTCAAGTCTGTTAAGATCAATATCTTCTGAGTAACGTAGACCATGTGGAAAAACCAGCTTGTGTAGAGCAGTTCCACCTCTAAAGGCTATTCGTGTTTTTAAGAACTCATTATTAAAAATTTCAACAAGGGCCCGAGAGATTACTAAATCCTGTTCGACTTGATCATCTAAAGGCCAATCTGCAATCTCTCTCCATTTTGTAATTATTGGCTTTGCTATCATTAATCTGGCTCCACTACGACATTTTCATAAATCATCCATTTTTCAGAAAATGGTACAGATGAAAGTTCACAATTTTTTTTTGATGTAGAAAGAGAGACTTTGTATGGCCGTCTATCTTTCATCTTCTCAAATATATATTTTGCTTTTTCTTTTTCTCCTAGAACAACATCTAGAATATAACCCAATCTTTGTATAATTGAAGTTGGAACTGATTTTTTAGAACAGATATCTGCTAACTTCTCCATATCAATCTCATCTAACAAATCTTCAAGCACTGTCGCTATATTGTTCAGGTGCCCACTTCTTTTAGGAAACGATAAAATATCTATTGCTGTCAGCTCAGGTGTCGATATATAAAAATATCCACCTATTCCTCCAACCTTCTCTATCTCTTCTATTTCATCAAAGTTATTCTTTGTTACAAATTCAATATTCATTGCACTTAGTGAAATTGGCTTAATCATTTTGTCAGCAACAACAGTATAATTCATCACTGCTTGATGGGACGCTCCTCTATATGCTGCTGCATTTAGTAAGCCAACATAATACCTTGCTCCAAGATACTTCATCATCGAACTAAGAAAGTATGAAGGATGTAATACTCCTGATGTATGTCCAGTAATTATCCCAAAACCCTTTCTTATCATTTGAATCTTATTCTTCTTTGCTAGCCTTGATAATGCTACTGATACAGAGCTTTGCTTTATAGAAAGCTCTTTCGAAATCTCTGCCAAAGTAAAGTAATATTGCCCCTTAAGGGCCAATTCATCTAAATATGTTGTTACAGTTCTATCTTTCATTATTATACTTATATTAACACAATTGTAAATATAAGCAAATTGGTGAATATACCTAGATATACAAGACTGCTAATATAAGTATACTAACCTATAACCAACCCTATATTTTCAACAACTTGCACAAGGTGAATGGTTTTAAGCTAGTACCAAAATATTCTCTCCAATATTAGGAAGAAGGTACATTTCTTCAGTAATAATCGACACGGTACACACACCAATAATAAATGTTATATTGTGAAACTTACGATATTCCCACTAGCACAAGACAAGTTAATCATTGGCCGTTCAGCTCTACTCCTCCCAATCCCCAAGGCAAGCTTCTCACGAAGGTCAGAGAAGTCACTCAGTCCGTTATAAACTTCATTAGGCTTGGCCCCATGAAATATTCCAAGAGGAGTATCGTTAAAGTATTTAACTGAGCGTTCAACTATTCTATAGATACGAGAAAGTTTGTAGTGACAATATTTACAAATAAACTTCTGTTTTAAGATTCTAAAAAACGACTCCACCATTGAGTTTGAAAATACTACATCCTTCTTTGCAACTAGGGCCGTTATTCCTCTTCCAAGAAATAGTTTCTTTATTTCATTTCCAGTATTCTCTCCACCTCCATCAATTAAAAGAGTTTCAGGAATAATCTCCTTAGTTGTGTCCAACATAGTTTTAACACTAAGAGACTGTCCCTTCTTTTGAGAGAGTTTCCAATTAATCACCTTTCTTGAAAAATTATCAACGATAACCTGTAGATAAACCTTTCCTCCATCCTTTAGCTTAAATTCTGTAATATCCATATGCCATATTTCATTAACTCTCGATGCTCTTATTCCGCAATTGTACTTTTTAACTTTCCTTCTCTTTATAATTTCACCTCTAAACTCTTTAACGTACTTTCTCCAGCTGTCATAGCCACAGGCAAGTATCCCCTCTCAAAAGGCGTAGTACTGAAGACCTTTTATACTCATATGGGACAAGCGTGGGTCTCTGGCCAGATTATAAATCTTTTCCTGCTCTCTAAATGTCAGTTGGTTTGCAGAAAGTATCTTACATTTCTTAAGACCTATTCTTATACAACCCTTAACTTCAACTTTCATTCTATGAAAACTATTTGTCTTAATGCCAATGAGATCACAAAGCTGGGCTTTAGGTATCCAAGAACAGAACTTGAGAACTTGCTCAACGATGACTTCTTTGTTCTTCTTATTTTGTAAAAACTCACGCCATCCATTTAGATTCTTTATAAATGTTTTTAGAAAGAGAACTTTAGCCTTTTCAATTTGAAGCTCTGCCTCTAGTTGTTCAATCTTATCTTTAAGAGCATCATCAAGATTTAGATTTTTAAGACGTATGCGCTTCTTAGAACTTCTTATCCAATACAGCGCTGTTGATCTTGGTATATTTAGTTCTGGAAATAAGTCTGGATTACCACTCTTAATGACCATCTCTTTGATTTCATCATCAAATTTTCTGTAACTATTCAAAGGACACCTCTCTTTGACGAAAATTCATCAAATGACTCTCGTATTCTCGTGTTTTAGGTAGCTTATCGTAATGATAAACGAAAAATCTTATATAAAGTATAAGGAGTAATGTTGATTAATTGGAATGTTTTTGGGTGTGTTTGTTGCTAGAACTGCCAGGGAGGGAGCTTTGATAAAAATTGCCTAAATGAAAAACTATGAAAAATTTACAATCGAGACAAAATTATTTCGTATTCTCTCATAGAGGGGTTAGGGTTATAACTTATCTCATATAAATGACTTATGAGCGAAAAACACAAGAAAAAAGGACAATCGATGAAAAATCTAAAAATTTCTGCCCTATTAGCCATAATACTTTCAAGTATTACCGTGCATGCTGGAGATAGAGTACTGTTGGAGTGCACCTTTGATACAGCATCAACTGCGATTATTTCCTATAATTCTAAACAAATTAGAAATAATACTGGAGCCACAATGGTTTCTTTATCAATTCCGTTTACCAAAGAAGAATGTGAAGAGTACACACCAAGCCAGCTAGAATGCGACGAAGTAAATCAATACACACTATTCCCGGACTTAAAAAGTTTAGAAAAAGGTGAGTCAATTGTATATCTTGAAAGCTATTACAATGAAGAGGACACAATCATTGCCACTGAAACTGTTACAGTTCCCCTCAAAACATTATCTATAATAAAAAAGAATGAGACCTTATCAGTTCCCTTGCAATTTAATTCAATCGAAGCTTCTACAGGTAGTGTGATAAATACCGAAACAACAACAATGAATTGTAAAGCTTCAGAAGTTGAGAGGGATTAACAGCAAAATATTATTTATATTACAAAGAGCCTCAGGTTTCTCTCTGTGGCTTTTTTTATTTACCTTACTTTCACCCAATACCTCGCCCACGAACCAGGAATATCCGTCGGAAATACAGAGTGTCTTATGATATTTTATTTATATTTAAGGCATATAGGAATAAATAGTGCTGTTTAAATTTTCAGATGAGTCTTACTTGACTATAACGCTCTAGGTCTTTTTTTAAAGTCGACTTAAAATCACCAAGTCTACTATCAGGTAAGACAACCGTTTTATCTTTAGCACAAACAGAAACGGCATAAACGAGATCATAATCAAGAGTGATGATATAATCCATATTAGTTTCCGAGAACATATTTAAGATTAAAGCATCTGAATACCCCATACCAGTTGTTGCTGATAGAGATGTCGCGTTTTTCCATTCAATTTTTCTATTATTAAAAAGATGTGCTTGCTTCTCATCATGAGCTGATAAATATGTACAAAATTCGTCTATCAATATTTCTTGCTCTTCAATATTGTTAACAAGGAAAAGTTCACAAAGCTTGAGCCAGCCTATTTCGTTTTGAACATCTCTTGCTCTAAATGACTTTTTGACTTCTTTTAATTCAGAGTCTCTCAGGTAGTTAACGGAAGAATTAAAGTTTTCTTCGTCGTGGCCTACACGTTTAGCTTCATCAGCAACACGTTTTCCACGTCGCATTTTCATTTGGTAAATTACTTGCTTAGAATCTGTAAGAAGTTCAACATTTGGCAAAGATGATAAGCTAAAGATTCCTTCAGTTAGAAGCCTTCTTCTTTGGTAATCTAAATATTCTGCTTTAGTTGTAACAGTCGTAAAATAATTTACTTCTGCACAAGCCTCTAACTCATCAATAAACCTACTAACTAACTTATGGTTAGTATGCTCTTGATCAAAGTTTGCTATAAGTATATTTGAATCAATTATTATATTCAGATCTTTCTGACCTGAGACCTTTTTTAAAAATTGTTTAAATCCAAGTCTGTTCGATGCCATTGTCCTCTCTTTTAATAGCGATTTTCTCAATTCTTTCTAGCTCTTCTGATTCTGCATTCTCATTTATGATATTAACAAGATCAACAAGCTCCTCATGAGAAGGTTTCTTATTATTGATCTTATTCATCTCTTCTCTTATCTCTTTAGCAGATCTTCTTTTCTTCTTTTCTTCTTTCATTATATTCCTCCGGTGAACTAATATTATCACCATCTCAGGGCACCTAACACTATGAAATCACGTCTCTTCTTAGTCTTAGAATTACAATAAAAACATATCATACTGTCACCAGATAGGCCTCTTTAATTATGGGACTACACATGCGTAGTCCCAAAATTCATAGATAAAATATTCCCGCCGATATTAGGAAGAAAATTCAATCCCTCAGTAACACCTTTTTCATCAATCCCAGAAAGTCGCAAATAATAACTCATTGTTTTTAAATCTTTCCATCCACAAATCTTCATCACTTTAATAGGCTCAACTCCAGACCCTATTAACTGAGTAGCAAAGCAAGCTCTCAAAGTATGAAACTTAATTTCAGGAAGGCCAATCGACTTACAGAAAGCTTTAAGTATCTTCGCCTGATAACCCTTTCTCCACATCACTAGTCTTGGAAGTACAAACTCAGACTTAGACTTTTGTTTTAATTCCAAGATTAAAGTCTTCAACTCTCCCGATACAGGAACAGTTCTCCAGTAGCCTGCTTTTGTACTCTTAAAAATATTCTCTCTTTTATTATAAGAGCGCTGAACTGTAATAATTTGATTATCAAGATCAATATCTTCCCACTTGAGAGCGTAAAGTTCCCCATTTCTCATACCAGTCAATAGAGCCATAGCCCAAATGGAATACCACTCGTGGTTAGATGATTTACTTTCATATAGAAGAGATCGAATCTCATCAGCTTTTAAAATCTCAGGTCGCTTCTCTTCTTTTAACTGAATCTTTAATCCATAAACAGGGCTATTATGAACTCCCCTAATAATGCGTTCCTCAATGGCCCATGAGTAAATCATATTAATGGTATTCTTTAAGCGCTTTTGAAAAGACTTTGTTCTCCTCTCTTCTAAAACAGTGTTTAAAACTTCCCTTCCATCACCCCGAGTTATTTCTACCGCAGGACGATCCAACCAATTCTTAGTCCAGTTATTCATCATTGAAATATAGTCCTTAATCGTCGCTGGGTTATACTTCTTATCCAGATAGCTCTCATCACTTACAGTTGATGCCCATTTGCTCACAACCATTCTCCAAGTCATCCCATGCCCTTCTCTTTGAGCTATTTTATGGGAGAGGTCCCGAAGGAGATTTCTCTCCTTCCGAACCGCTTCTGCTTTTGACTTAATCCCCTTGATTCTTTTTTGAAGGCGAATATGTGGCATGACCTTGGATCTCAAATTAATGTAAACACTATAAGACAATACTCCGTTGTTCATTATTTGATTAACTGCCATACCACCTCCTAAATTAAAGAATTCTCAATTAAGTTATCTAGCTCAGACTTTTTAAAGAATAATCGTCTCCCCCATTTTCTTTTTATCAGATATCCTTTACTCACCAGTTTCCAAATGGCATTCTGTGTCTTCCCAAGATACTTGGCCGCTTCATCTGTAGATAACCAAGACTTATTAATATCTTTAACGCTATTCAAAGTGACCTCCTTAGACGTTTGGAAACCCAATTAGATTCGCAGTGATTTCTTGATACTTCTTTATCTCTCCGTCATCTGTAGTAAATTCCTTAAACTCTCGATATCCCTTAACGAAAACTTCCTTTCCCTTTTTAAGATATAAAGAACAAAGTTCAGCCTGTTTTCCCCATACAACAACCTTATTCCAAGTTGTCTTCTTTTCTTCTTCATCAGTAGTGGCCACCGACAAATGGCACACGGCCTTTTGAGTTTTTGTATATCTAAGATCCGGCTCTTTTCCTAAGCGTCCAACAAATAATTCTGTATTATTGATATTCATAGTTTTCCTTTGATTAATTTAGGTTAAGCTTCTTTAAAAGATATTCCCCAAGGCTAAGCTTCACATTGTTCTTGGCATTGTATTCATCAAGACTTCTTTGCACTTTCTCCATCTCTGAGAGTGAATTTTCTTGAACCCTATCAATATCTTTTGTCGTGAGCTTTCCCATTGCATACAAAGCAATATCCTTAAATAGAACTTCACCTCCATGCTTTTTGTCATTTGCCTTAAGTAGATATTCTTGTACAATCTTCAACTCTTTTTCATTTTTACTTAGATCAACAAAGAACTTAGTCTGCTCCTTATTTAATACATACTCAGGCTTCTCATCTTTAGGTCTTCTCCCTCTTTTCTTCTTCGTACCTTCTTCATTTTTATTTTTTTCTTCTATCATTTAATTAATCTCCAAATTTAGTTTTAATTCCCACCTTCGCCCCATCCTTTAATCTTAGAATCAATTGTTATTAGCTATTATTGACCACTTCCTCGTAACTCGTGGAGAGGGGGTGGTCAAAAATCGCGTCCAATAACTACTTGATTCGACTAGAGTAAAGAGCATGGGGCGAAGGTGGGTGTAAACTTAGATAAACTCTGTCCGTACACCGTATAAACCTATTCACCAAAGATATCCATAAAGCTCTTTTCTTCACCTTTAAAGTAACAATTAGCTTTTTCAAAATTAAACCTAGTTGGTGTCAGTTCATCATCTAATAGTAAAATTACTTTTCTCCTCACATCATCAGTCATATTTTCTAAGATCTTCTTATAAGATCTATATGTAGTTTCTTTGTTAATGACATAGATAACGTAAGAGTAATAAATGCAATTAGAGTACTTGATCAGTTTATCTGTTAGTCTTGATTTACTTTTTTGATGCAGCTCAACTTCTATGGCCAATGAATATTCTTTTCCATTCTTTTGACCAAAGATAAGTCCATCAGGTTCTATATCTAACCCACGCCCGAAGCATTGTACTTGACCCGTTTTAAAGTTCTTAAACTCGATCATCTTGGTTACAATATTCGTTGCGATTAAATCATGATTTAAACTATCCTCTGCCTCATCAAAATTAGCCCCATAAGGGCATATCTCTGAACCTTTAGGTGTTAGAGTGATAAACTTTCTTCTCTTATCTCCAAGAATACTTCTAACAAAACCTTCAGACTCAAGTTTCTTAATTTTTCGACAAAACATTTGATACGATATACTAAAATTCTTTCTCTCATAGAGAGACTTCATTGGAATGATTTTCCATCGCCCTACTTCTGAAAGAATATCAATGTAACCATCAATTAGATAAAAGCTCTTCATTATAGACAGTCCTCCGTAGTAGGAGTCTCATTACCTTCATGACCTCTTTGATTTCTTTTATCTATCCAGTTGTTATATTCATAGAAATCAATATTTTTATTAATAGTCTCTTGATCTATATATTTAACATTCATAAGATCAATTCTTGTTGGTTGCTGCCTTAATAAAATACATTGGCCTACGTTTAAATTCTTGATGATATTTGGGTGAACGATTAACTCTTCAACCTTTCTTTGAGAACCTAGATCTAACTCTTGTCCATCTTCAATACGAACTGTTTTCTTAGTACTTTCCATTGTCCCGATAGAGTTAGAAATATCCTCAGCTGCTTCCTGCATTCTTTGCTTCATCACATACCAATTTAATGAATTTTCAAAGACCTGTTGGCAAAGCTCTGGATTAATCTTATTAATATCGCTTGATGTCTGAAATGCCGAAGTAATCTCAATCTTAGCTCCACGACACTTATTTAATATTTCGATAAACTCATCTGTAATAACTGCTGAAAGCTCATCAATATAAAGGCCTAGAGGCTCTAAGTTATCTTTTGAAGAAGCTGTTATATTTCGATATGTGTTATATACACTATAGTTAATATCTCCTAAGACTAACTTACCTATGGCCCTAGCTGTTTCAGCATAACCAAGAACAGATAAGCCGATATAAACGCATTTACCTTCATCCCTTAACTGATTAAAAGAATACGCATCATCTCCTTTAAGAATCTCACCAAAGTCAGAATTAAATATATTATCTAATTTAGTTAGAAGTCCTTCAATTTCAGACCTATTTAAGATTGATTTACCTTCCTCTTTCTTTTCACATAACTCTAGTACCTTTAGATAGATATTTTCTAACGTTACAAGACTCTTTCTCTCTTTTAGATCTCTAATTGAAACTTTCAAGGCCTGTGATGATTTATTAGCGTAAAACTCTTCACTCCAAGTAAAACTTTTAAAAACTCTATCAGCGATATGGTTTACACTTCCATCTAGGACAGGATTTAAAGACAGCTTATTTTCTTTATTGTAATACTCAGAGAATACTAAATACTCTCTGTTATTCATTCTACAAAGTTCAATGAATCTTTCTAATGATTCGTTATCCCCCTTTGGATCAATATATACGACAGGCTTTCCCGCTCGCATATCATCAAACATTAAACTATCTAAAAGAACTGACTTTCCCGACCCACTGGCCCCAACAACTACAGAGTGCTTAGATTTGTTAATATCTTTTCCTATAATAAGCTTCTTACTTGTTAAAGAGTACCCAATTGAGTCGAAACTAGTTGTTTTCTTAGATCCACTCAGATCATCACGCTCAACTTTTCTAATTTCTGATGACTCACGTTTAAATACATATCTATCAAGTGCTGCGGTTAGTCCCTGAGCTAAAAGTTCAATCCCTTTAGTTATTCCAATAGAAAGTAGATCTACAATTGGTACAATAAACTCACCTAAACCTAGATTTTTATCTTTAGACTTATTCATTCTTCTCACCTCCTAAAACTTCATCATAAGCATGCTCATAAATTTGAAAGGATGGAATATAAAAAGTTTTATTCCCCTTATTTAGATATCTCTCTTTAGATTGATACTTAATGATGTACTGTTGCTTAATCTTGCCCTTTAACTTTTCAGGTAGCTCCTTAGCTGGTGTTTGATAGACTTCATCTTTAGAAAGATTAGCTTCTATATTCAAATTACCTAGATCTAGCTCAAGAAAATTTGGGTCAAGCCTCTTTCTCTCTTCAAGCATGTGATTCAATTTCTGGTTTCGTGGATCATCTTCATAAAGAGCGTAACCAATCAAGGCCGACAGCCCTGCTCCGACTAGGCCAAAGATTGCTGCATTAGCTCCCTGACTTTCTTTATCAGGACTTAATGCATACCCAGCACTTGCACCAGCCAGACCTCCACTTAATGAACTATAGACAATAGTCTTTTTCATTGAAGAGCAGGAACTAAGAATAAGGCTTAATACGACTATTAAAGTCATTTTACTTTTCATAATTCCACCTTCTTTTGGAAAAAGATAAAAACGGGTCTTCTCGGTTAACAGTGGAACGCATATAATCAAGACCAAAACGATCAAGATAAGCACGAGTATTCAAATCTGATAAAATTCTTTTTACCACAAAACGGGTCTTCTCGGTTAACAGTGGAACGCATATAATCAAGACCAAAACGATCAAGATAAGCACGAGTATTCAAATCTGATAAAATTCTTTTTACCACAAAACAATTTTACAGGAGAATACTCAATGCTTGAATCACAGATTAACAAATTTCTATCACTTCCAGAACTTAAATTTACTAACAAACGAAATTTATCAAATCATATTATTCAATTTGATGCATATAAGTTTTCTAAATTTGAGGTTTGTCCAAAGTGTGCAACCAAATCGACAAAAGTTCACGATCAGGTCTATGTTCATATTAAAGATATTCCCATTCGAGACAAAACTGTTTACCTGAGAATCAGAAAAAGAAGATTTAGATGCCCAAGCTGTAATGCTGTTTTTCGTGAGCCAGTTCCTGGAATCAGAAAAGGATTTCGATCTACTCAAAGGTTTAGGTCTCATATCCGCTGGTGCGCTTCAAACTTCACAGACTTAAAAAGAGTAACAGAGAAACTAAGATGCTCTTCCTGGTTAGTTTATAAAGCTTTTTATGAGCAACTCGCACTTGATGTAAAAAAACTAGACTATTCATGGCCCAAAACAATTGGAATTGACGAGCATAGCTTCGTTAGAAATACAAAAACTCACTATAAAGAATTTGCTACGGTCTTTGTCGATTTTAATAACAATAGAATACGAGAAGTTACTCTAGGTCGATCATTTGACGATTTAATAAATTCTCGCGCTGTTGATATTCAAGGTCGAGAGAATGTTAAAAATGTAGTCATTGATATGTCCTCTACTTATAAGAAGTTTGTTTCTAAACAATTTCCAAATGCCTTAATCACAAGCGATAAGTTTCATGTAATAAAGCTGTTCAATCATACAGTTAACAAAATTAGAATCGAAATCATGAAGCATCCAGTGTTTGAAAAATCTAAGACAAGTCCAATGAGAAGACTCTATTTAACTAGAGATGATCGTTTGAACTTTTCTCAACGTTCAATTGTTAGACACATAAACGGACTCTTTCCAGAACTTGAAGAGATCTATAGATTTAAAGAGAGGATGCTATCAATTTACAATATCA
>NZ_QOCL01000009.1:300000-576706 GCF_004006665.1 Halobacteriovorax sp. HLS
TTCAAATGAGTGGGAATATGTGAAAACTCTATTCTCAAGTGATGACTTTCGTGAAATTGATAAAGAAAATGGTGTAAAGATTGTCATATATCGACTCATTTCTTAGGCATATTCTTAGTAAACTAAAGAAAAATTAGTAATTCACCTTTAGACATATAATAATTGAAAATGTATAAATTACTTATACTTAGGTGATTTCTATTAAAGTTAATATAAATTATCAAGTTACAATATTGTTCTATATTTTAGGACAGGGATAGGATGGATTTACTAAGCAAAATAAATATCATTGCGAAGACGTTGTTCAATACGACCGACCCGAATATCGCTCTTGAAAGAAGCTTGGCTTCGCTTGGAGAGTTATTGCAAGTCGATAATATTTGGCTTGTCAAAAATGTTCTAGATGAAGCTGGTAGCCAGATTCAATTAGAGCCTTATAGTGAATGGTACCTAAATGAAGAAATTGGCCGTATTAATTTCGACTTGCTGGCCGGTTTTACTTATGAAGAAATCTACGATTACTATTCGATAGTTATTTCTAGAGGTGAACCACTCTTTGGAAACTCATCAAACTTTACCTTTAAATCTAAAAAAATTGGAAAGTACTATAAAGATATGGGGATGAAGAGCTTTATAGTCGTTCCCATTTTCTATGACTCCTTTCACTGGGGAAATCTTGTTTTACTAGATTTCAATGTTGAGAGGCAATGGGATTCTCTGGCGCAGGCCATGACACTCATTTCTTCAATTTTTGGGGCCCATATTAGAAATATGGAATTTAGAGATTCTATTAATGAAGAGTATGTTTCTGATCATGGAAAGAAAATGGCAACTCTTGGTGAGATGGCCGCAGGCATTGTTCACGAAATAAATAATCCACTCTTTATAATTAACGGTTTTGCGACAAAGATAAATAATCTTATTGAGCGTGATCAGTTAGATAAGTATCAATTGATGAATATTTCCGAGATGATTCAAAAGAATTGCAAGAGAGTTACAAGTATTATCTCTGGTCTTCGAATGATTTCTAGAAAGACTAAGCTTGATGAATTAGAAGTAAAAAGTTTGAAAGATATCATTGAATCCACAATAGATATATCTCGTGAAAGAATTAGGCTTGCTGATATCGATTTAAAAATTAATTTTCCTGATGGAGATGACTTTCCAGTAGAGTGTCATCCTGAGCAATTATCACAAGTATTGGTAAATCTCTTTAATAACTCCTATGATTCAATATGCGAAAATGATGGAAGTAAATGGATTGACTTAAGTTTAAAGGATTTGGGGGATAGATTTCTTTTCTCTGTGACTGATTCTGGAAGCTCAATACCAAATGAAATTGCTCAGAAAATTATGCAGCCTTTCTTCACGACAAAAGAGTCTGGAAAAGGAACAGGCTTAGGTCTTAGTATTTCCAAAGAAATTGTTAGTAAACATGGTGGAAATTTTTATCTTGACCAAAGTTGTTCAAACGTTAAGTTTATTATCGAATTACCAAAGCTAGAGTACGAATAAGCCTCAAGATTTATTTAGTTTATATTTTTCAGTGTCATGATAAAATCTTATCTATCAAGGATTTTAAATGACGTTTTTTCGAATTTTCATAATATACCTTTTAGGAGTATATTTTGCGAATGCAAAAGTTGTAACTGTCTCTGGTATTCAAGGTTCGTTAAATAGTGAGATTAGTTATGCTGTTCTTTCTGAAGCCTATTCTCAAATTGGATATACATTAAAGTGGAAGCCCCTACCGGCAGAAAGATCTCTTCGTACTTCTAATTCTGGTGAAGTTGATGGAGAACTTTTTCGTATTGGAGGTATTCAACGAAAGTATACAAATCTTCTTATTGTTCCTGTTGTAATTAATAAACTCCAAGGAGTTGTCTATGCCAAGAATAAAGACTTTAAAGTAAATGGTTGGTCTTCTTTAAAGGGTTCTAAAATAGGAATTCAAAGAGGTGTGAAGTTCTCTGAAAATGGCACAAAAGGTATGTTGGTCGAAATTTTTAATTCGGTAGATGAGCTCTTAAAAAGTTTAGGTAGTAGGCGAATAGATGTCGCAATCGTCTCGAGAGTGAATGGACTTAAGTATAAAGACTCTGCAAAAGAGTCAAAGGCTATTGCTCTGAGACCGTTTATTGAAGAGTTTGAACTCTTTCATTATATTCACAAAAAGAATGAATATTTAGTTGAAAAGCTAGTTACTGTTCTTTTACAAATGAAAAGCTCTGGTCGAATCGATGAAATACGAAGAGATTATTTAAGTAGGTATGAAGTTGAGCAATATTAAAAAAAATGACCTTCAGAACTCCTTATCCAAGAAGTTTTTAAAAATTACAATTTATAGCTATATTGCTATTACTGCTATTATTACAATTATTCAACTCTCGATGACTTACTTTAATACACAAGAGCGTATTAGTTACGAGATTAAACAAATTCCTCAATCATACGGGCCTAGTATAGGCGCTGCAATTTGGTCTTTTAATGACGATGCACTAGTTTCATCTGTTAATGGCCTACTCGAAAAAGATATGATCTCTGGTGTAAATGTGCAGTATTCTTCTGAAGAGATCTCAGTTGGTATTGTAAAGAAGAATGGTCATTATTATAGTTACGAGTTTTCTGGAACTGATGATACGGCGAAGAAGCTTAGTGGTAATTTAAATTTTCTTGAAGAGTTTAAATTTCCAATAGTTTTTAAAACAGTGCAAAAAGAACTTCATACTGTTGGGATTATGACAATCTATGTTTCAAAAGAAGTTTTTTATAAAGAAATTAAAAGAAGTCTTATTCTCGTTGTTACAAACTCTGTTCTAATTTTGGTTTTCCTCATTCTTATCTCGTCTATTTTCTTGAAACGAATTATTTCTAATCCTCTTGAACAACTTGTATCTGAAATTGATAAGGTTAGTTTTTCAAACTTAGATGAAAGTTTTCTTGTTTCGACGCACTCTACTTCAGATGATGAGATTCGCCACCTTGAACATTCATTTAATAATCTAATTTCAAAATTAATCGTCTCCAAGCAGGAAATCAGTCAACTGACTTCTGGTCTGGAGTCTCAAATTGAAGAAAGAACTGCTGATCTTATTGGTGCGCTTGAACAGGCCAAAACATCTAGTAAGGCAAAAAGTCAGTTCTTGGCAAATATGAGTCATGAGCTTAGAACTCCGCTAAATGCCATAACAGGTTTTAGTGCAGTACTTATGGAAGATTTACAAAAAATGAATCTATCAAAAGAGTATATTGATAACTTATCAAATATTCACCAGTCTTCAATTCATCTAACTCAAGTAGTAAGTGATATTCTTAGCTTATCAAAGATTGAGTCAGGAAAAATGAAGCTAGATATTTCTTCATGCTCTTTAAAAGAAGTTTGTAACTCAGTTTTTTCTATGACTGAACACTTCGCAAAAGAAAAAAATATTGAGTATAACTATTCATTTTCTGATGATTGTGACTTTGTATGCGACACTGATGAGACGAAGATCAAACAAGTATTACTAAATCTTATATCAAATGCGATCAAGTTTACCCCAAAGGAGGGGAGTATCTCATTTAATATCAAACGAGATAAGTTAGATAATATTCTTGTTGAGGTAATAGACACTGGAATAGGGATAGAAGCTTCTAAGATAGATGTGATCTTTAAAGAGTTTGAGCAAGCTGAAATGTCGACAACAAAGAAATTTGGTGGCACAGGACTTGGCCTTTCAATTTCAAAAAAGTTAGTGACTATGCTTGGAGGTTCTTTAGAAGTTACAAGTGTAGTTTCTAAAGGTTCTACTTTTTCTGTCATTCTCCCACTTAAGCCAATTGATAATATTCAAAATAATGTTGAGAATGAAATTGATTATTCAATTGATGGTCTGGATTTCTTAGTTTTCGAAGATAATAAACTCAATCAGAAACTTATTGGAACACTTTTAAAAAGATCTGGAGCAACATGTACTTTGGCCTGCGATGGACTAGATGGTCTTGAAAAACTAAAACTAAAACGTCCTGATGTAATACTCATGGATCTTCATATGCCCAATATGAATGGACTTCAGGCAACAGTGGAAATTCGAAAGAAGTTTAGTAGTAGCGAGCTGCCAATCTTTGCTTTAAGTGCTGATATAATGGAAGAGAGTATAATTGAAACTAAAAAGGCCGGAATGAATGGATTTCTCTCTAAGCCAGTTCAAATGAAAGAACTAAAGAAACAAGTTAGTCTAGAAAGTAAAAAGGCCTCAACTTAGAGGCCTTTACTATTTTACTTTATCATTCTGTATAAACTCTTTTCATTCATATAGAACTCGTAAATATCATCAGGCGTTGAATCTATGTCACCAAAAGTCGTCACAATACCAGTTTCTAACTTTTCAAAGCTTGCATAAACTTTTGCCTTAACTTTTTTCATTCTTCTTTTAAAACTATGGGAGCTTGGAAAGAGGTCCGATTTTAACAGATCAAATGCCTCTTTTCTTAGAGACTTCCCATTCACAGCATATTTAAACTCTGGAGTGTAAATAAGTGGAGCGTTTTCCAGAGCAATAGATGAGTTTGTTCCAATAAGAGTTGAAGTTAACTTGTAAATTTGATCACTCATTCCTTCTTGTTCATAAGAATACGGTTGATCTAAGTATTGAATAGCGTAGAAGAGTAGCTTTCTATCAAACGCTATTGCGTGCTCATTAATTTTTAACTTAGTTAGTTCAATAATTTTCTCATTCTTTAGTTCTGGATAATACTTTGGAAGAAGTTCATAGGCCTTCTCTTTCATCTTTCTTGTCAAAGGACTTATCCAACCTGAATTGTCTTTAGTTGGAGTTAGGTTTTCAAATAGTACTTTGTTCATTCCTCCAATCTTATCAAAGTCACTTTTAATCTTTTGCTTATTCAATAAGAAAAAAGCATCCATATCAAAAGATGACTCCACATTCATTGGAGTAAGTCTTTCAATTGTTCTACTAATTTTTCCAAGCTTGGCCTTTTCAATAAGTGGTTTTAGACGGTTTTTAGCAAACCAGCTGACTTGGTACTCTGCTGTATTATAGAAGTTTTGAAGACTAAATATTTTCATCTCTTCAGTCATTTGCTCATCACCAAGAAATGAGAATGTAGTAGAAATAAGGTTATGGGCCATTATATTTAAAGATTGCTCCATAAAGAATTGCTTCTCAGCCATTACATTTGCAAAAGCATCGAATCTAAAACAATCGTAATACTTTCCTGCATGGTCATCAGTACAGAATTGAAGCTCTGAATATTGAGCTTCTTCAAAGTAAGCAACATTTACTACGTGTTGATCATAGTCCAGTACTTCTTTTTCTAGGCGAATCTTTGCTCCAATTAAATTTGAGAAGTAGCCCGGAGTGTAGTCCATTACAGAACTTGCAACCTTTATAGTTGACGCTACATCTCCAGAGATTAAGTAGTCCTTTGATATAGAGTTGTAGTTGCTAGAGTCAATTGTTGTCTCTAAGCTCGCTGCGAAGTTATGTCTAAAGCCAAGTGTGTGACCAACTTCGTGGGCAACAACTTGACGAACGTAATCTGAAACATATCTAGTGTAGATTATTTCCTTTTCTTCATCCGATAAGTTGCTTGCGTCTAGATCATTAGTTAACTCTTTAATTCTTTCTATTTCAGCAACTGCACTTTGCTCACCATGGTTACAAAGTTTAGAAGATTCAAATCCTGTTAGTCCCATTTTCTGAACAGGTTTTTTTTGTTCCACTAGAATTCTATTTAAAAGGTTTTTGACGGACTTGTACGAACCATTGGCAAATGAGCTTGTCATAAAGACGTGTGCCTGATGAATCTCGCCAGTAAGTGGGTCAGAGTTTGATGCAGCATAAGCAAAACCTGCTGTATCCCAATCTAGCCATTGAACTATATTGTATCCAGGTTCATGAATACTGATATTTGGTTTAAGTGTATCAACGGTTATAACTTCTTTTTTAAATGCCTTATTCCAGTAAAGAATACCGTCAATGACTGCTTGCTTGTACTTCTGCGGAATATTTGATGTAAGAGAAAACTTAATACCTTTATTAATATCAAACTTCTTTATATGAGTAACGGGTTGTTCAATTATTTGCCCTTCAGAGTCTGTTGGGTAAATTGGGTGGTTTTCAAAATAACCAACGTAATCAAAGCCTGGGCTTTGTGTTGGTTTAAAGTTCTCATTTTTTATGTAAGTAGATAGAGTATATTTTATTTGAACAGGCTCAATACTCGCTGGAGTTGTAGTTGTAGCAGAAGATTCAACTCTTAAATACTGGTCTATGAATATATGATTATTTCTTAGCACTACTTTATTTAAGAAACTTTCAACTATAGAGTAAGTGCTCTCTGTACTAGGGTCTCTTTGTGGGTTTGCGATAAAATATGATGACTTTTGGAATAGAACTTTCATCCCTTGTTCAAAGTTAAAGATTAAGCTTGTGTTATCCTCCATAATAAGAGGAAATTTTGCTAGTAATATTTCTGTTGTTACTGAATTCGTAACTAGCTTTCCATTTGTAGATTCAAACATACCAACAAAGTTACCACTTCTTTTGAAGTAAATAATTTTGGCCGCAAGAGGGTTTCCTGTTGCTGCAGGAGGGTTATCTATAATCGAAGTGTGTAAAAGGAAGAGGTGTCCAAGGGCCTCTTTCTTTAATGTTAGATTGTAGTTATCTCCAGTCGAAAGAGATTTCTTATTTCCCTTAACAGCATTAAGTAGTGGAGATGTATCTGTATGTTTAACTTGAATGCCGGCCGAGATTGAACTACTTAGAAGTAGAGCTAGCAACATGATATATTTCATATTTATTCCTTTTGAAAGTGTTGTCACTTTTTGTTTGGGGACTGTATACTTGAGCGAAATAACCGTCAAATTTATTGAGTCTGACAAAGACTTACAGTTTGTGAAAACTTTGGAGAAATGATGCAAAGAGAGAAAGAAGTTGCAAAGATTTTATTAGATAATAACTGCTTACAACTTTCTCCTAGTGAGCCGTTTACTTATGCATCGGGTCTAAAGGGTCCTATCTACTGCGATAATAGAAAGCTGCTTAGTTTTGTTGAAGCAAGGAGTCGTATCGTTCAGCACTTTGTTGAGACAATAAATGAAAGTGGTATCAAGTTTGATCAACTTGCTGGCCTTGCAACTGCGGGGATTCCTCACTGTGCTTTTATCGCAAACGAACTTAGTGTCCCAATGATTTATATCCGTGGGAAAGCAAAGGGGCATGGTAAACAAAATCAGATTGAAGGAAGTTTTAAAAAGGGACAGTCTATTTTATTAGTAGAAGATCTTATAAACCAAGGCAAGAGTCTAGAGGATGCTATCATAGCGGCTTTGGCCGAAGGATTGGTCCCTGTGGGAGTCGTTTCGATTGTTACTTACGAGATGCAAAAGTCTAAAGAGATTTTGAGTAAATATAAGATACCCTTAATATCATTAACAAATTTCTCCGATATAGTCTCTTTGGCCCTTGAGCAAAATGTGATTTCTACCGATGAGTTGAATATGTTAACTTCATGGCAACTTGACCCAGCAAATTGGGTTCGAAAGTAACTTTACTTTTGGACGCTAAGCGGTCGACATTTAATGATCTTGCGTGCTATGAGGTTCATTAAGACATTAAAATTATATAAGTTCTAAAATAGATTATTTCGTATATATATAAAGGAGTTTGAATGGCAAATAACGCAAAGCTAGATTTAGGCGACAAAACTATTGATCTACCGATTATTGAAGGAAGTGAAGGTGAAAAGGCCTTAGATATTTCCAAGCTTCGTGGAGAGACTGGATTTATCACACTCGATAATGGTTTTGTTAATACTGGTTCATGCCAATCAGCAATAACATTCTTAAATGGTGAAAAAGGAATTCTTCGTTATAGAGGATATCCTATAGAGCAATTGGCCGAAAGCTCAAACTTCTTAGAGGTTTCATGGCTATTATTCTATGGAGAGCTACCAACAGCTGCTGAGCTTGAATCTTTCACAAAGAAAGTTGCAAGTTTCAATACGCTTCCTGAAGGAATTGAGAAGATAGTGGATACTTTCCCAAAGACAGCTCATCCAATGGGTGTTTTATCTTCTGCGACTGTTGCACTTTCTGCTTACTACGAAAATCATCTTGGACCTCAGCCAACTGATGCTGATAAAGATGAACTCTTTGCACAATTAATGGCTCAACTTAAATTAATCGTTGCTAGATTTTACAGAAAGTCACTTGGTCTTGCTCCGATAGCATCTGATCCAAGTCTTTCTTATAGTGCAGACTTTCTAAATATGATGTTTGAAAATACTGACGCAGACGTTGCAAAAGCGCTAGACGTTCTACTCATTCTTCATGCTGATCATGAGCAAAACTGTTCGGCTTCAACTGTTAGAGTAGTAGGTTCTTCACATGCAAATGTATTTACAACAATCTCAGGTGGAATTGATGCTTTATGGGGTCAACTACACGGTGGAGCTAATCAGGCAGTTTTAGAGATGCTTGAGCAAATTAAGAATGAAGGTGGAAATGCATCTTCGGCTTTAGCAAAAGCAAAAGACAAAGAAGATCCATTCAAATTAATGGGATTTGGTCATAGAGTTTATAAGAATTTTGACCCTAGGGCGAAGATCATTAAAGTTGCATGTGATAAGGTTCTAGAGAAGCTAAATGTAAACGATCCTCTATTAGAGATTGCTAAAGGGCTTGAAGCTGAAGCGTTACAGGATGATTACTTTGTAGCAAGAAAGCTTTATCCAAATGTAGACTTTTACTCGGGAATTATTTATAAGGCCCTTGGGATTCCTACAAATATGTTTACTGCGATGTTTGTTCTTGGAAGACTTCCTGGATGGCTATCTCAGTGGAAGGAATTACGTGAAGATCCTTCAGCTAAGATTTGTAGACCACGTCAAATCTACATAGGACAGACCGAAAGAAATTATAAAAAAATTGAAGACAGATAAGCAAGGCCCTCGTAAGAGGGCTTTTTTTTTGTTTGAAATGTGAGTTTTTATTCACATTTGGGAAGAGCTAATTATGATTATTGCCAACAAATCGAAAAATTCTACTTTTAATGTCATTATATTTATAACACTCGTCGTGGCATTGATCACTATGTTTACAAGCTTGGTGAAGATATCGAAAAAGGTAGATGTTCTGAATAACGTGGGTAAAGTTTCAGTTATTGAGCAACAACTACTAATAAATCAAATACAGCAAAGAATTAAGTGGTGGCATAAGCAGATAGATTTTTCAATAATTAGCGAAGAAAAAGTAAAGCTAGACTTTAAAGATGCAGACTTTGAAGATTTTAAAAATCAATTCTTTAACAATCATAAAAAAGTGAACCACTACTTTTCTGTGTGGGGATTTGATGCGAATGATATTTTAAAATTTAATAAAATAAAGGTTTTATTTTCTGCAAATACATTTCTCTTACTAAAACAACAAAGAGTTGAAAGCAGCGAGAAACTTTATTTAAAGAGATTATTAAGTGACTATGGAAACTCTCTAAGTTTCTATAGTGAGGTCTTAGAACAAAAACACCATGAGGTTATTGTTAGCTTAAGAAGTGAGAAAGAATTGAGAAATGGACTTTATATTACAATTTGTGGAGTCTTTATAATTATATGTTTTTTCTCCTTTGTATTAATAAAGCAACTTCTGAAAATGAAGTATGAAAATTCTAGTAAAAAATATAATGTTTTATTTGTAGATGATGATGTCGAAATTTTAGAGGTTCTGACAAGTACTAACGAAAAGTTACTGCATTGTAGTTTCTTTCAGGCCAGTGATGGTATAGAGGCTTTACAAATAGTCGCAACCCAAAGAATAGATCTGATTATTACAGATCTTAGTATGCCAAATATGGATGGTGTAGAGCTTATTAAGAATTTAGAAAAAAAGAGTATTCCCTATATAGTCATGACAAGTAAAGTTCTCTTAAGTGAAAAGGTTAGAAAGCAACTAAAAGGACAACATGTCTTTGATAAGTTTGATATTCTCTATCGCATGGATGAGATTATAGGTTCACAGCTAAAGTTTAGTGATGAAGACTTGAATATTCTTGAGGACGCTAGTTAGAGTGACAATAAAACTCATATGTAGTAAAATCTCTTCATGAAATTTGAACTAGAACAAATTAAAAAAAACCTTCTGTGTGAAGATATGACTGAGCATAGATTAGTTCAAACTCTTGAGCTCATCTCTAAAGGCTTTACTTCGAAAAGAGAAAATATTTCAAAATATGTTAATGATCGGGAGTATGTGAGTGCATATACATCTTTTTATCTACCAACAAATATTCCTAAATTAAAATTTGTTTTCGATCAATTACCGAAAGATCTTCTTAGCTCAATTAAAGATTCTCATATCGTAGACTATGGCTGTGGCCCTGGAACCTTTTCCTTTGCGTTCGATGAATACTTTGATGGAGATATTAGGGTAACTGGAGTTGATCAAAGTTCAATAATGATTGAGCAAGCGAAGAAACTTAATGAGAGATTGTATCTCAATACCGATCTTCACTTTGATTCAGAGATTCCTGCTCAATGGTCTGAGGGGACTTTGTTATTTGGTCATTCTATGAATGAAATGGGACATGAGAGAGCTTTAAAGTTGATAACTCAGCACCGGCCGAAACATATTATCTTTATCGAACCTGGCACTAGCGAAGTCTTTAAGTCAATATTGGCCATTAGAGACGCTCTTAGCAAATCAGGGTACACATGTTTTTACCCTTGTCAGAATATTCAGATGAGGTGTCCAGTAGGTGAGAGAGTTAGCGAGGGACTTAGTGATTGGTGTCATCAGGTCATTCGAACAACTCATGGGCCTGATATAGAGAGGCTAGCTCAGCTCATTAAATTAGATCGCAAAACGATGCCTTTGATTGCTCATGTTTATAGCACAGAAGTAACTAGATCATCTTCTTTGGCGAGAATGATTAGATTCTATCGAGAGACTAAGTTCTCTTTTGATTGGGAAGTCTGCCTAGAGAGGGAAGGAAAGCTCTCTGTCATTGATTTTGAGGTGACAAAGAGAGAACTAACTAAGGGACAGATTAAGTATCTACAAAAAATCAGTGTAGGTCTTGAATTTGAATTTGAAGTTATTAAAGAGTTAGGCCCAGATCGTTGGCGAGTGAAAATAAATCTTGATTAGATATTAATATTTTTTATAAATATATGGTAATATATAAAAATGTTACCAAGCTCAAATGATATACAATATTTTCTAGAAGTTTCTAAAACTTTAAACCTCAGTCGTTCTGCCGAAAAGTTGGGAATTACTCAGCCAACACTGAGTTTTGCTATTAAGAGATTAGAGCAGTCCCTAGGTGTTGAGCTCTTAGTTAGGTCTAAGACGGGTGTCTCTCTAACTCGCTATGGAGAGAGCTTTAGGCGTGAGTCGAAGAAGTTCTTAGAGGATTGGTATCAATTAAAATCTAAACTTGTTCAAGAAAAAGAGGAAATTAGAGGATTATATACAATGGGTGTTCATCCCTCTGTTGCTCTATATACACTGGGAGAGTTCATTCCTAAACTCTATCATGATTACCCAAGTCTAGAAGTGAAACTAGTTCATAGCTCTAGTAGACTTATTACTGAACAAGTTATTTCCCATAAGTTAGATTTAGGGATCGTTGTCAATCCTGTTTCTCATCCTGACCTAGTGATAATTAAATTATTAACAGATGAGGTGACCCTATGGGAGAGTCCGTCCAATAAAAATAAAGATGTCCTATTATGTGACCCTGATCTCACACAAACATCCTCCCTTGTCATGAAGTTAAAAAAGCAAAAATTACATTTTAGCAGAATTCTTCATTCTCAAAACTTAGAGGTATTAACTGATTTAACTGTTAATGGTGCTGGAGTAGGAATACTTCCAGGTAAAGTCGTAATGAGCAGTGGAGCAAAGCTGTTAAAGGTTCCCGCTGCACCAGTATTTAAGGATACTATTTGTCTGATTTTTAGAGTTGATAGAGTTAAAACTAGGGCCAGTGAAGAAATTATAAGTCGAATAAAGAAAATCAAGAATATATAAAAAAAAGGCCTTCTTACGAAGGCCATTTTTAAATTATTTTTTAAGTTTACCTGCGTAAGCTCCACCAAATTTCTTTCTGAATTTCTCAATACGTCCTTCAGAGTCAACGATTTTGTGGTTACCAGTATAGAATGGGTGAGACTCAGAAGAGATATCTAATTTAACCATTGGGTATTCTTTACCTTCAAAAGTTTCAGTTAGATCAGCTGAGATCGTAGATTTAATAACAAATTTCTTATCACAAGAAACGTCCCAAAAAAGAACATCTCTAAATTCTGGGTGAATACCTTTTTTCATAATTATCCTTTTGCTTTCCTTGAATATACAAGGGCCATTATTTAAGATTTAAGGCTGTAATTTCGCTAATTTTACCTATGCTGTCAAGAGAGAAGTATAAAAAAGAAAGTTAATGGGCGCTACAACTAGAGCACCCATCGCTACCTGGAGGGTGTTCTGCATCAAAGATTGGCCAGTGTCCATACTTCTTGTTTATAAGAGAAATGGCCTCTTCAATTGTGTCATGACTTGATTGATACACTTCTTGGTGATCTTGGTCTGTTACTGTTACAAAGTATTGAATTTCTTCAGTTTTTGGGTGAGCTCCAATTGAAATAAATGATTTCAATTCATCTGTTGAATAGTGAACAAAGGTCCAATTTTCAAAATTAATTTGAGTCGCTGCGTTCATATTACCCATATTGCTAGTGTTTTTAACCTTTTTAACAATTTTCTGTTGTCATGCCAATGAAAATCTAGTAGTTTTGGCTTTCTCATAAGAGGAATTTTAATTAAAGAATATTAGATATATCACTGGAGAACGACATGGCTAAAGGTCCAAGAGTAGTAATTACACTTGAATGTACTGAAGCGAGAAAGATAGGAAAAACTCCTTCTCGTTACACAACTACTAAAAACAAGAAGACAACACCTGATCGTATTGAAATTAAGAAATACAACCCTTTCTTAAAGAAACATACGATTCACAAAGAAATTAAATAATTCTAAAGAGAACCTTTAGATTTATATAATAAGGCCAGCTTTTTGCGGGCCTTTTTTGTTTGTATTTCAATAAGTTATGACTCAAAAAAGTCATTATTTCGCTATAGTTCCCACTCTTTTTGTCGATAAGTCCTATGTAATTTTTATGAAATCAAGGCGACTAAATTGGCTTTAAAAGTATTAATTGTAGACCCTAGTGATGAATGGCTCGAAAATGCGGCCAAGTTTCTAGTAGAACAATTCTATGAAATAACCAAAGTAAATAACGGTAAAGACGCTCAGCTTGCTTTGTATAATGACAAGTTCTTTGCTGTCGTTATGAATTTCGATACAAAGAACCACTCTGGAATGCAGGTTTTAAAGTTTATTAAGACGAATCATCCAAGTCAGCGAGTGGTAATGGTACTTGAGTCTCAGGAAATTATAGACTCAGGAAAAACATCTGAAGAAAAGTTAAAAAAATTAGGGGCCACCGAAATCGCGATAAAGCCTTTTGAAATAGAGCATCTTAAAGATCTGCTTGAAGGTCACCAGTCTTTAGGTGATGTTATGAGCAATATCACTAGAAGAGAAGGTCAGTCTGATGAGGTAGAGGTTGATACTCCTGATGATCAATTCACTAAAGTGAGAATTGATGATTTCTATAGTGCCAAGGCGGTTCTCTTTGATGTCTATATTCAATTAAGATCAAATAGATATGTAAAGATTCTTCACAGCGGAGATACATTTTCTAAGGAGAGGATCGATAAGTATAAAAATGAAAAGAATGTAGAGAATCTATACTTTCACAATTCAGACCGTAGAAAGTTTGTTCAATATCATAATCTTCTTGCAAAGAAACTGATTGATAATGAGAAGATGCCTGCTCAGGTTAAGGTTAAAATGCTTCGAAATGTTACAGATAAGTACGTTCAGGAAGCTTTTCACCAGGGAATGAAACCTCAAGTCATTGATCAAGGTAAACAAGTTTGCGAAAATATATTTAACTTAGTTGAAAAAGAAAAAGGACTCTATCAAATTCTAAAGTCCTATGAAGAGTTTGATCCAACAGCATTTACGCATGCATTCTTGGTTAGTTTATTTTCAACGGCAATTATTAAGCAATTTGATTGGCAGTCGAAAACTACTATTGAAGCTACTGCCATGGCCTGTTTATTTCATGATATTGGTAAAATGAAATTACCTAAAGAGCTTTTAAATAAGAGACCTGTAGAAATGAATGATGAAGAAATGGAGCTATATCAAACTCACCCAGAGTTAGGGGTAGAAATAATTGAAGGTAATAGATTAATTAATAACTCTGTTAAGCAAATCATTTTACAGCATCATGAAAACTTTGACGGTTCAGGTTTTCCATATGGAAAGAGAGGCTCTAAGATATTAACGCTCGCTAATATCGTTTCTCTTGCCGATGATTTTGTTCACATCATGATTGATGAAGAATTAGATCCACCTAAGGCCCTTAGAAAAATGTTAATTGATCAAGATCAGATTTCGAAGTATAACTCAATGATTGTAGAAAACTTTATTAAGGTCTTTGTAGATCCTGAAAAAATAGTTAAAGAAACTGGTGCACTTCCTTCAAACTCAAAAATTGTTAGTAAAAAAGTTTCTTAATCGAAAGCTTCTTAAAAGACTTCTCTGTTTTATAAAAAATATTCATATGATTTTTTTCAATGACATATGGATGAGGTCTATTAGACGCCTTGATTAGGAAGGTTTGTCTCTTTTCCATCTTGGTATCAGGTATTGTATTAAGCAAGTAACTAATTTCGTAGAATACCTTGCCCTTATCGGTTTCAATTTCTAAAGAGTATTGTGGATTGCCTAGATACCTTTCAATAAATGAGTCTAGCTTTTCTGTTCTCTTATCTAGAATCAAACTTGATTTAAGTTCTAGAACTTCTTCCAAATAAGGAATTACAGAAGCTGGATCAACTTGTTTTTTACTATCGATAAGCCAAGTTTCTTTGTCTTTCGATAAGTGAAGGCGAGTCGTTGTCGAAGGGATCTTCCCTTTATAAATTTTAAACTGCTTGATGGAGCCAATTTTCTGCGTAAAAATCTTAGAGTCAATAAAGCTTGCAAGGTTTAGCGATTCTAAACTTCCTTTAAGTGAATCAACACGATAGATTGCTTCTTGATTAGATAATGTTACATATGTCGACTTATCTATAGGGTTAACCAGCCCTACACTTAGCTCTGACTCTTTTCCACCGAAGTACTTCAGTTTTACTTTCATCTGCGGGGTATCTAGCGAGTAGTTAGAAATATTAATTGCATCCTTAGGAAGGATTTTTCTAATTCTAATCTCTTTTAAATTATCTAAAATAGTTTGAATTGTATCTTGGCTACTAGGCAAGTTACGTGGAGAGGTTAGTGACCATGTTTGTGCATTTGACTTAGAGAGGGTGAATTCTCCAAGACGATTTTTTAATTCAATCGTTTGAATTTGGTCAACTTGTTCTGGCTTGATTAAAAGCTGGTAGCGACTTAGTTCTGTATTTTTAATTTCTGGAGCTTGAAAAAACTCACTGGCCAAGGCACCAATAATTATGGCCACGATGAAAATAGCAATTAGAGTATTTGCCGCTCTTGTGCGATCAGTCGATATTTTGACTAACACGCTTTCTCCTTAACATTAGATTTTCAATATTCTAACTTGATTAATCAGGTAAGTATAGCGATGATTAGGGCGAGTTTTGATTCAATTAACACGGAGAGTTGTTTTTATGCTTGAATTATTTCATGCTGGTGGATTTATCATGTATCCACTTCTTATATGTTCAATACTAGTTTGGTTTGTAACTTTTGAAAAAATAATGTTTCTAAAACAAATGTCTAAAGAATTAGAACTACTTTCAAAAAATGGGCAACGTCTTTTAGAAGAAAAGAAAATTAATGAAGCGAAAGGACTTTCCCATAGTGTGAGTCCTTTACTTGCTACCCCGTTTTTGACTCTCTTTGAAGGTGAGTCTATGGATAGAGATCTTTGGTATGCGAGGATGGGAAGAAGGCTTGTTGAGACACAACAAGGCCTAAAGAAGTCCTTATGGATAATTGGTACAATTGGATCTTCAGCTCCATTTATTGGTCTTTTTGGAACAGTCGTGGGAATTATTAAATCTTTTCAATCTATTGCAAGTTCTGGCAAGAGTGGTTTTGCCGTAGTTGCTGGTGGACTATCAGAAGCACTGGTTGCTACTGCTGCGGGAATTATAGTCGCAGTTATGGCCGTGATTCTTTATAACTATTTTCAAAATAGACTTTCGAAAGTTAATACTGATATTAAAAATAGAATGCAAGACTTGATGGATCTGATCTAGGAATTAATATGTCGCTAAATTTAAATCAAAATGATGATGATGAGAGTATCATTGCAGAAATTAATATGACTCCATTGATAGACATTATGTTGGTTCTACTTATCATTTTTATGGTGACCTCTTCTGTGTCTTTAGAGTCTGGGCTTGATATCGATATTCCTAGTACCGTCTCTAAAACTAAGAAGCAAGAGGGGAGGTCGGTTCTTGTCTCTCTAGATAAGGATGGAAAAATATCTGTGCAAGGAAAAATTGTAACTAAAGAGGCCCTACAGAACTCTATTACCGAAGCTCTTAAATCAGAGCAAACAGGATTGGTTGTCTTTGAAGGAGATAAGAATTCTCAGCTAGGAATGGCCGTAGAAGTCATGGATATAGCTAAAGCTGCAGGTGCAGAAAAATTTGCAATTGCAGCTGAAGCAACGAACTAGAGATCTAGATCATCTAATTCATCAAAATCCTCGTCTTCGGCAGCTGCTGGAGCCTCAGTCCTAACCGGAGCCTCTGGAATATCTGGCTCAATTGAATTAATGAATTGTCTAAGTAGTGTTCTTTCTCCTTCTTTTAGAAAAGAGAAATCTGCGCCTATTCTATATGGAAGTCTGTTTTGTGAGATGATTCTACTTTTCATATTGTACTCTCTACAGAAAACAATATTTGCATTTAGGACGAATCGCTTAGGAATTATAAACTCTATAACAATTGATTGTCCGTTTAAGAAAGCTTTATTACTAAAGAAGAAAATCTTATCCATTCCAATTTCAGCGAGAATAGTTCTTCCACTTGAAATTTCATCTTCTTCTAATTTTGGAGAACGTTGAATAACTTTGATTCCAGCTTCTTGGGGCTGTTGAGCATCTTCTACGGCAGCTTGATCACCAAGCATAGCAGCGGCTGCTGCATCTTCTTCGGACTGCTCACTATCTTCTTCTGGAGCATCTGCGGCCATGGCCGCGGCCATTTCATCTTCGCCCATTTCAAGATCACCTTTTGCAACAAGCTCAATAACTTCCGCATCCTGTGCTCCTTGATCACCCTTTGAACGATACTCTTTTATAAGATCATCTATTGAAAGATTTTCATCTTTACTTTCTTTCATTCTGTCTCGAATGACGGATTTTATTTCATCTTTTAAAGACCAAATCTTCAAAGATATTTTTTTTATATAAACAGGATCAGTAGAATTGTTGTAAATCATAACTAACATTTTCTCACATTTAGCGATGAAATGGGAGGTTAGGGTATAATGGAATAAATTACCTATAGAGTTAATTTATTCAAAGACTTATTACTTTAATACTAATTAAAAAATAGGTTAATAGTTAAGTTTTTTTGTCGGTTTAGGATAGACCACGATACTCCAAGGAGGGAGAATGAAAAAGTCGCATGTACTATTAGGTGCAACAATGGCCGCGCTAAGTGTATCAAGCTTAGCAGCTAAGCATGTGCCAGGTGAGCTAATTGTAAAATTAAAAGATGGAGCAAACAAAAGTGCTTTAACTTCACTCAAGTCATTGGGTGTTGAATTAGATCGTACAATTGATCTAAGCTCTGGTTCTCTTTATGTTGTTAAGTTTGGTCAAAATAAACTTATGAAGAATATAAAGTCTGCACTAAATAATAACCCAAATGTAGAATACGCTGAGCCTAACTTCATATATGAAATTGTAAAGCCTCAAGAATCTTTTTCAGTTAATTCACTGCTTGCAAGAACAACTAACTTAGAGCCAACAGCTTATACTCCTGTTGATGCAAAATTTGGTCAATTATGGGGACTTGTAAATACAGGTTCAAATGATCCAAAAGGTGGAGCTGGAGTAGAAGGTGCAGATATTGATGCGATTAAAGCTTGGTCACTTACTAAAGGTGATAAGAGAGTAAGAATTGCTGTTATTGATACAGGTATCGACTACAACCACCCTGATCTTAAAGATCAGATGTGGACAAATACTGCAGAACTAAATGGTCAGCCAGGTGTTGATGATGACGGAAATGGTTACATCGATGATATTCATGGATATGACTTTGCAAATAATGACGGTGATCCAGTTGATGGTCACTCACACGGTACTCACTGTGCAGGTACAATCGGTGCATCCCATAACTCAATTGGTGTTGCAGGTGTAATGGCAGACGTAGAATTTGTAGCTGTTAAATTTTTAACAGATAGTGGTTCAGGTTCTACAGAAGGTGCAATTAAGTCTATTGATTACGCAACAAAAATGAATGTTGATATTATGTCAAACTCTTGGGGTGGGGGCGGACGCTCACAAGCTCTTGAGGATGCAATCAGAAGAGCTGCTGACAAAGGAATTGTTTTCACGGCCGCTGCTGGTAACTCTTCAACAAATAATGATCAAAGACCACATTATCCATCTAACTATGATGTGAAGAATGTTATCTCTGTAGCAGCAACAACTTCTAGTGATTCACTAGCAAGCTTTTCTTGTTACGGAAGAAATACTGTTCATATCGCTGCTCCAGGGCACAATATTGTTTCTACAACTAAGAATGGTGGATACGCTTCTTACTCAGGAACATCAATGGCAACTCCACATGTTTCAGGTGCAATTGGTCTTCTAATTGCTCAAGAAGGAAGAATGGACCTTGATGAGTTAAGACAAAGAGTAATGGCAACTTCTGAGCCACTATCTGCTTTAAGAGGTAAGACTATCAACTCTGGTAGACTTAACGCTTATAACTTATTAACAGATACTCGTCCTGTTCGTAACGAGCCTAAGCCAGGTAACTGGGAAACTAAGCAATTAGATGAAGTTTGGGAATCGGCACATCCATATGCAGACAACCAAAATATTTCTAAAACTTTCACTTACCCAGGTGCGAAGTATGTAAGACTAAGAGTAAGAAAGGTTGATCTTGAAAAAGGTTATGACTTCTTACAAGTTTCAGACAAAAATAGAAGCGTTTCAGAAAAAGTTTCTGGTTCAGCTGAAGATTATGTTTCTGAGTATGTTGAAGGTGATACTATGGTTGTTACTTTCAAATCTGACAGATCAGTTTCTAAGTGGGGATTCATCATCGACTCTGTTGATGTTCAATATTAATCCACTGATTAAATAGAAAACAACTCCATAACGCCCAAAGGCCCCGATTTTTTTCGGGGCCTTTTTTATTTTCATAACAAAATTATTCAAGTAGTGTATTTTTCTACTGTAGATGAAGAGGGTTAAACTCCCCACTGTCCCGCAACGGTAAAGTCCGATCTCTACTCAATATATTAATTACCCGAGGAGGTATTATGATGACTTCGAATTATGAAGACAGGGTTCGCCTGTCACAAACCCGTGTAACTAAAGCTGTTTTTCCTAACACTACCAATCACTATGAAACTCTTTTTGGTGGTACTGCTATGCAGTGGATGGATGAAGTCGCATTTATCACAGCAACTCGATTTACTCGAATGAAGGTTGTTACTGTCTCTAGTGATCGATTAGACTTTAAAAAAGCAATTCCTGAAGGAAGTATTGTGGAGCTTGTAGGCAATGTCACTAAGCTTGGGCGTACTAGTCTTGAGATACAGGTTCAAGTCTTCTTAGAAGCGATGCTAGATGACTCTAGGGAGCTAGCTCTTGAAGGGTCTTTTACCTTTGTCGCTTTGGGTGAAGACAAAAAGCCTGTAAAAATAGCTATCTAGAACTAATGTAAGAATATATTCATTGATGGAAGGTCTATTTTCTTGATAGCCTTTTAATATTAAAAATTAGGAGTCTTTCAATGCTAATACGGAAATTGGCCTTCATATCATTAATTACAATAGTCGCTGCTTTTGCTTGGCCTTGGTCTAAAGATGGTATATCTAGAATACGATTAACTTGGGAAAAAGACCCTTCTACTACAATGAAGATCATCTGGGATGCACAGGCGCAAAAAGGTGTCTCTCAAAAACTCTACTTCGATACTGTTGACCATGGCAGGAACTATGAAGAATATTCTAATAAAGTTTCTCTCACTCGATTCTATAAATTCAAAGGTATGTATAATGCTGTTGTACATTTAGAAAACCTTTCTCCAGAGACAAAGTACTATTTTGTTATTCGATCTTCTCAGGGCGTTGTTTCTAAGCGCTACTGGTTTGAAACTATTAGTGATCGATCAGATACTAAACTGAGTATTATATCTGGTGGAGATTCTCGAAATAATCGAACTCCAAGAGTTAAGGGGAATAAATTAGTTGCGAAGCTTAGACCTCACTTTGTTCTCTTTGGTGGAGATATGACAAGCATTGATATTTCTTCACAATGGGAGAAGTGGTTCAATGATTGGCAACATACAATTTCAGCTGATGGAAGAATCACTCCAATAGTCGCGGCAAGAGGAAATCATGAGCGCTCTAATGAGTCTGTCTCAAAGCTCTTTGGAACTAGCCCAGGAGTATTCTACGCACTTAGCTTTGGAGGAGATCTGCTAAGAGCATATACTTTAAATTCAGAATCTTCTATAACAGGTGATCAATATGAGTGGCTTAAGACTGACCTCGCTCGTAATATGAATCACACATGGAAGATTGCTCAATATCACAGACCAATGAGACCGCATGTAAAGAAGAAGAGTGAAAATGATCGTATCTATCATAGTTGGGGAAAAGAGTTTTTTAAGTATGGGGTAGACCTAGTCACAGAGTCTGACTCTCATACCGTTAAGACGACTAGACCGATAGCACCTTCGAACTCTGCCGGACATGATGAAGGTTTTGTCGTTGATGAAGAGCGTGGAACTGTATATATCGGAGAGGGATGTTGGGGTGCACCTCTTAGGTCTAATGATGACGATAAGTCTTGGACTGTTGCCTCTGGAAGTTTTAATCAGTTTAAATTAATTCACTTAGACTCACATCAGTTAATAGCAAGAACAATCAAGGTAGATAATGCAAATCAAGTTGCAGCTCTGACAGATGAGAACCGTTTTGATCTTCCTGCTAACTTGTCTGTATGGAACGAGGGTGAAGTTGAACTTTCTCCTAGAGTGTATGGAAGACAGTAGAGAGCGCTTAGGCCACGTACTCAAGCTAAGCGCATTCAGTGTACTATTTGCTAGAGCAGTTCAGCATATATTCTTTGATGTTCCATACCGAGCAATTCTGTGGAATGAAGATCTACTCTTACCTTTATTTAATTTTATTAAAATTGATTGGCAAGAATATGTAACTTCTTCAGTTGTAGATAGCGCTATAAGTGTCACTGCTAGTTGCGTAGGTGTCTTGCTTCTTGGTTGTTCTGTAGTAGCACTTTTCTCATTAAAAAAAGCTCGCTTTGCTCTTGTTATTAGTTCGCTTTATTTAGGTTTTCTTGCTTTTTTGATATTTATAGAGAAGTTCTTTGTAATAGCTCAGTTCTTTGAATATTCGATTCAAGTGATTAGTCCATTTTGTTTATACTACTATTGGAAAAATGGAGTAGATGAATTACTTCTAAAAATAATCAGAGTAGGAATTGCTTTAACATTTTTTGGGCATGGAGCTTATGCGCTTGGTATTTTTCCAACCCCTGGTAATTTTCTCGACATGGTTATTACCATTCTTAATTGTAGCGAATCAACAGCAGTGGTATTTTTAAAAATTATGGGTAGTTTAGACTTCTTGGCAGGAGCTCTTTTATTCTTTCGTCCAACTAGAAATTGGGCCTATGCCTTTTGCTTTATCTGGGGATTGTTTACTAGTTTGGCCAGAGTTCTTGAATTTAACTCTCTAGGTGTGACCCATGTGATGGCCCAATATGCTCACGAGTTAATTATGAGAGGACCTCACTTTCTGATGCCACTCTTTCTTATTCTGTCGATCCCACAAACTAAAAAAGACCTTTAAAAAAAGGTCTTTTTTATCATTTTTTAATTTCTGTTAGAAACTAGAAAAGGTGGTTGTATTTCTTTAAAAACTTTGTAAGTGATCCAACTTTATCAAGAGTTCTAATTGCTCTTGTAGAAAGTCTAAGCTTAATAGTTTGACCAGATACTGGATCAAAGATTCTCTTCGTTTGAAGGTTAGGCTTTTGAGTCATTTTAGTTCTGTTTTTAGCGTGAGAAACTTTATTTCCAACTAATCTTCTTTTTCCTGTTAAATCGCATGTACGTGCCATATCTAAATCCTCTTCCTGTACGCCGCAGCATTCAGCTTGATAATAATTATACTTTCAGGTTCGCTAATATATACTTCAAAATACTAAAGTTCAAGGGCCTTTTCGACCCTTGAAGCATTTTTAATTATTAGCTAGTTAGAAGATTCTTTCTTTTGCTTTTTCATGGCCTTTCTAGCTTTTTTTCTCTCTTCTCTTTCTTTTTTGTGCTGTAATTTCAACGGCTTAAGCTTCTCTTCTTTAAATGCCTTTCTTCTGGCCTTAGATTCCTCTTTAAAGGTTTTTTTCAGCTCTTTCATTTTCTTTCTGATTTTCTTATTACCTTCTTTGTCTCCAGGTTTCATTTGAGCAGCTAAGGCTTCAAGTTCATCAAAGAATTTTAATTGCTTAGCATAACTATCATTTAGGTTTTGTAGCTTTAGTTCATGAAATTTTTTGGCATGATCTCGTCTTCTTTGGTTTGACTCTTCCATCTTTGCTTTAAAGTCTACTGAATTGTCAGCTAGTGTTGGTACTGTAAGTGCTAGTAATAACGTAAAGATTAATGTTTTCATTCTGTCCTCCAAGCATTGGTTAAGCTGCTTCTGTATTGGAAACGAGTGAGGGCGCAAAAAGTTTCATTTTTTTTTATAAAATCAATTATCATATTGAAATTACGTTATAAAAGAGCTGAAACTTTTTCTTCTCTCATTCGTTATAAAGATGTGAGTGCAATGGATTTAATAAATATTAAGAAATGGTGGCTACAGGCCAAGTATAGCAGTTATGAAGACTGTGCTCTAGTTGATTTGGTTATAATTGAGAGCGACGAAGTTGCCTTTGGAATTCTCTATGAGAGATATAAGCTAGGTGCTTATAACTATGCTTTAAGTATATTGAAAGATAAGGCAAGAGCGATGGATGCCACACACGATTGCTTTTTGAAGTTTTATGAAAAGAGGAGTTCTTTTAAAGAAGAGATAAAATTTAAACCGCTGTTTTATAGAATGATTAGGAATAGATGTTTTGATTTATTGAAAAAGAAGTCGGAACTTCTAGTAGAAGACGAATATGAACTGGAGTTTAGTGAAAGAGATGACGTGGTCTTTGACGAAACTCTGAAGAATATGAGCTTAGAGCAGATCGACAAGGCCTTTTATGAATTAGATGATGGGCAACGAGAGGTATTTCTTTTATGGGCACAAGGTTTTTCTATGAAAGAGATCTCTGTTGCAACAGATTTAAAAGAAAGTGATATTAAAACTAAGATACATAGAGCGAAGAAGAAACTTTCAACATTAGGAAGTCAGAATGAAAAAGAAAATTAATAATGCAGTTACTAGAAGATTAGATAAGAGCTTTGATAAGAAGTTCTGGAATCGCTTTGAACAAAAATTTCCAAAGAGTGTGCAGGAACAAAATTGGCAAAGGATTTTTACACCTCTAGCTATGGTTACAGTTTTAATTGTGTTAACAATTAATCTGTATAGTAATGATCCTAATTACACTCAAGCTGAAATTAATGAATATCTTCAGCAGATGCAAGAAATTGAAAAGATTGTAGATTCGGTAAATGCCGAACTTGAGACGGAGTATTACGCTTTAATTGATTGAAGGAAGCTATAATCTGCATTTTGAAAACAAATTTTAAATATTGTTCCGTGATCTTCTATGTACTCATAACTTGTTCTACTTGTAATTTGTAATGTCCCACCTAATAGACCAATACTTCTTTTAGCGATTGGTAGTCCAAAGCCTGTTCCTTTTTCTCCATTAGTACCAAGTCTTGATGTGGAGGCGAGTGGATCAAATATTTTACGGAGTATATAGTCTGGAATTCCTATTCCTTGGTCTTTAATAATTAGATGAACTTCTTTATTTACTTTCTTTGAGTGAATGAGAATTTCACTTTTGTTTTCTGAGAACTTGATTGTGTTAGTTACAATATTACAGATAATCTGATGTTCGATAACACTTTTTATTCCCCAGATATGGTCATCGTCCATGAGTATTCTTACCGTGATTTCTTTTTCAGTGATCATGTCACTAAGAATGTCTAGACATTCATCAACACATTGAGTGATAGAAACTCTCTGTATTTCTAATTGCTTTTTTCCAGATTCAAAGGCCTCAATTTCTTTAACAGATGAAATGAGATTAAATATTGTGTTACTACTTTTTTCTGTTGCGACTAGCTTCTTTTTAATTTTTGGATACATATCAGCGTGACCATTGACACCAACATGCTTATTAAGAAAAGCAATATTATTTTTAATAACAGTAATAGGGTTTGTTACATCGTGAGCGATAACTCTTAGTAGGTTCTGCTTAGAAATCGCTCTTGATCTAAGTTGATCTTCACTCACTTTTCTAAGTTGAATTAGAGATATAGTAAATCCAGAATGAAGAAAAATCATACCAAAGGCCGTTAGAATATGATTTAGAGCTACGCCTTCAGCAAGAAGGTAACTCTTGGTAAAAGTACCAAGACTTAGATCTAGGTATGCGATCACACTTACTACAACACATACTGCAGAAGAAACAAATATAGTGTGCTTCATATTACTTAGAATCCCTGTAATTACTGGGAGAATAGCAATCCAAACAAGTATAGGACTCAAGAAGCCGGCAGTAAGTAAAGCATAGTGAATTTGAAATAGACCACCTGGAATTATAATTGTATATAATGCTTTTTTAATAGAGCCCGTGTACTTGTAAACGAGTGGGGCCATCAGGTGAATAAAAGCATAGAAAAAGCCTGTGTACTTTATGCTTGGATGATTAATATAGTAGTAGGCCGTAATAGCATAGCCCCACATCAAAATTCCTGTTGCAGATGTAATCACTAACATTGAGTGTACTTTAAATAAATGGACCTGATCGAACTTGTCTTTTGGAGATAGGAGCCAATTATAAAAATTATGATAGATGCTTTTTAGGAAAGCGAATTTTTTCATAAGTTCTTATCGGCCATTTTTGTTCAAAATTTAGATAAACTAGTGATATATGGACATTAATTAATCTTCAAGTTTGGGCGCCGTGCTACACCATCCTGCGATTGTTTTTCTAGATCCTCGAGTGACTTTATTTACTTTGTGTTCAAATCCATACTCACCAGTGAGAAATACGGTGAGAACTTCTCTTGGTGGAGGGGAAATTGTTGTTACCTCTTCAGATTTCTTGAGTTTAAACAGAAGTTCACCTCCTGTAAGACTGGAATCATCATTAAATGACCAGGTGAATGCAATATGCCTGGAGCCATCGTCATGCCAGATACCATCTTCGTCAGTGGCTGCATCCCGTAAAGCGATAATATGCTCAGTGGAATCAAAAGGGTGAAATTTATTGAGAATATCCCTTAAATATCCACCTGGAGCAAGATAGCTAAAGAGAAGCTCATCAACTTGCTTCCAATCTGCTTGAATGAGCGCGATGTCCATCTCTTTAGGAAAGGGAACTTTCATTTGAAAGTGTCCTTTTTTAAAAAGTTCTGTAAATAATGGGAATTTATACTTGTCTAATTCGGTCATAATAAGAAACAATGTTTATATATTAGTACTTTTGTCCATTTTGCGTAGCTTAGTCAATGCAATATTATTAACTTTAAAATACCTAGGTTTATGAAGTCTTTTAAAAGTAAATTTATTCTTCTTTTTTTTGCGTGTGTTGGTCTAGGTCTTATCTATTACTTAAAGAATAATTTAACTCCCGAACTAGCGAGAGAGCATCATGGGAAAGAAGCACTAGTTATAACGAAAAAAGAATCTATCTTCCAAAAAAAAAATATTCAGCAACTAAAAAAACTAAGTCCGACAGAACTTGCTAAAAAGAGTGATGATTATAATAGGGAAGAGTTTAACAAGCTAATGAAAGCTCTTATTGATGTAGAAGCAAGTGTAAAAGAAAGGCAAAAGGTTTGCTCTCAAACTTTAAATAATGTTCTTCCTAATGATGATTACCTAGATATTAATACTATTATGTATAATGATTTTGATTCAGTGGTAGAGAACTTTAGAGCAGTCTTAAATGGAGCCATGTATCGCCCTGAAGTGGACCAAGGTTTTACTATTATTCACTCTCTCATTGAAGAGGAGTATCCAATTGACCCACTTATTATGTACAAAAGACTTGAGAGACTAGATATTTGCCGAGATCCAAAGGCCCTAAATTTTGTAGATACTGTATTTGAAGCATATAGGCTAAAGAAGTGGCCAAAGAATGTTGGAAACCAATTGATTCTAGAATCATTCGAGCTTTTAACTAATTCCCTTCGTACTAATAAGTCTGTTGAAAATTTACTCTACTTTAATAATTTAATTCTTGTTATGGCCGATAATGAAATTCTTCCTAAGACTTATTTAGAAGACCTAGAGGACTTAGGTAGAAGAATGAATGATAATCATAATATATTTAAGGAAAGCTTTGGTCCTAGGCACACAAGAGAAAAGAACTTAATGGCCCTTAGCGACTACTTAAGAAGAAACGATGAATATGCAACAGATCTACTTCAGCATGTAACTGACCTTAAGTATCAGCTCGAAATTAAATAGAATCCTCATCTTCCATACATAGATATATTTTACTTTCATCAACCTTTCGGTTTAACAATAAATCCTTTATTGTTGAAAGAATCCATAGCCGCATCGGTCTATTGTAACGAATCTTTCCATCAAAAGACTTTATGAGCTCACTTGAGAGTAGCTCACTTTTTGGGTAGTTCGATTGAACTTGATGATAAACATCCTTGGTAAAACGAACAACTCCTACCGAGATATATTCTAAAGAACTCATTGGAAGAACTGCGAGTGTTTCGTCAATGAGCTGAGCATACTTACTTGAGAAGTCATCATCGTAAACCACTGGGTCAAAATGTATGCCTATTGGATGTCCTAGCTTGGCAAGTCTTTCAATTGATTTTAATCTTGCTTTGAGTGATGGAGTTTTAAGGTCATTATTCTTGATCTTATCTGCAGGAGATAGAGAGAAAGTTATAATGATATTATCCTTAGGGGTTAGATTTTCAATTTCCTTTATATTTGCTGACTTCGTTCTTAGTTCTAACTTTGCAAATGGGAGTCGAGAGAAGAGCTCATGATAGATTGGTAATTCACCTGTTAAGTGACTTAGTGCTAAAGAATCAGAAAATTCCCCCGCATGAAACCAAGGTGTTTTTCCTAATTGGTAATCTCTTGTTGCAACTTTTTCTATTTCTTCACAAATCTCTTCATGGTTAATAAATAATACTAAGTCTGGAGAGTGAAAGTAACCTTGAAGATAGCAATAGTTACATTCATAAATACAGTTATAGGCATGAATAAAGTAGTAATGAGGCTCACCTGAAATTCCATATGCATCAGGGGCTTCTTTTACTAATTGACCTTTTTTTTGTCCTAAAAATAAATTAAGAGTGTCTCTTTTTTGCAAGTAAGGTTTTTTTACTCTAGCAAAAACATCTTCGACCTTTTCTATAACTTGAGTCTCGATATTGGGAAAAGTTCTAAGAATTTTCTTTGTTTGTTGATGTTCAAGAATATCTCTTTCAATGAAAATCTTTTCAAACATCAATATTTCCGCGAAGAATAGATTGATAATTCTTATAGTCAAATTTCTTTAATGCCTGGGATATTTGCAATAAATCCATTTCGTTGTGAATTGAAGCGGATATAGAAAATGAGTCGCTTTCAAAATCTTTTGAGAGTTTTACTTGTAGTTGGGCCTTCTTTAGTGGCGCAAGGATAGTATCAAGTTGCTTGGTTAGCTTATGATTAAAAGGAGTTTGTAGCTCTCTCATCTTATCAATAAGTAATTGGGCCCTTTGTTTTTCTGTTGCCTTTACTTCAGCTATAGAAGAAATTTGACAGGTCTCTAAGATCGCTTCTTCACTTTCATACTTCGTTAGTAGTGAACTTAGTATTCCTTTGTAATTTCTGTATTGGGATACTGTGAAGTAGAAAGACTTATTCCTATCTATTAGTAGTGGAGCCTCATTTTCAAGTGTAAACTCTAGCGAACAAAAATGACGCCACATCTTATCACTATAGATTTCTGCATTCTCTTTAATGATCTCACATATTGGAGAGTCTTCAGTATGTTCTAGGGCCATATCTGAAATGAGTTTAAATGCTCTCAATTTAATATTTGAATTACTAGCAGCTCTTGCAATTGCCCAACCTTCACGATCTACAAGACTAGCAAAGCAGCTCAACTTCTGAGCATAATCTTTATTCAGCACTCGTTGTGAGCTTGTAATACAGTCTAATAATTCTTTGGAATCAGTGGAGAAGGATTTAAATTCAACAATTTGTTCCATTTGTGCGTAGAACGTTCTTACTTCGACAATAGAGTTTATATCAACTTTGGGGCTTAAGCTTCCAGCAATTCCGTAGTTTATAATTTCGACAGGAGCATTTGAAAGTTCTCCTAGTACTGTACTTACAGTTTCTAAGGAATTTAATATTCCTTCGCCACAAATGAGTAAGTAGTCTTCTTCATTCTGATAGAGCGATTGAGTTGAGGATTCAACGGATTTGAAATTTCCTTGCTTTAGAAATGTAGCGGCCTCTGCTCTATGAGCAAAAACTAGTAAGCGCATAAATTACCTTGATTTTGATACTTCGCGACTTTATAGTGGGCCTATTGTTTTGTCTAGTCTTCAAGTAAAATTGAGAGGTCATATGTCACGTATTTTAAGGGACTTATCTGAATTACCCATTGGTTTTGGTGGTGCCGCAATTAGTGGAGAAGGGGCTGGCTACGGTTTTGGAGATATTTCTAAAGATGAGTCTGTAGAGTTACTTCGTTACAGCTATGATCTAGGGATCAGGGTTTTTGATACTGCTCCAATATATGGTTTTGGAGAATCAGAAAAAAGAATTGCTAAGGCATTTAAGACTACGAGAGATAAGGTTTTTATAATTTCTAAAAGTGGTGTTTCATGGCATTCGAATATGCGTGTCAATATGACCAATGATCCAAAGGAAACACAGAAGATGTTGCACGAGTCTCTTGAGAGGTTAGAGACTGATTATATCGACCTTTTCATGATTCATTGGCCTGACAAGTCAGTAGATATAAGAAGAGTTATGGAAGTTCTTTCTAAAGCAAAACATCAGGGGAAAATTAAATCCATTGGTCTGTGTAATACCTTTACTGAAGATTTTGTTAAGGCAAGCGAAGTTGATGAAGTTGAAGTTATTCAAGCTCAGTTAAATGTCTTTGAAAATAAAGAAGCGTTGGAGCTGCTAGACCTATGTGAAAAGAATGATTTAAGTTTTATGAGTTGGGGAACTCTTGATAAAGGAATTCTGACTGGAAGAGTTCATGAAAAGAGAACTTTTGATAAAACAGATTGTCGCTCATGGGCACCGTGGTGGAAGGCAATGGATAAGAAAGAAAAGTTTCAAAAAATGAAGCTGTTGTTACCTTATTTGGAAGAGATTGAGAAAACGCCTTTAAGCTTGGCGATTTCTTTTAATAGACAGTTTTCTCATGTGGATAATTTATTGTGTGGGAGTCGTAGTAAGAAGCAGTGGCAAGAGTTAGTTCATGCTTACTCGAATCCTTTGACTCAAGCCGAGCTAGAGCAGGTTAATCGTATTCTCCATGAAAGTTAGTGTTATTATTCCCACTCATAATCGTCAACATCTTATTGAGAGATCAGTCCTTTCTGTTTTAAAGCAGACCTATAAGAATATTGAAGTCATTATTGTTGATGATGGTTCGACAGATGAGACTTATTTTAAAGTCAAAAAGCTCTTAGAGGATAAGCGAGTTCAATATATCCGTTGTGATAATAAAGGGGTTAGTGCTGCTAGAAACTTAGGAGCTGCCTGCTCAAGTGGCGATTACTTAGCTTTTCTTGACTCTGATGACGAGTGGTTAAAGTATAAACTTGAAAAACAAGTGAACTTTATTGAAAGTAATAGAGATGTTCACTGTCTTCATACTAATGAGCAGTGGATTAGAAACGGTAATAAAGTTAATCAACGCAAAATTCATCAAAAGTTTGGAGGGAGGATTTTTGAAAAATGTCTCTCTCTATGCTTCATTTCTCCTTCTACTGTAATGATTTCACGAGATGTCTTTTTGGAAGTCGGAGGCTTTGACGAAGAATTCATCGTGTGTGAGGACTTCGATCTTTGGCTTAAACTAAGCTCTCTTTATGAAATTCATTATATAGACGAAGTTCTTATCAATAAGTACGGAGGTCATGAGGATCAATTAAGCATGAAGTACTTTGCTATGGATTACTGGAGAGTAAAGGCCCTCGCAAATATTCTAGTATTAAGAGAACTAGGGCAATCTCAGGTTGAGTTAGTTAAAAAATCAATTATAAGAAAATGCGAAGTTCTAATTCAGGGTTATAAAAAGCATGAGAACTTTACAAATCTAAGTGAAGTACAAGAAATCCTAAACGATCATCTTTCGTAAGAGAATCTATTCTTAGTATTAAGAAGGGATTCAATTTCAAAAACAGAATATTGATTTCTTAGTAAAACCAATCCTCTAGGATCTGTATTAACAACATTCTTATTTGTATTAAGAAGAATTAGACGATTAGAGTCTAACCAGATACCGATAAAACCTGGCAACCTATAATTTGTTACAAAGTTAACTGGAGCACCATTTGTAATTAAAGTTTCATCGTCCTTATTTAACAGAGAGTAAGTTATTTTGAAAATTCCACTATATTGTTTTTTAATTACTTTATACTGCAAATCCAGCTCAAGAGTGTAGCGAGGTCCATTCTTCTTATGGGCTATAAGTTTCTTGTACCTTTTTAATAGTTCAAATTCATTGCTCTTTGCTATTACTGGAAGAGAGCCACTAATAAAATCAGTGATATTAATTCCCATGATTTTATCAATTTTCTCATCATTCTTATTACTCTTATCTTCTTTTGTTTCTTCTTGCGGTTTATCTTCTTTTATGTAGACGATTTTCTCAATGACTTTTGGAGCACTCATTGCTTCTTTAGATTCTTTTGCAGTATTAAATTTAGAGATTTCCATATCTCTTAAATCAATTCCAAAGTACGTAAAAAGAAGTTGAAAGATTTTTCCATTTAGTTCTAAGTTCTTGCGCTGAAGTTCTTGATAAGAGAGTTCTTTGTCATTGTACTTGGAGTTAAGCAGCTCAATTTCGCTTAGAAAGTTATTTTTATTTTCTATAAACCTATGGTTAGCAAAGAAGTAGCTTGCTCCAATTCCAATAAAAAAGAAGGCGAGAAAAGTTGATATTTTTTTCATTACATTAAGTTTTGCGGATCGTTACTTTCTAACTTATCGGCATTAAAATCAACTGGACCAAGCTCCATAGTTTTAGAATAGAATACTTCTAAAGATCTCTCCCATGGCGTTTGCTCAATTTCATTATTGAGAAAGTCTATGAGGTGTGGAAAGAGTTGTGTACAGAAGTCGATAGAGCTCTCTTTTGGTAGTAAAGAAGGAAGATGGTCAATTGCGGTAATTGTTAAATCTTCTCTTAAAGAGGCAATAGGAGCATCCATTGTTGTACACTTTGAATAGATCGGCAGTGGATTACATGGCCCTGTTGGGTCGCAACCTACATCACTAATGACACTAAGATGTCTTTGCTGATCAATAAGATCATTTGTTAGAAATGGTTTAACTTGTTTTGTAATAAGAGCGCAGTTAATAAGAATGTCATGTGAGAGAATGTCTTGAAATGGACCTTTTCCCTTCGTTTCTTTTGAGCCCCACATGGTCGGTTCAATCCCAATAGATCTAAGAAACTTTACAGCACCTTTTCCTGATCTTCCTTTTGCTCCAATGACAATAACTCTAGGACGAGCTTCAATCTTTAGTAGATTCCGCTCGATATCTGTGACCATATCCATTTGTGATTGGTAAGGTCTTAATGGAGCTTTTTGATTGTAGTCCATATTTAGTTGTTGGTGTGCCCATATATCAATGGCCAAAGCCGCTCCTGAAAAGCCGGCCCAAACACCAAATGCCGCAATACGATTTTCATTTTCATCAACTAGATACTCGAGATCGAAGAGTTTCCCATCTCCCTTTAAAAATCTAGAAAGTGTTTTCTCGTGCCCATTTTGATTCTTATAGACGTGAGCAAAGTGAATATGTCTGTGAGATAGGGCGAAGTCTTTATCTTCTAATTCTTTAAGTCCAACTATAACAGCATTCAGTGGGGCCTTATTTATCCAAGCATTCGTCTCTTCGAGAGTACAGCCTACTGCTTCGTATTCTTCATCAGAAAATACTCTAATTGGAGATCTCTCTACAACGACTTCATGACCAAGCTTTAAAAGCTCTTCACATGCGCTCGGTGTAAGGCAACAACGTTGCTCGTATGGTTTTGTTTCATGTCTTAACCAGATCAATCTCTTCATCTTCATTGCCCTCAAAGTGATTAGTGGTGCATCGAATAAAACATGTTTAGACTCATTTGGCCATAGAAGTGTGAAATTTATAGAATAAATTAAGTTCTAACTATTTATAATTACTAAAAGGTAACACCTAGGTTGAATGAGTGAATAGTTGGAACCCATATCGAATTTTGGGGATTTATATAAGTCATTCGCAATTTGTAGTTAAAAAAGAAGCTATCAGTTTTAAACTCTGGCATGAAGGTTAGAAATTGTTTACTTAAGTTAACTGAGGCCCTAAATGGGAGGTGCTTAGACTTAAACCATGAACCAATATAGATTCCCTCAAAGAGAGAGTATCTCTTTCTCATGTGAATACCTGCAAAGGGCTCAAGCCAAAAGTCCGAAGAACTTGAAGAGTGCCAATGATGAAATGCATGGAAAAGAGGAAAGTGATCGTACTCTACATCTTTTACAGTTTTGATTGGAATGGTTGAAAGTTCTAAAACTTCGAAACGATATGTTCGATTCTGATTAGTTCTAGTCCAAATGATATCAGTGCCCAATGACTTCTGACCATCATTTAAGGCCCCAAAGTCAAAGACCTTAGTATTATCTACTAGGTTGGATTTTGTTTGAACTAGTGATGAATCAGCTCTTTCAAATAAGTACATATTTACTTTTAATGATCTGTCTCGCTTTGATGTTTTGGTTATAATGGTACTGAGGCCAATTTTGGATTCCTTCTTCATGTAGACAGCAACAGAAGGGTCTAAGACGTTATCAATATTTGAAATCGTAAAGAGCGTTCCTAGATTCATATTGTAAAATAGGGCCGAAGTGAAACGATATTTTTTTATCTTTAGTGTCGGTAGCGCTATCGCAAATATAGCATTTAGATCAACATACCTTTCTGAATTAATATTCTTATTTAAAATTTCTGCAATTGCTGCTTCTTTATCACTTTGGGAAGTACCACTATTTGTAGAAATATTCTTAACATCTCCAATTAAGCTCTTTACGCCTGAGCTAAGAGTTAGATCAATATCTAAGAAACTCTCGTACAGGGGGGCTTTAGTGAGTTGGTCAATAATCGTTTTATCTCTCACTAGAGTGTAGCGCTTTAGGTTATTTCTTAGACCTGAGGCATAGACGTTCGTGGCCATGACAAAGAAGATTATGATAATATTTTTCATGAGAGTATTATAAACGACAATTATACTAAATGTAATAAAATGATTATTTACAATAAGAAATTTGATTTAAACTTAAAAAGCTACGGTATTAGTGTTCCTATACATGACGATAGAGCTTCTAAAACTTTTGCAGCTCTTGGAAATATTGTCGAAACTCCTATTGAAGAAATTTCTCTTCTCTCAAAGAGTGACCTATTATTAGCACATAGTCGTGAATTTGTAGATAAACTCTTTGATGATCGTATTATAGAAGAAATATATAAGTGCTATGAATTAGTAGATTCTGAAGGTAACTTCAATCGTTATGATCCTAGTTCTGCTTCTAAAGATTTAAAAGAACTGTTCGAAACAATTCTTCTCCATGCTAGTGCTACTTCTAGGGCCTGTGAGCTAGCGACAAAGAAAGGCTTTTGTTTTTCATTGGCCGGTGGAATGCACCATGCGATGAGTTCACTTGGAAGAGGCTTCTGTCTTATCAATGATATAGTTATTGCAGCTAGAATTTTTCAAAATAATAATCCAAGCTCAAAAGTAAGTATTATTGATATAGATGCTCATAAAGGATGTGGCAGCGCCCAGATCACTGAGCATGACACCAGTATTGAAACTCTTAGTATTCATATGCAAGACGGCTGGCCACTTGATCCACAAAGTGGGCAAGGAGATTGGCATATACCTTCAACTATAGACATCCCTATAGGACTAGGGGAAGAAAATTTATATTTATCAAAATTAAAAGAAGGTCTCGATCGATTATCACATTGTGAGCTTGCAATTGTCGTTGCAGGTGCCGATCCATATGAAGAAGATATTTTAGAAAGTGCTTCTGGATTAAAACTTTCTAAAGAGCAGATGTTAGAGAGAGATTTAATGGTTTACAATTTTTTGAAAGAAAGAAAAATAGCCCAGGTCTGGGTTATGGCCGGAGGTTACGGGCCGAAGACCTGGGAGATATATGCACAATTTCTTAAATCAATTCGTGAGGAAGAATCCTTTTGATTGGTCTATAGTATGTTCTAGGAGAATGCTCTAGGAGGTCTGAGACCTTTGCAACATAAACACAAGCATACTTTTCGATTTGGTCGGCAAAACGACTTTCCTCTTGACCAGCTCTCATAAGTTCTCCCCAGTGAGGATTAAAACATGTTCTGTAGGTCTCTAATTCATTTGAAATATTATTATTAATCTTATCTATTCTAGAATAGATCTTACCAACTTCGTCTTTATTGAAGTCCTTTTTAAGATACTTATCCATCTCTAATTGATCGAGTTGTCTCTCAAGGGCCTCTTTATCTTTCATATAGTTGTTAATCGTTCTTTGAACCGGCTTACTCTTTTGAATGGCCTTGATCTCGTCCTCTAGAGGCTCAACAACTAAGGCAGTTCTCCAGCCAAAAGTTTTCTTTAGAGCAAGAACGTCACCATAAATATGATCTCCAAGATAAAGAATTTCAGAACCTTTTAAACCAAGGTCTTTTTGAAGCTTACCTGCATATCCACCTTGATAGACTCCTGGAGTTATTGGCCCTTCATGATTTGTCATAGTTGCCGTATCAGGATCAATTCTTAAGTAGTTATTTCTAAAGTGAAAGAATCTAGGTTTACTAGAGAGAGTAATAGTGATCTCAAAGAGATCCTTCCAGCTCTTATGATTCTTGAGAAAAGGGTCAATCGCATATTCAAGTAGATTTTTACAGTAGTAAAACTCTGAGTTGGTTATAATGATTAACTTCTTCCCACACTCCTTATACATTTCAAGAAGATCTACCAATCTTTCATCCTGAATTATGTAGTCAGATAAATTATTGGCAACAGTTGTTTTTAAACTTCCATCTGAGTGGCAAATATCGATGGCCTCTTTAATGTGATCAGCGAGTAGGTCATATCTTGGAAGTTCTACTCCTTTTTCTTTAAGCTCTACTAATTGCGCGTAAAGAACACCATTTGAAACTGAGAAAGCTGTATCTAGTGACTGAAAGTTCTTATCACTTAAATCGATGACACTGTTAGAGTAAGTATCATTTTGCTCAGTAAAACTTAGTGTTCTAAGTCCATGATTTGCTTTTTTTACTTTTCCAAATCTTGAAACATGGAGGAGGTTTCCTCTGATCTTATCAATGACCAGACCTTGTTGAACTAAATTGAATTCAAACTTAAGGTCTAATATTTCACTTGGGTAATTAAGTACTTCGACAAGTTTCTTTTGAACTTCTCCGTATGTTAATCTTTCAAAGTTTTCTGTCTTATATCGAACTAGGGTGTAGTCCATATCAAAGCCGATGGCCTTAATTTTCTTCATATTGAGGATTCTGTTAACAAAAACGCTCATATTAATTGACTCCTTTGGTCAAAATTATAAATATTTCCCCTTAGGGAACTTAACATACTATCAGTTAGTCAAAAAGACAGTCAACTAGACGCTTTCACTGGACCTACAACAAGATAGCTTTTAACATAATTAGAGTAATTTATTTAATTTCAATTAAGAAGGTTTAAAGATGAGAAGTTTGTTCAATTTTTGTTTGATTAGTATTTTGACTCTTAGCGCTTTTTCTGTTGCTGCTGAGACTCCTGAACAAAAAGGGTTGAGAATCGCAACTGAAGCGGAGAAAAGAAATAATGGTTTTGTTGCAGAAGAATCGGACTTAGAGATGATTCTAATTGACGCTTACGGCTCAAAGATTACTCGAAAAATGAAGGGAATGGTTCTTGAGGTACAAGGCGATGGTGACAAATCTCTTAATATCTTTTTAAACCCGGCCGATGTAAAAGGAACAAAGATGCTTACTTGGTCTCACAAGGATAAAGATGATAAGCAGTGGCTCTATCTTCCATCACTAAGAAGAGTTAAGAAAATCTCTTCGAGCAATAAATCTTCATCATTCATGGGAAGCGAGTTTTCTTATGAAGATATTGGCTCTCAAGAAGTTGAAAAGTATAGCTTTAAATTTTTAAAAGATGGTAAGTCTAAAAGTGGAGAAGAGGTTTACTTTGTTCAAAGAATTCCAAAGTCAAAAAGTGGTTACTCTAAGCAAATTGTTCAAATTACAAAGAAGGATTTGAGTGCTGTTTATATCGAGTACTATGATCGTAAGGGTGAGTTATTAAAGATCGCTGATATTCAAGACTTTAAAACTTATAAAGTTAAGGGGAAGTCTATAAGAAGAGCTTCGAAAATTCACATGAAGAATCTTCAGACTAAGAAAGAATCAATTTTTCTTTGGAATAATAGAAAGCTAGGAGTGAAGCTAAAGGATAATGACTTTACTAAAAGGGCATTAAAGTAATGAATAAAACAGCTCTAATTATTTTAAGCTTACTTACAACTTCGGCATTGGCCAAGGTTCGTGATCAAGGAGAGGTGACTTTCGAAAATAGAGTTTTTGAAAGAGATAATAATAACCTTACTTATGACGATAACTTTGCACTCTATGCCAGAGCACAAGTAGAGTTTGAAGAAGGAAGTGTAAAGGGTGTTCTAAGTGCGTATGGTCGAGCAGACTCAAAAGATCGTGAGCGTAATCAATATATTATTGAAGATGCTTATGGAGCTTATACTTTTGGCGAAAGTGAGGATTTTAAAATTGTAGCAGGATGGAAGCTATTTAATTGGTCTAGCTTAGAAGCATTTCACCCAGCTGATGTTGTAAACTCAAAAAACTATGATGGGGAAATTGAGAACCTTGAAAAAAAAGGTGAGCTAACTCTTGAAGCGCAATATGTTGTTGGTCAAGGAACCTTAAATCTTTATTACTGGCCTAGAGTTGAAAATCCTGTTTATCCAAGTACACGCTCAAGAACTGGAGTTAACTTCGGTGTTCCATTTAAAGATCCTGTTTGGGTAAATGGAAATGATGCTGGCACTAACTCAAAATGGCAGCCTCAATATGGAGTTCGTTTCAATCAAACAGTAGAAGATTTGGACTTTTCCGTTCACTTTCTTGATCACTTCGATAGATCTAACCCAATGGTAGGTTATACTTTTGGAACACAGCTTGGAGCTGTTGAAGTTCCTGCTGACCCGACTGACTTCAGACCACACTTCTATAGAGTACAGGAAGTTGGCGGTACAATGACTTATGCTTATGATTCTGCGCTCTTTAAGCTTGAAGGATCAGTGCGCTTTTTTGAAAATGAATTTAAAACTTTAATTCCTCTGACAACGACAACTTTTGTCAGAGATGCTCCTGAAGATCATAGTGAAGTCGCTTTTGGTTATGAACAAGTTCTATCATTTGAAGAAATTGATCATGAAATTACATTAATATTTGAAGTTTCAAGTATCTTCGGAGTTTCAAAAGATAAAAGAAGAAGGCTTGGAACCTTTCAAAGAGATGCTTTACTAGGAATGAGATACAACTTTAATGACACTATGGGTTCAGAGCTCTTTACGAGTATTATTCAAGATCTCGAGTATTCAGATGAGAGGCTTGTGAATATCTCTTTCACTAGACGTCTGTCAGATAATTGGAAGTATCAGACGGGGCTTAGAGTGTATCAAGCAAAAGAGAGAGGGTTTTATGGCATGCAAATATTTAAAGGCGATAGCTACGCATTCTTAAATATTTCGAGATTTTTCTGAAAAATCTTGCCAATACTTATTAAAAATCTTATCTTAAATGCTTCACAAAATATGTGGGCCGTTAGCTCAGTTGGGAGAGCGCAACGCTGGCAGCGTTGAGGTCAACGGTTCGATCCCGTTACGGTCCACCATTTATTTTCTTTTTAAAATCAATACATTATAATTTAATTCGACAACTTAATTAATAGGTTTATATGAGAAGAAATATTCTGGTTTTAATTACTGTATTGATGTCATTTACAAGCTGTATTAATGAGGAACTCCATCTTAGTAAATATAAAACTAGAGGAGCTGCAATACTGGTTCCCGTTAAATTCAAGAATAGACCTGTAACATTTCTACAGCTGGATACAGGTAGTGCAAGAAGCCATTTAAAACTATGTAAGAATGAATTATCCAGAGTTTCAAATGATAGTAATAACGATTCTCAAACTCATTCCATAGAGGTTCTAGGGCAAAAACTTGAACATAAATTTCATCTCTATAATTATCCTAAGAAATTTGATTGCAATAAAGTATGGAGTAAAGAACCCATAGGTACAATTGGTAATGACATTCTTAAAGACAAATTACTCGTGATCGACTTTATTCAATCTAAGGCCGTTATTGTTGATGATGAAAGTCTTATCAAGGCTAAATATAAGCAAAATATTGTTTATGTTGAGTCGAAAGTTATTTCGAATCGTTTTATAGTTAACGTGAATACTTTATCTGGAAAGAAGCTGCCTCTTATGTATGATACTGGAGGTGGGGAAGCTACAATCACAGTAGAGTATCCGACTTGGCAAGAGTTAACAGGTAAGAGTTTAGATGACTCTACAAATATTTTAACTAGAGGTTGGTCATGGAATCAATATGTCGACTTTGTAAGTAATTACTCTAAGGTCGATATTTATCTAGGGCCAATGAAAATAAAGAACCCTTTAATTATGTTTGCTAATAGTGATGCTAAGAATTTTAAATTTAGTAAGTATAAAGTTAATATATCTGGAATTCTTAGTAACAAGGCATTTGAAGGTGATTATATTCTCGTATTAGACTTTAAAAATCATAAGTTGGGAATGCTAGACCCTTCCATGGAATAAGAAAGTTCGATATGTCTCAAGTACGGTCCACCAATTTATTTCCTTTTCAAAGATCAATACATTACTATTAGACCGTACAGTGTTCCTCGAACTAAGGTTTAATAATGAAGTCAAAAATATCTCATATCGAAATTAATGTTTTAAATTATTCCGAGTCGATTAGGTTTTATGACACTGTTTTGATTCCTATGGGCTTTAAAAGAATGAGTTGTATGAAGGATTGGACTGCCTACTCAGATGGGATGAGCAAGTTTATTATTTGTCCAACAGGTGAGGGGCATCAGAGTGCGGGCTTTCATAGAAAAAGAGCTGGATTAAACCATCTTGCTTTTTACGCAGACACCAAAGAGGATGTCGATAAATATTATAAAGAGGTTTTAAAGAAGAACAATATTAAGGCCCTTTATGAAAATAAAGCATTTGGAGATGATCAATATTACGCGGTATTTTTTGAAAGTCCTGACCGTATTAAATTAGAATATGTATTTGCTCCTAATTATTGCGATCCTGAATGTTGGCCTAATACATTTGAAGATGATTTTGACCCATACTCTGAATAATAGTTCGATATGTCGGAAGAACGGTTGTACCTATTTTTCGTAAACATCTTTTCGATGTCCAATTTTTATTACATGAACTGTAACAACTTCTGATTCTATAGAGTATATGATTCTATAATCGCCAACTCTAAGTTTCATTAAACCTGCTAGATTTCTACGTAAAGGGAGGCCAAACTTTAAAGGGTTACTCATAAGCTTTTCTTCGATGGCCCTTCTGATGATGTATTGTATATCCTTAGATATCTTTTTTAAGTCTTTTTGAACTGATTTCTTATAAGTTACTTTCCAAGTCACTTCCAAATTTCCTCATGAGAAAGTTCTTCTTCAGTTTCTCTTTCGGCAGCTACTTTTGAGAAATATAAGTCTTCCTGAAGCTCTAATGCTTCCTTGGTGAGTTCTAGGACAATAGAGGATAGGGAAGGTGCACCTCTTAGTTTTTGAAGCTGTTCTAGCTCATTGTAAAGTGAATCATCGACAGATAAATTGATTCTTTTTTTAGCTGTAGGCATAAGTAGTCTCCTAAAGATTATGTTACACCGGTGTAACACCTTTGTCAAGTTTATACATGCATTCAACTAGTTAGGGACTGTTAACTTGATGGAAATTCGATATGTCGGAAGTACGGTCCACCATTAATTTCTTTTTTAAATTCAATACATTACAATTAGACCCTGCTGAGTAATCGAACCATGAGATTAGATGTGAGTGATATTTTAGACAAAGCGATTGAGTTAAGAAAAAGTGGTAATTTTGAAGAGTCATTAAAATTATTAATTGAAGAGCTTGGTAATAATTCAGAGTCTGCACTTCTAAATTATCATGCTGCTTGGGCATGTGATTGTCTTGGAAGAGAGAAGGATGCCGCTCCTTTTTATGAGAAAGCTATTGCTAATGGATTGAGTGGAAATGATTTAAGGGATGCATACTTAGGCCTAGGAAGTACTTATCGATGTGTCGGTAAATACGAAGAGTCTCTTGCTCTATTCGAAAAAGCGATAATGTCTTTTCCAAATGATAAGGAACTTGTCGTTTTTAGAACATTGACCCTTTATAATTTAGGTAAGCATGAAGAGTCATTTTCAACTTTATTGAATCTCTTGGCTGATACAACTAACGATGAAGGTATTAAGGGTTATGCTAGTGTCCTTAAAAACTACTCAAAATGCTTAAGTAAAATTTGGTGATAAGCTAATGATGGTTAAAATCTTTGGCAGAGAATACTTATGCTCAATTTAAAAAAGAAGAAGTTATATAAAGAACTGTTGCTATTAATTGTTGTTTTCTCTTTGATCATTTTTAAATATATTGATCAAGCTGGTGAGGAGAAATGTGCTTCGGTAAACCATGATTTAGGGGTTGATTGTTCAGTGAAGTTAATAGTGCCTAAGAAAAATATTGAATAGTAATATGGAAAAAAAGTATCCGTTTATTTATTGCGACTGTATGCGTTTTCAAATTTTTATTTTAAGTTGTTACGATGATTGATTTCTTGATTCAGTTGGTATTACAGATTTATGACTAGAAGAAACTAAACACTGATAAAATGATCTTTAATTATTTCTTATCCAAAAGAATTAAAATGTAGTGTAATTAAACAGAATCAGAGAGTAGTGCAGGAGTACTGGAGAGAATTTTTAATAAATCTGTGCTCAATTAAAGAGTAGAACAAAACGTGATATACTAAAAGAGTTTTGATAAAGCATATTATCGCAGAAAGTAAACTGATAAATATTGTTCTATAACATCATGCTCTTCTAAGAGAGATAATAGTGATGGAGGATTCTCTTGTGAACTTTAAAATGTTCTTTATTGTTTTTTTTATAGTCTCTTGTTCACATGGAAAACTAAATCTAGATCCATTATTAATTTCAGTTGGAATTTTAAAACAAACTGACGACCCTAGTTTGTATAGTTCTAAATATATATTTGCTGGCAAGATTAGTATTTTTGTTGGTGAAGAAAATATAACAAAAGGATGTTTGCTAAAGTTTGAAGATAGAGAGTCTAGACTTATTTCTGAGAGTGGAATCTTTATACTTGATAGAGATAGAAAAGATAGTTTTAACTTAAATAGAATAGCGTGTACTTATAAAAGTAACTTTAAATATACTTTACAGAACCCTGAGATAAAAGTGATTAGTGATAAGTCGTATGTTGGTGATATAAAGTTAGTATTTTATGACATGACTAACGGAAGTTGGGTGGGGCCAATTTTTGAAATAAAGAAATCAACAATTACCTATAACAAAAAAACGTTACATCTTATTAAAGATAAAGTAGGTGAAATTAAAAAAGAGAGAATAAAGCCTTTGAAGTAGAATTTGTAAATGAAGAGAGTGTAAGAGCTATAGAACTTATATTTAAACAGGTTTTCAGTTACTCTTGAGCTTTTGTACGAACTCGCTCACTGTCTTCCTCCATCACCATTTATAAACCAGATTTAGAAATGGTGGTTCTGAGTCTAATAAAGCTTGTATTTTTGGACCTAGATATGGCCTTAGAATATGAAATTGGACTTTTATTAACTCTTAGTTAGATTAAGGAAAAATTCTGTAATGTCTTTTGAAAGAAATAATACCATTCACTCTTACTTGAATAGTATTTCAGATAAAAAATGCTTAGAGATTGTAAGAGATATTGTCAGTTTAGATATCGAGAGAACTATTGAGGTTTTGGAGAAAGGAATTAATCCCCTCTCGAAAGATTCTCCCTATGTTCCGCATTTTGCTGGAAGAATATTTTTAAAGTACGGTGAGGAAGAGTTAAAAAATAGATTGAAGCTAAACTCAAAGGGAATTCGTAAATTGCTGGCAATACTCATAAATTCTCAAGAAGAGCTATCTAAATTGAACTTCGATAAAGAATCTGGAGAAGAGGTATTTAAAGATATTTATGCTAAGTTGGATCTGGTCGAAGTTAAAAGGAGTTCCTTCTACTTAATGGGAGCATCTACTGCCGGTGCTGCTGGCCTTGGTTTTATTGGTGGGGCTCTTGGAGGTTACTTTGGATCAAATATCGCAACTAATGCGGTCTATAATCGCGATGCTAAATTTAGTGAAAGAGTTGCTGCCACTTTTGGCGGTGCCATAGGTGGGACATTTGTCGGAGCAGCTGTTGCGAAAGTAGCTGGAGCAGGAAGTGGTTTAGCTACAGCTAATAAAGGGGCTTACAATACCCCAGAACTATGTACTATACGAAACAAGTCCAATGGGTTTTGTAATTGAGGTAATTTTTGATTAAAAATTATAAATTTAAAAAAAGTTTTTTTATTACTTTACCATTTAGCATATTTATACCATATTTAGGTTATTTACTATTTTCTTCGTTATATAGCTATTGGGAAACTGAGATATTCAGTGGGCTAAGGCTAGCTTCCTTTTGTATGTTTGTTATTTTTTGGCTTTTTTTATTTGTTTATTTATGCATCTTGGTAGTGAATTTATTACAGTTTTCATTTGTTGATTCATATCGTTTCATGTCTCTTGGGGAATACGAATTAGTTATACCCCGTCCTGTGTCGTATAGGGGCTATCAGAAACTTATATTTTCTAAGATATCTAGAATAAAAGTAGAGAAAAGAAATAATACCCCTAGTCGGATTATCTTTATTGGAGAAGACGGAGAGAGTATTATTCCATGTCATCTTTTTGTCTCTACAGATGATGTAAATGAAGTAATAGAAAAGTTAGAAGATATTTTTTCTGGAAGAATTGAGAGTATTGATCAATAAGTAACATACGTTTCAGATTAAGATAAATTTGGCAGCAATAATAAAAGTATCCGTTTACTTATTGCGACTGTAAGCGTTTCCAAATTTTTATTTTAAGTTGTTAGGCTGATTGATTTCTTGATTCAGTTGGTATCATAGATTTATGATTAGAAGAAACTAAACACAAATAAAATGATCTTTAATTATTTCTTATCCAAATGAATTAATATTAATGTGGGTAGTGCAGGAGAACTAGAAAGAATTCTTTATAAATCTATGTTCAATAAGTTAGTAGAACAAAACGTGATATAATAATAGAGTTTTGATGAAGCATATGGTCGCAGAAAGTAAACGGATACGTATTGCTGCAATAGAAGCTATGGGGAAAAATGATATCTATTTTTATATTTATGTTCTTATTATTGATTCTAAATAAGAAAATTAAGCTTAAGAACTCTAACTTAACTTTAATTTTCATCGCGTTGCTAATTTGGCAATTCGTGTTTGATATCTATGTTTTACATAACATCGAAAGTTCTTGGTTGCCCAGCTTCAGTGAAAAGAAGATATCTAATTACTCTTTGATATTTCCATATATTGCTAAGAAGCAAGTGGAGTCTTATACCGAGTTCGTAAGAGATACAAATAAACTGATGCTAAGAAGGGTGTCTTCTACTTGTAGTTCTCTCGGGAACGAGCTTTGTATTTCAAGCGCCAGGACGAACTTAGACATGTCGGTATATAAGGAGTTGCAAAATCGATGTATAAGAAATAGTGAGGATAAACATTGTATTGTTTATATTAACGTAGCAATAGGTCTGGGACTCATAGAGGAAAACAAAGCTGTACTAGAGACTATATGTTCAAAAGAAGAATACTTCAGTGAATGCTCAAAGGTGGTGATAAAGTATGACTTAAGTATTGATGATTTGTCCTCAATGTATAAAATAGCCAGCTTAAAGTTTAAAACTGAAATAAAGAAAATAATCAATAAAAGACTAGTCTATGAGATTGAAACAAGTCAGGACGCCATTATGCGCTTTGAAGAAATTTCTAAAGAAGATAAACTTTTATTCGAGCTTAACTCATACCTTTTGTCGTCAAAAGCAAGAAAAAGATATTGGGCCGAGAGAATATGTCATGGAGCTGAAAAAAGTAATTATTTAGAATTCTGTGAAGTCGCTTTCGAAGCGAGTTCTTTAACTCAAAAAATTGAAATATTGAAAACTATTTGTGACAACCTTGTAAGTAATATGTGTATCACGAAAAGCAAAAAGATTAAAAATAGAGCTAGGGTTAATGCAGAGCTGGGAAGTCATTTAAAGAATTATTGTGTTAAAAGAAAATATAACAAAAACAATTTAGAATGTAATATAATTTTAACTCAAAGAGAGGGGGTATGACAATTTTATTACTTATCTTCTCGATTATTTATTTCATATTGCAGGTACGTAATGTTAAAAGGAGAAGGGTGATTGCCAGTTACATTTTTATAGGTGTAATTTTATCTGGAAATGTCATAATTAAAATTGGCAACAGTAGGTTCTTTAATGAGGTTATCCTTGTAAAAGGAGAAAAAAAGAAAAAAACTAGTGTTTACTCAAAAAAAGACTGCTCTGAAGATTTTGGTAATAAATCTTCTTGTCTTCGGTTCTTAAAAGAGCAATATAGAATTAAAAATTACAAGATTGTTTCAGAGTTAGGCGATATTAGGTGTCGAAACGATAAGCTCGAAAGTACTCGGTACAATAGGTCTTACTGCTCTTTAGTCGTAGAGAGCTATATTCATCAACAAGACTGGAACATGGCATTGTCTACTTATAGAAAATTTTGTAAGATAGAAAATTTCACTGAAAGAGATATTGGAAGAGCAAAAACTTGTTTTCAAATTCTTGTTAAAATTGAAAAAGATTCCGAAGCCTATATCAGAATGTTTATTAATACATGTTCATTTCTTAAAGAAGACTACTGTTTGATCGGATTAAATAGAAAGATTTCATTTTCAAAAACATATGCATTTGGAAAAATTTTTAAAAGACTTAAGTATATCTGCAAAGATGTAAAAGGTGATTGCGAAGTACTGACAAAGTTAGAGCGCTCATTTGAAAAATATTCAGATATTGGCTTTACTGATCGCTCTCTTTTTAAACTGAGGTCTATATTTAACAGGGAAGCATATATATTGTTTGCTTTGAACCTGTTGCAAAAAAATGACTTGGCAGTATTTAAAAAGAAAGAAAATCTTTATTGCGCTAGTGAAAACAATAGAAGCAAAAAAAATTACAAGGTAAGTTGCAACTAGTCTATACGAATGGAGAAGGTATTCTGATATTGATGAAAAAACAGATTAAAAAAACTCTTTAGAACTTTTAATAAAAAGTTGTAACTAAGTTTAATAATAAAAGTATCCGTTTACTTATTGCGACTGTAAGCGTTTCCATTTTTTATTTTAAGTTGTTAGGATGATTGATTTCTTGATTCAGTTGGTAATATAGATTAATGACTAGAAGAAACTAAACACACAAAAAATGATCTTTAATTATTTCTTATCCAAATGAATTAATATGTAATGTGGATAGTGCAGGAGAATTAGAAAGAATTCTTTATAAATCTGTGCTCAATTAGTAAGTAGAACAAAACGTGATATACTAAAAGAGTTTTGATAAGACATATGGTCGCAGAAAGTAAACGGATATATATTCAAGTTTAGTTTAGCCGGATACATATTAGTCTTACTCGACAACTTTCCGTAATTATTATAGTTACATATGATGAAATATAAATATAATTAAATAATGTTTTTATTTGAATTATTTAAAACTATTTTCTTATCTGTCTTAGTTATTGGTGCGCCATGTTTTAATGGTGTTGAAAATGAGATCAATTCGCACTTAGCTGAGTTTTCAAAATACTATGATAATCATCATGATAATATTGATGATGTGCCACATACTCACACGCATAAACATAGTGAGGACGGCGACGAGCACGAGCATAATCATGAGCACTCTAAGGTTACTCAATCAGAAATTAAGATCTTGAATCACTCTATAAAAGCCTTGGCAAAAGTAACAGTTCTTGAAATCAAACAAAACTTTTCAGAGAAAAACTTAATATCAAGTCCTCATCCAAGAAAAATCTATAGGCCTCCGATAAACTCTTAGTTTTTTATAAATTATTAATAATAAATAATAGGAGGAACTATGTTTAAATTTTTATTAAGCATTTCGCCACTATTCTATACAGCAAACACACTTGCTCATGGAATTAGTGAGGATGCAAAGCGTGCGATGATTGAGGGTGGTTATTTAAAATATATCATTCTGGGTGCTGAGCACATGATTACCGGATATGACCACTTACTCTTTCTTTTTGGGGTCATTTTCTTTTTAAAGACATTTAAGGATATTGTTAAATTTATCAGTGTTTTTACAGTAGGGCACAGTATTACATTAATCTTTGCCACATTTATGGGGATAACTGCAAACTACTTTTTAATAGATGCAGTTATTGCTTTAAGTGTTTGCTACAAAGGTTTCGACAATAATAACGGATTTCAGAGCTACTTTGGAGTGAAGAAATCTCCTAATTTATTAGGCGCCGTTTTTGTTTTCGGACTAATTCATGGCTTTGGTCTTTCTACAAGACTTCAGCAGCTACCACTTGGTGAAAAAGGTGGTGAAATGTTGATGAGAATTATTTCATTTAACGTTGGTGTTGAAGTTGGGCAAATTGTGGCCTTAACTATTATGCTAGTTCTACTAAGGGGAATTAGAAATAGAGAATCCTTTAATAGGCTTTCAAAAGTTGCTAATGATGGATTAATTTTGGCAGGGGTCTTGTTATTTCTTATGCAAATGCATGGTTACGAGCATACATCTTATCCAGATGACTATGGATTCAGTAAGGATAATCATATTCATCACCATATGGACATGGAAAAACAAAGAACTCACGAATCTAAACACGATAATTTATAGGAGAACAGATATGAAATATTTATTACTAATTGGATCTTTGTTATTTTCTTTTTCAAGCTTTGCAGGCCCAGGTGGTGGTCATTCTCACGGTCATAGTCACTCACATTCTAAAAAATCTATTTCAATAGAAAAAACAGAAGAAGTTGGTCGCTATCATGTTAAGCGTCTTATTAATTCTGGAAAGATTGATGCTTCTTGGAAAAGTTCTACCTTTGATAAGTCAGAAAAAAAGAAGTTTGGAAAAAAGACAGAATGGGTTGTTACTTTTGACAATGAAAAAGGTGTAAAAGGTAAAAAACTTTATATCTTTTTGAAACTATCAGGTGAATTCGTAGCCGCGAATTTTACAGGAAAATAATATGTGGTTAGCAATAGGTAAAACTATTGTCGCAGCAGTGCTGATTAGCTTTGTTTCTTGGTTATCAGGAAAGAAAACTGGTTTGGCAGGGTTTCTTACAGCCCTGCCTCTTACAACTCTTCTTGCTCTTGCTTTTTCTCATATGGAATGGGGAGATGCAAAGCAATCAGTTGAGTATGCTAAAAGCGTATTTGTTGCGATACCAGTATCACTACTATTTTTTGTTCCCTTTTTACTTGCCCAAAAGTTTAATCTAGGTTTTTGGACTTGTTACTCAGGAGGGATTGTTCTTCTAGGTGTAGGATATTTTATTTATACATACGTCACGAAATTGATCTAGAAGACTTTTGGATATAAAATACTATCGATGGAAGCCCTTTATGAAGAATTTAAAGGGCTTCTTTTTAAATCGTTTTATTTGATATGTTTAAAACTACCCTTTATAGAACTACTGTAAATACTTTCGCAAGAAAAAAATAAAAGAATAAAAGAATAAAAGGAATAATAAAAGTATTCGTTTACTTATTGCGACTGTAAGCGTATCCAAATTTTTATTTTAAGTTGTTAGGATGATCGATTTCTTGATTCAGTTGGTAATATAGATTAATGCCTAGAAGAAACTAAACACACAAGAAATGATCTTTAATTATTTCTTATACAAAAGAATTAATATGTAATGTGTATAGTTATATATTTCTAGCTGTTTTAGCAGTAGGACTAGTGTATTTATCAATTCTACTTTTTAGACTTCGAGGCTTAAAGGCCTTATTTACGAATGACATTAAAGAAAAGTTAAAAAATGAAAGAGGTGCAACTGAAAAGCTAGAGAAATTAATTCAGTTGAATATTACTGATAATAAAAAAAATATTTTTTATATAAAAAAATTGTATAGATTAAGACTTCTTGTTTATTGTTGGATTATTGCGATGTTTATTAGCTTGGTACTTCTAGAAGGTTTTTAGCGGGAGTACTCGGTAGGTAGTGGAAAAATAATCAAACTTTCGATCTAGAAATAACTTAAACCTTTCCCTTAACATCCAATATTACCATTAGAGTATACCGGCCAATAATTCTATTATTCAGATTGATGAATGACATTGAAGCTACCAAAAATTAATCTCTTTCCATCAAACGGCATTGGGTTCGTTTGCTCACTTGATCGTGGGTCTTCCATGAGCTTTTTCATTCCTTCATCGCGTACTTCTTTTGAAGGCCAAGTTATCCACGAGAACACGACCGCTTCACTTTCAAGTTTTTGTACTGCTAAAGGCATTGAAGTAACTTTTCCATCTGGGACATTATCTTCCCAGCAGTCAACTATCGATAGTGCGCCATACTCTTTTGCTAATTCACTAAAAAATTTAGTATGTTCTAAGAACTTTTCTTTATTCTCTTTAGGTACCGCTGCCATAAAGCCATCTACATAATTCATCTTTGCTCCTAGCCTTTGATGGCAAGTTATTTCCCATAATATAATTTCATTAATAGCTTAAAATAGAAATAGCTATAATGGATACTATTTAGTTTCTTTTTTTACTACTTTTCAAGTATTTATCACACTCTCTTAAATGAATAATTTACAACAAATATTTTTCACTTCTTTACATATGATATAAATTTCAAGTCGTCGTAAGGAGTATTTAGGTGAAATTATTAGCGATTTTGCTATATTCAATAACTACATTTGCAAGTATCCAAGTCCAAGAGACTGAAAAATGTCCTGCTCACAGTACCCTCTCTAAAGAGGAGAGCTTCTCACTTATTAATCAAGTACATAGTGAGTCGCAAAGAGAATTAATTAATCAATATGACTTAAGGCCCAAGGTATTTTTTCAACATCATAATATTCAGGTTTCCCTGTCTAAGAAGTTTAGTAGAGTCGAAAAAGAAAGATATCATGTACTTGCTTATATTAAGATCGGAAATGAAGTATTTCCTAGACTTGTCTATCACTCAAACTCTCATGGAGTTTATAGAGTTCTAGATGGAATTCTTGACGGATGGTATTCTAAAGGGCCTGGACAAAACTATATTTCAGTTCCGTTCTTTATAAATAAGTTCTTGCTTGAAAACTGTATAGGTGAGAGTGCTAGAAGAACTAAAGCCGAGTTGAGAGAACTTTTAGAATTTGGAGATGATCATCTTTACTATTTTAATAACTACGAAGTCTTTGAAGAAAATATTGTATCAGTATTAAAGGGGCCAGCAAAGCCGCCTCTTCTAGATGGAAATGGTATGAGTAAGCGCCATCCGGAAGATATATTTACCAAAGATGGTTATGAAGCTAATTTTATGGATGTTAAAGCGAAGTATAAAACAACGACAAAGGCTGCAGGACTAGTGAATGTTGTTGTTTACAGATCTACTAATAAGAAGATTGATTATACTTTCATGATTGATTCTGCAGGAAAAGCTTGGGTATCCGAAGTGAATAGTTTTATAGAGGAGCTAAACAAGTTTGGAATCGCAAAGAAACAATATGATGTAAAGGATCTGCTTCAGCCTCGATGGGAGTATCCAGAGGAAATAGTTGTGGATTATAGAAGCTCTATATCAAGTCCTTATAAATCTAGCTATAGATCAAATTGGAACTATCTACGTGAGATTCCTCTAATAAAGAAATGGTATGAATATAATAAACTACCTCTACCTATAAAAGAGCCAAGCTTATAACAGTAGGATTTAGCCTTTCGCGATATATTGAAGGTGCTTTCTTATTTTAAGATAAGATTGCATGTTGACTTAGGAGCACTGGTATTATAATCAATAGTTCCTTATATATCTTATAAGGAGCTCTCATGAAATTGTTAACTATTCTATTTTTTCTAATTATCGCAAATAATTCACTAGCAAGCTACAAATGTGTTTTAGATGGTGCAAGAACTCAGTTCGACACTTGTGCTAGTAGTATCTCTTTAGAAGGTAACGTATGTTATAGAGGTAGTGTAGCAAAAGCTATTTCTGTGCTAGAGCTAATCGGCGATGATCTGCTTGACGAAGATAGCATTGTTGAAATTAGACAATTACATGACAATAGAATTGAATATATCTATGTACCTTATGCTGGAGAAGATTTTAAGGTGACTATAAATCGATGTGTTGGGAATTAGAAAAGAAATTGCGAGATTTATTTAGTAAAAAATAGGACTTACAATTAACATCTTTTGTTAGAGGCATTCATTCTATTAAAATATAATAGAATGAATGCCTCTAAAGAAGTAAGACAGTTTCAATATATTTATTACTATTGCCATGTTCATATCGCCTGCTCACTTTTTCTGTAGTGATGAGAGGTATGGTCTTAAATCTCTTTTGCAGTCTATGTTAGAATAAATTAATAACTTGACTTTGTAATGTACGAGTTGGTAATTTTATTATTATGCTTAGTAAATTATTTTCACTATTCGCTTTAATTTCACTTCTTTTTAGCTTTCATGCTGAATCAACTGACTTGCATGACCTTTCTTTAAGAGTTGCTCCTAAAGTATCTACTGTTATAACAAATTTATCAGCGACTGAGTTTGTTAGTGTGAATTGTGAGGACTGTGAAGAGAGTGATTTCGGTGACCACTCAGAGCATTGTTCACATCATTGTAGTGGGTTACATAATCTCGCACCTGTAAAGAATCAAGCCTTCCTTAGCACACCTACAGTCATCAACAATAATGTTGTTTGGTTGTACTATCATCAATATAAGAATCCCTTTCTTAATCCTTCTGTAAAACCTCCGATGTTTTCTTCGAAAGTTAGTATCTTCTGTTAAGTTTAGCTTACTAACTAATTCAATAAAATTTATAAATGACTTTTCACTGATAACCAGTCTACTTGTAGGCATTGTTTTACCAGCGATAATAGTTATTAAAGTTAATTCTTTAAGAAAAGAATAAACAAGACTGTGCTTACCTTAAAAAATGAGAGGAGAGTGATGTTTCGACTCTCGCATGTAAAAAGGACAAATTAGAATGAAGATAATTTTCTTAGTAGTTTTTATTAGTATTTATACTTTTAAAACTTATGCTAAATGTAATCTTAAAAACTCAAATGATATCTTGGAGCTTGTTAAGAAAAATCATCCAAGTATAACTTTTAACAATGTGAAAGGAATGGCCCTTGAGTCTAACATAGAAGTCGCAGGTCAAAGACTTAATCCCGAGTTAGATGCTGAGAGCACAGTTGGTGACTCAGTAGGAGGTAAAAACTATCGTACTTCTGTTTCTTTAAAGCACACCTTTGAGCTAGGTGGAAAACGTGACTCAAGGATTAATGTTGCAAGAAATACCTTTAAAACGGGGGTGGCTTTAGCAGAATTTGATAATCAACAAACTATAATTAATACGGTTATTAAACTTCATCGCTTACGGCAAGTTTATGAACTTGTTCCTATCTATGAAGAGTCTTTAAGTGCATTCAATAAGATTTTGAAAACGATTAAGGGGAGGATGTCTCTTTCTCCTGAGCAACAGGTAGAAGCTGAAACTCTAGAGTTAGCAGTAAATGACTATAAACTTAAAATTGCACAGCTTAATTCTGAGAAAATGAACCTGACAACTCATTTATCATTCTTTATGGGGGTAGATTGTACTATCCCAAGAAGTGCTCTTCCTGTTTCTATAAATTTAGATGAAAGATTTGAAAGAGACTTAAAAATTGAAAACTATTCAAAATTTAAGGCCGCTACGTTTTCTTTGGAAATGGCGAAATCGAACTTAGATTTAGAAAAATCTAATAGTTATCCAGACCTTCAAGTTGGTCCAATTTATGAATATGAAAAAAATAGTGCTGGTCGAATAGACACTTTTGGTGTTGCGATAACTATGGACTTGCCAATACTTAGTATTAATAGTGGTGGAAGAAAAAGGGCAACTAATGATGTATTGGCAGCAAGTCTAAATTTGAGAAATATTAAAAAAGAAAGTATGCTTGATGTTCAATCTTGGCTCCAAAAGTACAATCAGTATAAAGACTCGTTAAAAACAATCGCTAATAAAGATAAATTAGAAAAAAAACACAGAAAAATTGAATCTCTTTTTAATAGAGGCATTATCTCTACTTCTCTTGTAATTGAATCGCACAGACAGTTAGTTGAGTTTTTTATTACAAGATTTGAGTTCGAGATTGGGGCAACGGAAGCGCTTTGGAACATATATAAGTTAAATGGGGAAATAGCGAGTAAAAGTCTTTAAACCCCTGATAAATGAAACAGATTATAATTATTAAAAATAGGAGTTAAAAGTGAAATATAAATTAATATTGTCAGGAATTATAGTTACTACTTTTCTTGGATTTAGTTCTTTTGCAGAAGATGAACATGATCACAGCTCTCATGAAAAAAAAGAAAAGCACTCTACAGAGGATTCTCATGAGCACAGTGATGGGGATGGTCATAATCATAAGAAAAAGAAGAAAAAAGACTCTCATGCTGGTCACGATGATCATGGGCATAAAGCTCACAATGAAGATGACGGTCATGAGCATAATAAACATAAAGAAGAAGATGGTCATGATCATGGTTCACACGAAGGGCACGGTGGAGGAAAGGCGATTGGAAAAGGAAAAGCTATTGAGGAAGTAGATGAAATTAAAGGGTTCAAACTTTCAAGAGAGGCCATTAAGACTTTGGAATTAAAACTTAATACAGTAGATGGTTCTACTTTTAAGATTTCTAAGAAGACTTTAGTTGCATCCAAAAATAAAAAAGGTGTTTATAGGTTTAGAGCAGGATTTTTTAAGTTTATGCCAGCAGAGATCACAAAAGAGCTTTCTGATGGCTATCTGGTTGAAGTTAAAGGTGTTGATTTTGGAGATCAGATTGTTGTAAATGGCGTTGGTCTTTTACGAGTAACAGATGTTTATTCAACAGATAAATCAGAGTACGGTCATTCACACTAGGAGTTAGCATGATTAATAAAGTTATTGAATTCTCCGTAAATAATCGAATGTTTGTCTTTATGGCAACACTCTTGCTCATTGTATTTGGTGCGAAGTCTTTTCAGGAGTTATCTATTGATGCTGTTCCTGATATCACCAATACACAAGTTCAAATAAACACACAGGTGAAAGGCTTAGTTCCAGAAGAAGTCGAGAGAATGGTAACTTTTCCGATAGAATATTCTATGAATGGAATTCCTGGCGTTGAAACAATTCGTTCAATATCTCGATATGGTATTTCTCAAGTTACTGTTATCTTTAAAGAGGATGCTGATATTTTTAGGGCTAGGCAACTGGCATCAGAAAAACTCCAAAACATTGAACTTCCTGATGGAGTTGTACCAGAAATGGGGCCGATCAGTACTGGACTTGGTGAAATTTTTCACTACTCAATTGAGGCAAAAGAACCTGAAACGGATCCAGAAAAAAGATTGATTCAGCTTATGGACTTAAGGTCCCTGCAAGATTGGTTTATCAAACCGAGACTTTTAACAGTGAAAGGGGTAACTGAAGTTAATACTATTGGCGGATATGAAAAGCAATTTTTTATTCAGCCTAATATAGAAGGAATGACAAAATACGGACTTCACTTTGATGATATTGAGTCAGCAATTGAACAAACTAACCTTAATGTTGGAGGAGGTTATATTCAGCAAACCGGAGAGCAATTACTAGTTCGAGGCGTTGGTTTGTTAAGTAATATTAAAGATATCGAATCTGTTGTAGTAAAAAGACTTTCTTCATATCAGGTAATAAAAATTAAAGATATTGCGCAAGTAAAATATGATAAAGAAATTAGAACAGGCGCTGCAACTGTAAATGGGGAAGAGTCAATCATTGGAACAGCCTTTATGTTACTTGGTGAAAATTCAAGGTCTGTAGCGCAAAGAGTTTCAGGAAAGCTTGATGATATTAAGAAAGACCTTCCTCCATGGGTAAAGCTTAAGATTCTTTACGATCGTTCAGACATGGTAGACGCTACTCTTAATACAGTAGAGCATAACTTACTAATGGGAGCAGGGTTAGTCATTTTATTTTTGTTATTACTTGTTGGAAATATAAGAGCAGCAATAATAACTTCTCTTATGATTCCAATTTCCCTTCTTATGACTTTTATTTTAATGAAATGGCAAAACGTATCAGGGAATTTGATGAGTTTAGGTGCTCTTGATTTTGGAATCATTGTAGATGGTGCTGTTATTGTTATTGAAAACTGCGTGCATAGACTTCAAAATAAAGGGAAAGCCCTTGGAAGAGACATGACCAGAGCTGAAGTTAAACAGGTCGTCATAGATTCGGCTATTGAAATTCGATCAGCTGCTGGTTTTGGTGAATTAATTGTAATTGTTGTTTTTATTCCACTCTTTGCTTTAACGGGAGTTGAGGGGAAAATGTTTGGACCTATGGCCACAACATTTATAATGGCCTTAGCATCAGCCCTTCTTCTTTCATTTACTGTTGTTCCAGCATTAGCTGCAACTTTCTTAAGTGGAAAAACAAGAGATAAAAAACCATTCTTAATGAGTCTCGCTGAAAAGGCATTTAGTCCTACACTCAGTATTGCATTAAGGGCAAAAAAGTTTGTTCTCGGTATTGGAATAGCTTCAATTGTAGTGGGTGTATTTTTATTCTCACGATTGGGGGCGGAGTTTATTCCTCAACTAGATGAAGGAGATTTTGCGTTACAATTTATCCGCCCTGCCAATATTAGTATGGAGAATTCGGTAAAATTGCAGAGACTTTCAGAGAGAATAGTATTGGATTTTCCACAGGTTAAAAATGTTTTTGCAAGAACTGGAGCTGCGGAAGTAGCAACAGATCCGATGGGTGTGAATATCTCAGACTCATATGTGATGCTTAATAACAAAGAAGAATGGCCGAAAGATAATTCTATTACGGATAAAAAGAGTTTGATGAAAGCGGTTAAAGACAAATTAGATTTACATGTCCCTGGGCAAGTAATGTTGATTTCTCAACCAGTCGAACTACGTTTTAATGAACTCTTAGAAGGTACTAGGGCCGATGTGTCAGCAAAAGTATTTGGTGAGGATTTGGATAAATTAATAGAATACTCCAAAGAGGTTGCTGAAATTGTATCTAGTATTGAAGGAGCAGGAGAAGCTGAGTCTGAATCTAAAGGGAAGTCGCCTCTACTTCAATATACCCCCAAAATGGATAAACTCGCACAATTGGGAGTTACAGCACGGCCTGTATTAGATGCAATTAGCACCGCGATCGGAGGGAGAGAGGTTGGACATGTTTATGATGGAGTACGTAAATATCCTATCGTAACTAGACTTTCTGAAGAGGAACGAAAAGACATTATGACAGTTAGAAAATTACCTGTTGGTATTGCTGAAGGTCATACTGTTCCAATTGAACAAGTCGCAGATATTGAATTTGTTGAAACTTTCTCCGCTGTAGGTCGCGAAAACTCTCAAAGGCGTATTGCTGTACTCATTAACCCTGAGGTGAGAGACATTGAAAGCTTTGTAAATAAAGCTAAGAAAATAGTTGAAGAAAAAGTAAAGCTTCAAGAGGGCTATTACATCGAATGGGGAGGTAGTTTTAAAAATCTACAAAGTGCCAAAGAAAGATTAGGAGTACTTGTTCCAATGGCCCTCTTAATAATTCTTGCGATGCTGTATGCTGCTTTTAAAAACTTCTCACAGGTGGTGTTAATATTTGCATGTGCTCCAATGGCCTTAATCGGTGGTGTTATTGCTTTGAATGTTATGAATATGCCTTTTAGTATATCTGCTGGAGTTGGTTTCATAGCACTTTGTGGGATTAGTATATTAAATGGAGTTGTCCTTGTAACATATTTCAACAGACTTGTTTTAGATGGAAAAAGTCCAGATGATGTAGTTAGAGAAGGTGCTATGACAAGACTTAGACCCGTTTTAATGACTGCCCTGACCGATATCTTTGGATTCTTACCAATGATGTTTTCTACTGGACTTGGTGCTGAAGTCCAAAAGCCTCTTGCTACAGTTGTAGTAGGAGGGATCTTGTCTGCGACAGTACTAACATTGATTGTATTACCGAGTTTATACAGATTGTTTTTTAAACAAATGCAACCAAATCTATTCAAAGGAGAAATATAATGAAATTTCTTTTAACAGTCTTTATTTCAATATTTTTAGCATCATGTGCTCATCATCATAATAAAACTGAACACCATCACCATAAGTATGAAAAGCAATGCGCTTATAGTGTAGCTCATGGTGATTTAAAAACGAAAGGAAGCGTTGAGTATAGGTTTGAACACGGGGGAAAGGTTTATTTCTTTTCAACTGATGAAAAACTTAATGACTTTAAGAAAGATCTTGAATCTAACATCAAAAAAGCGAACCAGACTTGGAGCGATCGAGGTGGTAGGCTTTAAGTTTAATGTGAATTGTTAGGAAAATATAATGGCCTACATTAACATGGAAGCATGAGTATAATTGTGCCCTTGTTTTTAATGTAGGTCTTTTTGGCATAGGCTACAAATTTGTAGAAAGTAAGCAAAGGGAGAGTTTTCATTTCCTATTATATTGTCAATTCTTCAATTGAATTTAAACTGGAGTGTAAAAAAGTGAATAACAGAATTTATATATTTGAATATTACGCTGTGATTATTTCAGAATGTCTTAATACTGAAAAACATTCTCATCTTGCCCATCAATTAACATTTTCTTTGAGTGAAGAGCCATTTCAAATCGAGTTTAACGAAGAAATTATTAATTCTAAAGTAGTCTTTATTCCTTCCCTAGAGGCGCATAAGTTTGTAAAGAGTTGTTCTTGTTTTCTATCTATTCTGATAGATAATGAATCATTATTTAATTTAAACGAATTGAGAACAAAACTTATAGAGCTTGATGTTTTTCCAACCAAAGTTGAAGATGTAAAGCCTTTATTAAAATATCTAGGATTTGAAAGAAATATAAACGTGGATTCTCGAATTACTAAGATTAAAGATATTATAGATAGCACTAAGTTTCTAGAGGATATCCGACTTAGCGAGTTGGCAAGAGAGATGTCTTTATCTGAAAGTAGATTGTTGCATTTGTTTAAAGAACAGGTAGGAGTTCCGTTTAGGAAGTACATTCTTTGGAAGAAGCTTAGAAGAGCGATATTATCATTTGCGAATAGTAAAAATAAGAAATTGACAGATATTGCCTTAGATTCAGGGTTTAGTGATTCCGCACATTTATCTAAAGTTATCAAAGCATCTTTTGGCCTTACTCCTTCTGAAATCCTGAGCAATAGCCAGTTTATAAAAGATTGTAATTAGTGCCTTGTTTATACTAGGAAAACAGTTACTAAACGGGAGGATTCTAGTGATGAATGAAACAAAAATCATAAATTTTAAACACCCTGAGATACAAAGAGTATTAGAGAGAATAACTAACGGCCTTACTGGGCAAAAGGATATAATAAATACCTGTTATCTTTTCGTTAGGGATGAAATTCAATTTGGCTATAATGAGAGTGATGATATTCCGGCCTCGAAGGTTTTGAGTGATGGATATGGACAATGTAATACAAAGTCGAATCTACTTCTTGCACTCCTTCGTGGTGCGGGAATAGACGCCCGTTTTCATGGTTTCACAATTGATAAAAGGCTTCAGTATGGAGCTGTTACAGGAGTATTTTATTGGTTAACTCCAAAAGAAATTTTTCATAGCTGGATTGAGGTGAATTTTAACGGTTCTTGGTATAACCTTGAGGGATTTATTTTAGATAAAGAGTATTTAAATTCTCTCAGATCATATTTTAAAAGTGAGCCTAAGACGCTTTGTGGTTACGGTGTTGCAAGTGACAATTTTCAGTCCCCGCAAGTAGAATGGAGTGGTAGCAATAGTACGTATATTCAAAAGGAGGGGATCGTACGAGATTTAGGAGTATTTAGTTCTCCTGATGAGTTTTATAATAAATTTGGAACAAATCCTAAAGGTATAAAGAAGGTGCTATTTAAATTCTTGGTGCGTCACATTATGAACAATACAATTTCTAAACTTAGAAAGAAAATTGTAAATACTAATGCTGACTTGAGAACTTTGTGTACCATTGAAGAAATTAACTCTCTTTCTTTAAGAGATTAACATGAACGCTAAACTAAAAAAGAATTTTGAATTAAAACTTGGAAGTGCCAAGAGATTAATAAGGTTAAGGAAATTTGAGGAAGCATTCACTTTTCTTGAGGATGCACATGTCTTGGGTCAAAGTTATATATTCCCACATACGATTACACATATCTATATGCTCAAAATTGGCTTCTTGAAAAAAGATAAAAAAGAGATTCTCGGGCAACTCTTTCGTATTCCAATGGGGATACTAGGTTCAATGGTTGGGATTTTACCGGTAGGTAATACAGGTGGAAGTAATGTCTCGGCTTTCAAGAAAATGAAAATCCGAGATGATTTAGAGAAGATGCTAGAGTAGGCGTAAAGAAGTATTTACTAGTCGAAAGTATGAGAATAATTCTATCTGGTACTCAGGTTTGTTGTCCTTGTTTAGTTCATTTTCGGGTCAGATCTCTTAACAGCTTTCCCATCTGCAAAGTTTGCAACCTCTGTTATGATAGCACCTTCTTTACCGGCCATTTGCCAATGTGGAGAGAGAACTTGTTCTAGATTGTAGAAGTCCCCTGGGTTGGCGACTTTAATATGTTTTGCAGAGACTTTTCCATTCCAGTGAATTTTAGGGACTTTAACTTCAGGGTAATCTTTTAAGTTATTCTTGCCTATACCTGCGACATAACTTCTGCCCCATCTAATCAGCCAGCCTTCTCTCTTAGCAGCAGTTGTTTCTCCATCAATGTGCCAATGTTCCGCCAGCATTTGATTTGGGAGTAGGAAGATGTCTAAGAGCATGTATAGATTCTTTTGATTATTTTCATACATAAGACCAGAGAGGCCAACTTTTAGAAAGTTTCCACTATTGTAATCCATTACAAAAATCTTTTCTCTTATTCCTTTAAACATCGGATATCCATGATAATTTAAGACTGCTATAACTGCATCCTTCGCCTTTTCAGGAAGAAATTTTCCTTTAGAATTATAAAAATCAGAGTTTTTAAATTTAATGGAATCAAGGCAGGCTTGACTCTTTTTTACACGACTCGTGCACACGCTTTTAGAATGGGCAAGGTTGGTAAATAACAGGAAAGTAATAAATAACCTTAGTAAAATTCTCATGAGATCTCCTTTTACAAATAGTATTAAACTGAATGAAAGAAGACAATACTGATATTGATATCTTGGACATAGCTTAGACTAATTTACATATTTCAGTCTTCTAAATATTAAGAATTCTATATAATATAGAGTAAAGATGTGGCAGTATTTCTTTATATATTAGGAGATGTAAATGATTAGTGGAGTTCACGATATTTATTATAATGTCAAAGATATGAAAAGAGCCGTTGAGTTTTATACAAAAACTTTAAATATGACTGTCTCTTGGGAGTCTGATCATTGGTCAAGTTTAGATTGTGGTGGAGTTATGATCGGTCTTCATTGGACTGAGGGAAGTGATGTGCCATCATTTCCACGAGACTCTCATGGAGCTCAATGTGGAGGAACTTTAACATTAAAAAGTGATGATGTTTCTAAAGACAGAAAAATTCTAGAAGATGCTGGTGCAAATATCCTTGGGGAAGTCGATGCTGATTGGGGGCATATGTTAGTCTTTGAAGATTTAGATGGAAATGTTTTAAAGCTTCAAAATGCTAAATACTAAGTCCCTGCACTTTTTCTCTTAGGTGAAAGATGGAAATATTGAGAGGTGTCTCATACTTGAAGTTAAGTATTATTCAGATTTTGGAGAGCTTTTGAGAATCAATTTGGACTCTATGAAAAATTCAGCTGTCGTATTATGAAGTTCATAGTAAGACAGCCTTACATATAACTCCGTACTTAATCTTATATAGATTCCTAAAAAATGACTTGAGATAGGTCATGAAGCCTGACAAATGTAGTGTTTAAACTTTATTCAATGGTACTATTCTAAACATAGAAGTACTCTCAACCTACCGAAAACTGGTGCCTTTTTTGGTACAATTCTTGCTTCATAATACCTACTTAAACTTTGAACCTAAGGGTTATTATGAAGTGCTATATCACAGGTATGGGGGCGATTTCTCCAATGGGTAAGAGTGTTGATGAAATGTTCGATAAGTACCTAGAGGGATATTGTCCAATTGAAACAATAGATGAATTTAAAAATTTCTATGGTGTAAAATCACATATTGGTTCAATTGTTAAAGACCTTGATATTAAATCAATAGACAGAAAAATTAGACGTACTTCATCTAAGATGACTCATATGAGTATATTAGCTATGAAAGAGGCCTTAGATCAGGCCGGACTTGATAGTGACATTTTAAATTCTAATAGATCACTTCTATGTACTGGATCGACTACTGGTAGCCCTACTGAATATTATGACTCACATAAGAAAATCATTGAAAATGAATCAGCAAAAGGTCAAAAGTCCACATCAGTCTTTAAATGTATGAGTCATACAAATTCAACAAATATGGCCATTAGTATAAACTTTACTGGTGCAGTCCTATCTGCAAACTCAGCGTGTGCTTCTGGTAATCAATCTGTCGTTTTAGCTTCCCAGTTAATTAAGGCGGGTATTTATGATGTTGCTATTGTTGGTGGTTGTGAAGAAGCTCATAAAACAACTGTTTCAACTTTTGATGCTGCCCACGCTTCTTCTATAAACTATAATGATTCTCCCAAAGATTCTTCAAGGCCATTTGATAAGAATAGAGATGGGGTTGTTATATCTGAAGGTGCAGGGATAATCATACTAGAGTCGGAAGAATTTGCTAAGAAAAGAGGAGCAACGCTACTTGCAGAAGTCGTTGGCGGGGATTACTCGGGAAGCGGTGTACATATGGCACAATCCGATACTTTGTCGATTACTAATAATATAAAAAGAACACTGATTAACACGAATACGAACCCATTAGAAGTAGACTTTATAAGTGCTCATGCAACTTCAACAAGACAGGGAGATAATGCTGAATCTTGGGGGATTTTTAATGCCTTTGAAAGAGATGTAAGTGTACATAGTTTAAAAGGTTATACTGGGCATACTTTTGCAGCGTCTGGTGCCATTGAAACAGCAATGTTAGTAAAAATGATGAATACGAATATGATTATTCCAAATCATAACCTTAGTGAAGTTGATCCCGAACTCCCAAATCTAAATTTTGTAAATACTCAATCTAAGAATAGAGAATTAAAAACAGTATTAAACTTCAATAGTGGCTTTGGGGGTATCAACTCAAGCTTTATTATGAAAAAGGTAGGATCTGATGAGTCAAATTAGAGAAGAAATTAAAAACATCTTTTGTGAAGAATTTGAGCTAGACGCAAGTGCTCTAACTGACGAGGCACACTTATTTGATGACTTGGAGCTTGATAGTTTAGATGCTGCCGATATGTTAGTTCTTCTGGAAGAGAAAATTGGGAAAAAAATTAATGGTGAGGACTTTATGCAAGTTCGCCAGTTAAAAGATGTATATGAGACGGTAGAGAAAATTATGGAGAATGATTAGGTCTTTATATTAATTTTAGCTACTATTTCGCCATCAAGTGTCCAGACTATTTTGTAAGGTGATTGACTTGTTAGAATTTCGACAGAGACCTTAGACTCTGGAGCAAGTGGTTTTAAAAATTTGGATTTAGATATTTGATATTTTCTTATGTGAATATTTTTTTCTAGAAGTAATAAGAGGCAAATCTCTATATAAACAACAGCTGGGAGAATTTCTTGTTTAGGAAAGTGCCCATCAAAAAAAGGGATGTCCTTTGAAAGTGAAAAAGTAAAAGTATTCTCATTGTAAGTTAGATTATCTAAATATTTAATATTCATGACTTTATTATAAAAGATATAAGGAATTAATGAAACAACAAATATCAACAATTGATTTAGAGCACTTAATGCCCCATCGTTCAAAAATGATTTGGGTTGATTATGTCGAGTCTGTAAGTGATTTGCAAGGAGAGGTTAGTGTTACTCTTCAGAAGGACTATCCTTACTTTTTTGAGGATGATCATTTGATGAATAGTTTCTTTCTTGAGTTTATGGCACAAGGTTATGGTTACTTTAGGGCCGCCCAGGTATTAAACAAAAATCTTGACGGTCTAAATCAAGCAATGATCCCAATGATTAGTCACTATGAGTTTGAAGAGAATAATTATAAAGCAGGAACGAAGTTCACTGCAAAACTCACAACCTTGAAAGAATTAGGTGACCTCTTCTTTGTAAAGGGCGAGTGTTTTAATGACGAAGGTAGAGTTATTGCATCTGCTGAGTTTAAAGTTTACGCAAAGGTTGATCTATGAATTATTTTGAAATTGCTATCGCAACATTCTTATTTTACAATATTCGCTATCTCTCCTTTGCATATATCTATGATCTAGTTTGTAGAAACTTTTTTACAAAATTCAAAATTAATCCACAGAGTGCTAAAAAGAGCATGATAAAAAAAGAAATCTTTTGGGGATGTTCTGTTGGGCTATCTTATATGCCTTGGATGGTTTTAATGGTTTGGATGTATAGAAATGGTTACACCAAAATATATAGTGATGTAGAGCAATATGGAGTGATCTATTTACTTATAAGTACAGTTCTTGTTTTTGTTATTCACGATACTTACTTTTTTTGGTTTCACTATCTGTTTCATAAAAATAATACTTTGAAAAAGTTATCTCAGCACAAAGTACATCATATGTTTCATAATCCAACGGCCTTTTCGGCATTCGCTACTCACCCTAGTGAATCTTTTATGGAACTTGGTTTTAGGCCATTAATACTGGCATTTTTACCTTTACATCCTTATGCCATTGTAGCTTTTCTGATAATTTCATTTATTTTAAATTGTCTTGGCCACTCTGGATATGAACTCTTTCCGAGTGGTTTTACTAAAAATCCTCTTACTAAATTCACGGGAAACTCAACTCATCATTACATCCATCATACGAAAACAAATTATCACTTTTCGCTGTATTTTACTTGGTGGGATAAGATAATGGGAACTGAACATCCTGATTATCATGAAATATTTGAGCAACGAGCATCAAAGAACACTATTTCTATTTATCCATTAGGTTTTAAAGTTGAAAGCTAATACTTCTAATATAGATTTCACTTTTCCTATTACTTATTATTTCGAAAATAAGGGAAAACGTAAGCTTGTTCTACTCCTTCATGGATACCGTATGCATGCTAGGAAAGCGCTAATGGACTTTGAACAAATGATTCCAGATGCTTATTCGATCTTAGCGCCTAATGGTTTTTTTCCAATTCCTAAATCGGATAAGAGTATTTCTAGAATGGGATACTCTTGGTATTTTGAAGATCATAAATCAAATAAATCCATCTTCAGTGTTGAGCAATCTAAGAATGCTCTACTTAGTTTTATTGAAAGTATGTCTCTTGACTGTGAAATAACTATTGTCGGTTACTCTCAAGGTGCAATTGTTGGTCTTTCACTTGCTAATGAATTAGATAATATTAAAAAACTTGTGCTTATGTCTGCATGTCCCCTAGCTTCAAAGTATAGTGGAAAAAATAAACTTAATATTCTTGCTTTTCATGGTGAAGATGATGAAGTTATTTCGTATAATTACGCGAAAGAAGGTTATTCGCAGTTGAGTGATTCTGGGCATAAGGTGGAATTTATTAGTTTCAAAAATACTGGACATAATATTTCATCTCAATCTTCTATTTTAAAAAGCAGAATTTATCATTTTTTGGAGAATAATAATGAGTAAGTTAGATCATTGGGCATTGGTTACCGGAGCAACTGGTGGAATAGGACAGGCCATTGCTAAGACATTAGCTAATAGTGGTTATTCAATTCTTTTGCACTATGGTTCCAATATCAATAAAGCTAACTCACTTAAAAATACTATTGTTGAATTGGGTGTGTCCTGTGAACTTATACAGTGTGATTTATCAGATCTAAGCTCCCTAGAGGCGTGTTTAAATGACTTATCTATTAAACCAAAAATTATCGTTAACAACGCAGGGATTACGGTTGACTCTCTTTTTTCAATGATTGAGTTAGATACTTTTGATAAGATAATGAAAGTAAATGCATATGCTCCTTTTTTAATTATGAAGTGGGCGGCAAAATATATGAGCAGAGCAAAAGAGGGAAGTATTATTAATATTTCTTCTGTGAGTGGTCAAATAGGTAACCCTGGACAGGCCAGTTATAGCGCGAGTAAAGCTGCACTTATGACAATGTCTAAAACGCTTGGAAAAGAGCTAGCAAGAAAAAAAGTTCGTGTTAATTCAATTGCAGCAGGAATAATTGATACTGAAATGAGTGAGAAAATTCCTAAACTTGATGAGATTATTGAGCATATTCCTGCTAGAAGACTAGGCAACGCTCAAGAGATTGCTGATGTTGTTGAGTTTCTCGCAAGTTCTAAATCGACTTATATTACAGGACAAATATTAAGTGTTAACGGTGGTCTCTACACTCCATGAAAAATTATGACGCTGTCATCATTGGGGCCGGAATATCTGGTCTAACAAGTTCAATACTTCTTGCTCGAGAGGGGATGAGTGTTGCTATTGTGGAAAAGCATTCTAGAGTTGGTGGCTACTTACATTCATTTAAAAGGTTTGGTATTGAGTTCGACACCGGAGGTCACTATATTGGTGCAATGGAAAAAGGGGGGGCTTTTAGGACTTTACTAGAATATTTAAATGTTTATGTTCCAGAGCATTACCGACCAATGGCACAAAGTAAATTCGATCGTTTCGTCATTAAAGGAAAGGAATACTCCTTTTCTCAAGGTTACGACAAATGCATTAAAGACCTTACAGAACATTTTCCACATGAATCAGAAGGAATAAAGCAATACTTTGAAAAGCTACTCTATGTTGCGAAGCTCATGCCTAGTTCTAATTTTAAATTAAATGAGAGAACAACCGAGGTTTTTAAGTGGATGGAAACTTCTTTGAAGGATACGGTTGAGAGTTATATAGAAGATTCTCAACTTCAAGACGTTCTATATAGCTACTGTACATTACACGGAGTCTCACCAAAAGACGTGGCGTTTGCTCCACATGCTGTAATTACTGATACCTTAATTCAAGGCCCCTACACATTTCAAAACTCAGGAGACGACCTCGCTAAGAGCTTTAAAGAAGAGTGTTCCAAACTTGGAGTTGATTTTTTTCTAGGTGAGGAACTCTTAGAGATGAATGTTATTGATTCTGAGATTAAAAAACTTAAGACAACTTCCTTCGAGTTTTGTTGTAAATATGTTATTTCTTCAATGCATCCTAAAATGACTTTTGCTCGTCTTGATCATGACCCCACTCGGAGGGTCTTCAAAGATAGGCTTCTTAAAATGAAAGAGTCTAAAAGCTTTGTTGCAGCATATATTCGACTAAAGAGTAAAACAAAATTCGATCCGGATACTAACTACTACTTCTTCAAAAAGAATATTAGTAATTTATTTGATGATGCAAATCCATTAGATCCAAATTTCTTATATCTCTGTAGGCCTGGCCGATCTAATGAAGAGAATTATAATCTTAAACATTCTTTTATAACTGTTCATATTCCTTGTGACTATAGTTATGTGAGTGGATGGAAGGATTCTACATTCGGAAAAAGATCAGAATCTTACAAAGCATTTAAGGAAAAACTAAAAGAAGTTATAAAGATTGAGCTTATTAAAATAGATGATTCTTTTAAAACTAATATTGATAAAATTGAAATAAGTACGCCTTTAACTAATATTCATTATAATGGTTCTTTAGAGGGAAGTGCTTATGGAATTTATCATTCCATTTCAAATACTGGCTTAAAAGGACTTTCACCTAAAACAAAAATTAAAAACCTTTTCCTAACCGGACAAAATATTTCTTTCCCTGGGCTTCAATCTAGCTGTAGTGCAGGCGTACGTTCTGTAAGTGCTTTATTAAGAACTGAAAAATTTGATGAAGATTTAAGGCGTATGAGTTCACAAAATCGGAAAAATGATGACTAGATTAGTTAGACATTACTGTTTCGAAATAATAGTACTGCTAGCTATTTCTGTATTATTTGTAGCTTTTGTATCGAATGGTATTGTTACTACTGATCAACTATATGCCTCATGGTTTATGCCCTTTGTAGGAATACTGGCCGCTACGATCGCAATGTCTACTCCGGCAGGGGGAGGAATCGTTTTCTTTCCAATAATGATTTTACTAGGGATAGCTCCACTGCAGGCCGTAGGCTTCTCATTAGGGGCCCAGTCTGTAGGAATGGGGATCTTTGGAACTTATAATTGGTTCAAAACTGACAGGGCTGCAATCGTATCGCCAATTGTAGCTATTGTTGTTCCTATCGCAATTGCCGCGAGTCTTGTTACTATCCTTATTTTTCCTGCGTCTAAGTCCTCTTACTTGCAAGTTGGTTTTAGTTGTTTCGGTATTTTTCTTGCGGGCTACATATACAAGCATTTGGATATTGATAAGAGTACGAGTCGTAGAGATATTATTCTCAATAAGTCATTGGTACTGTCGCTTGTTGGAGTAGGATTAGCAGGGGGGGCAATTGTTGGATATATTGGAATTGGAGTCGATACTTTACTCTTTTTTGTCTTAACATTCTTTTTTAAAATAGATTCTCATAAGGCAACTGTTACTAGTATTGTCACTATGGGGATTACAGCAATGGTTCCATTTTTTGTTCATTTACTAATTATCAAAAATGTTCCACTACATCTTTGGTTAATGGTTTTACCAGGAATATTTCTAGGAGCTAGGCTTGGCCCTTGGATTAATATGAGATTAGGTCAGCGTCGTATTTTGAGTATATTTGCGACTATATTAGTCATTGAATTCTTAATGACTATTTCTAGGTTTTTCTTTTCTTAATAAGTTACTATATTTTTTTCATTTAAATTTTCGATTCTGGGAACTTATTGTAAGTAGTGATTAAATAATTACGAGGAATAATATGAAATATATAGTTACTTTTCTAGTTTTAGTACTCCTTTCAGTACCTTCTAAAGCTTCAAATTGCGAAGAAATGACTTATACAAAAGAATGGATAGATTATGATTCTTCTTGGAATGACTCTTGTAAAAGATTTATATTAGCTGCAATGAAGGTCAATGGTTGTGAGGTTTCAAATACTTACTTTAGTCCAGTAAGAATGACTGAACTTAAGTCAGGTTCAGAGCTAATGTGCATTTATAAGGCCAAAAATGGTGTCTATCAGGTCATGGCCTCTCAAATGGCAGAGCCACATAGGGCAGTAGTTATCTTCTCTCGTTGGGATTAATTATAATTATCGATTATTGGGACAAAGCTCATGGTGCGTGGCCAAATCTAGAAAATTATAGTAAAAATAGATAGTTTCATTAAATTATAAAGGAATATTATGAGCTTTATGCTTCTAATAAGCGTTCTTATTATTTTTTCGACTATTCAATCTGTTTTGGGGGTCGGTCTATTGGTATTTGGTACTCCAACTTTGCTTATTATGGGATTCTCTTTCGAAGAAACTCTCAGTATCGTATTACCAGCATCAATCTGTATTAGTTTACTACAGGTCATAGAACCTCAAAAATCGGGAAAATCTTTTCGCAAAGAGTTTAATCTCTTCTGTCTGCCTTTTGTGTTCTTGGGTGTTTACTATGTCCTTCTTAACGAAAAAAATATTGACTTAAGTATCTATGTTGGTGGAATGCTTTTTATAAGTGGTGCTATCAGACTATCTTCAAAGCTTACTACCATTCTTTCAAGCTTTATTTTTCAATATCGAAAATTGTACCAAGTGATCTTAGGTTTAGTGCACGGGCTTACTAATATGGGGGGAGGCTTGTTAACTCTATTCTCTTCTTCCATCCATAGTGGAGATAAGAATTCGACTAGGGCAGGGGTTGCTTACGGTTATTTACTAATGGGTGTTATCCAGTATGGAATGCTTCTATTTTTTCATCCTGAGTTTATATCAATTAAGATTGTTCTTTATGTTCTTATCGCAGCAGTTTCATATCTTTTATTTGGAAAGCGTTTATATGTTAATACGCAAGAAAAGTTATTCCATAACTCGGTCACAGCGATCATTCTTTTCTACGGTTGCGTTTTGATCTTTCGTTAGGCTGCATTGCTGTCTCAATAACTTGTAGCTACATCAGAATTGAGTTTCCCTTGAGTTTAGAAAGTGTTCTTGATGCTATACTTGCATCTGAGTCTTTTTGTGTGGAGATCTTAATAATTATGATCAATATTTCTTTGATAAGTTTATTTGTCTTGATGTTATCTCTTTCTAGTACAGTTTGTGCTGATGAAAAGAATATTACAGAAGGAGTTCTTAAAATAGGAACTATGGATTTACGTCCATACGGGTGGCAAGATCGATCAGGAAAAAAACAAGGAATTATATTCGAATTAAATGAAGAAATCGGAAAAAGATTGAATATTCCATATGTAAACAAAATTTATCCTTTCAAAAGAATGCTAAAATTATTGAACGAAGGAAAGATCGATCTCATCTCTTCTCAGGCACATGCTGAGTCGTTAGAGTCCGGTGAAAAGCTTGCTATTCAATTTGATATAAATGTCATTGCAGGTACGAAAAAAGGTGAAAATATTAAGAGTATAAATGACTTTAAGGGGAAGCACATGGTATTTCATCGATCTGCATCTTATGTAGAACTTGAAGGTATTCCAAAGAAAGTGATTCAGGTTAATAGTTATAGGCAAGCGCTTAGTGTGCTTGTTAAAGATAGAAAGGCCTCTGGCGCCGTTTTTTCTGAACCAGCATATTACTATTGGATGAAGGATTTAGGGCTTACAAATAAGGATTTTGGAAAAGTTATTATGATAACCCCAAATAAGAAACAATGGGTATTTGTTAGAAAGGACCTTCCTATAGAGCTAAAAAATAAAATCGCAACAATTGTAAAACAGATATACGACGAGAATATGTATAATTCATTACTTAAGAAATACGGTAAAGAATAGTTTTCTAAGCTATTTCTGAAAGAGTGTGCCGTATTGGAAATGTGATGAGAAACCTAGTGTTTGCACAATTCTTTGATAGAGTGATTTCGCCACCATGATCTTCGATAATTGTTTTAGATAAACTAAGTCCTAGGCCAGTGCCTTTTCCAATTTCCTTTGTTGTAAAAAATGGTTGAAAGATTTTCTCTTGAACTTCTTCTGAAATACCTTTTCCAGAGTCCGTAAGGCTGAATGTAATCAAATTATCAAAGATATCAATATCCAAAACGATCCACTTTTCTTCTAATTCTGATACAACGTCGAAAGCATTGTTTAGAAAATTAATAATAACTCGAGAAATATCAATACGTTTACAGCTTATTGTTGAGTTTTTAGCTTCATCATTCATATTAATCGTAAACATAACACCAGCACTTTTAAATTTACTTTCGCAAATACCAAGGCAGTCTTCTACAATATCGGTAATCCTTGTTTCAGCAAAGTCGTCTCTTGAAGTGTCTCTAGAAAGGTTTTTCATACCGTTAATTATTGAGTTTATTCTTTTAACTGTTCTATCGATGTCTCCAAGCTGCTCATGTAGTCTATCACTAGACAATTTATCTTTTGTTGATAGTCTTCTAATTAGAGAGGAGGTTGAGCTTATAATGGTCAAAGGATTATTTATTTCGTGAGCAATTCCACTTGCCATTTCTCCAAGGGCAGATAGTTTGGATGCTTGAAATGTTTTCTCCTTTTGACTCTCAAGCTCTTCAGTTCTTTTAGCTACAAGTTTCTCTAGGTTGTTATTTTGCTCTAGAATGAAATCTTGCTTTTCCTTATATAGGTTTATTCTTTTATTTAATTCCCTTGGGTCTACATTAAGGTCAGTAATGAGTTTCGCATAGAAATTTGAAAGCGCCTCTTTTTCAATTTCTGTAAAAAGACCTGAAGACTCAATGTCACTAGATGCATTGGCCGACCCAATAGCACCTGTTAGTTTTGTTTCAAGGCGATTTCTAATTTCGAAAAGTTCTATAATTGAAATTAAATCGTGATCAATATGTCCTATATCTTTAAAGATATCATTTGAGTATGTTTCTACTACTTTATCTGTGAAATATTTTCTAAGAGTTGTTTGTACAATCTCTTTTTTCTGAGATTTCTCAATTTCTCTTTCATGGTCCTCTTGCAACTGTGTACCTTCATTATCAGCGCTTAAGTTGAAGACAATTTCTTTTGAAATTTTCTCCTCTTCAACTGATTGCTCATAGCTTAAACTTCCAATAACAAATCCTGTTATATTAAAGAACATTGTCCAAATTAGTGAGTTTGTTAAGTAGTGTAACCCAGTTAATCCAAATAGATTTTCTGGCCTTAGAAAAGATATTCCAAATGGTCCATATTCTAAAATATCCATTGAAATAAATCCACTTTTACAAAATGCAGGTAGAACTAAAGTATATAGCCAAATGAGTGCTCCAGGAACTGTTCCGCAGAAGACACCTCGTTTGTTGGCCTCCTTCCAGTATAGACCTAAAATAATTGCGGGAGCAAATTGGAGTGCAGCTGAAAATGAGATCATGCCCATTGCTACTAATGCATATTTACCTTCCATTACTTTCATATACATATATGAACTTGTGATAAGTACGAAAGCACTTATCCATCTTATTTGAAGTAAGTACTTACTTAGATAGTTTAAAGTGTTAGTTGTTTTTAATATAGGAATGACAATATGATTTGAAACCATTGTTGAAACTGTCATCGTAGATAGCATGATCATTCCTGACGCTGCTGAAAATCCTCCAATGAATATAGCTATAGCTAAATATTTTGAACCTTTTAGCATAGAAAGATTTACTATGAATTGATCAGCTTGTTCGATTGTAAAGCCTAACTTGTAGGCCGTTACTACAATAGGAAGAACAAATAAATTAATTAAGAAAAGATATAAACCAAATTGCCATTTAGCATGGGTAATATGGTTTTCATTATTATTTTCAACTACTGCAATGTGAAACTGTCTAGGAAGGAATAAAATTGCATTTGTTGCTAATATTAAATATGTTGCCCATGTGGCGATATCTTTGAAGTCTCGATTGCCCATATAGGCATAACTCTCAGGTAGGTAAGTTTTTAAATCGTTAAAAAAGTTCCAAGGTTGCTCGTTATATACGAAGAATGCAACACTCCCAATCAAAATAAACGTAACTAACTTTACAATATTTTCTAGTGCTATGACAGTTATCATTTTTGGGTGTCTCTCTGTTAAGCTAACTTTTTTGATTCCAAGAATGATAGTGCCCATAATAATTAGAACTACAATAAATGCCTCTGTTAGAAAACCTAAAGCTTCATTACTTGTTAACAAAGATATTGATCCAATAATTGCTTTAATTTGTAATGATATGTAAGGAATAGTTCCAATTAGAGCAAGAGATGTTGCTATGAAGGCGACTTTTGCAGATTTTCCGTATCTTGTTGAAACAAAGTCCGCAATACTCGTAATTTTATACTGCTCTTTTGCTCTAATGAGTTTACGTAAAATTGAATCCCAAAGAATTATGGATATCATTGGTCCCAAGTAAATAGTTAAAAAGATAACTCCACTTTTGGCCGATGATCCAACCGAGCCGTAGAAAGTCCATGCAGTACAGTATGCAGCGAGTGTTAAGGAGTATGTGAGTGGGCTCTTATTGATTTTTCCAAAAAGTTTCTTTCTTTGTAAGAAGACTACGACAGAATAAAGCATCGTGGTGTAAATAATTACATACAGGAGAACTTCAAGAAGACTAAACATTTCGATCCCTATTTTTTATTTTACTTTTTAAAAATAGAATGATGATTAAAAGTAGCCACATAACAAATAATGTTAAAATAAGAAATACATCGTTCTCTCTATTCTTTGTTATAAAGAATGGACCAGTAAAACCTACTACAGCGATTGCTGCTAGTAGATAGTCGAAATAAATTGAACTAAGTACTCTTTTTATCATTTTCATAAGTACTAAATCGGCATCTAAAATAAATTATGTATGATAGGAATGAATCTTTAGACAAATTAATGTTATAAGTTTTAAGTCTCGAGATAGATTAACGCTCTCTATTCTTCGAGTTTGGTATATGACCATATTGGTCTTTTTCTAATGAACAGTCTCAGATAAATTTCTTCAATCAGTTTCTTTTTGGTTCATTAAGTGCTTTAATTGATAAAATGATTTTTTTAATGGAATACTTATGTATCTAATTATTTTACTTTCTCTGTTTAACTTATCTACTTACGCTCAACGTGAGGCAAGAGTCCATACAATGCTTCAGTCTGGTGGAGTAAGACTAATAAAAGCTACTGAAAGTTTAGAATTTTCTAGTACTGTAAATATCTCAAATAATAGTAAGAATTTGATTATTGTTTCTAATGGCATCCCTGATCATAATGTTGGAAAATTTCCAAATGCTGGAAATCCTCATGCAATTAATAAGCAAAAGTATCTTTATAGAGTTGCTATAAATCCAATTATGAATATGGTTGTCACTCCATTAGAGATGACTTACGACTTTGGCGTTGCTCTAAATGGTATTCCATTTGACCCTGGTGCGGACGAGTGGTTTCAAGGACAAAGAAACTCTGAATGGCAGTATGAAGCATTATCAGGTGCTGTTCGCTTAGGAGTTGACGAGAATCATGCTCATGTCCAGCCTACTGGGGCATACCACTACCATGGACTCCCTCTCCAATTAATGGAAAAGCTAGGGGTACGTAAGGGGGCACAGTCTCCTGTCATTGGGTACGCTGCGGATGGGTTTAAAATTCTCGCCCTCTATGGAAAGAATGGAACAAAAGTTTATTCAAGCTACAGATTGAAAAAGGGAACCAGGCCTATTGGTGGAAAGTATGATGGGACATTCGTTAGTGATTATGAATTTGTTAAAGGCTCTGGTGATTTAGATCGTTGTAATGGAAAAGCAATAGGTGAGGAGTACTTCTACTTCTTAACTGAGGAGTTTCCTGTCATCCCTAGATGTTTTAGGGGAACTCCTGATCCTAGTTTTAGAAAGGGGCGAAATCAGCCAGGGGACGATAATGTTGTCACTAAGAGACCGTTACATCCTCCTCATATTCAAAAGCCTCATGTTCATGGCCCACCAATGGCCGCTAAGAATGCTTGCAAGGATAAACTTGTTAATAAGCCATGCGAGTTTAATTCCCCACATGGAGTAGTTAGAGGAATGTGCTTTAAATCTCCTTCTGGAGAAATGGCCTGTAGACCATAAAATAATTTTAAATTCTTGTTGATTTTAATTTCAAATTTGTGCCATACTCATAACTAATTCGACCATGTCGATACGGATTTTGTTCATAATATAATGTTTAGTGTGGAATGCTCAATTTAAGGTTCCAAGCTTTGGGTTTAATGAAAAGAAATAATTGGTATCCCGTTGAAAACGGTAAGTGTGTCATCGAAATTAAGGTTGTCTCAATCGAGCAGCTCTTTGATAAAAGAGATCCTAATCCATTCAGAATAAAAGACTTAGATGATGATGTAGTAGAGTATATCCTCTCCTGTGCTCATGAAATTGGTCCAAAAAAGATCGGAAAACTTCGCATTGTTACTAATGATGTTTTGTCTGATAGTAGCTCTTCGACTGTTGAAACGGCGGTTAGAGAGTTCTTTACATATAGAGCAGATATTACGAGTAAGGCAATCCACGCTACATTTAATCTTGGATTTAAGACTCTTTTAATTGGTCTTTTGTTTCTTAGCTCATCATTATTTCTATCTTCTATCCTTTCTAAGAGTATAGATGATACATATTTTAAGACCTTCTTAAAAGAAGGTCTTTTGCTTGTAGGTTGGGTTTCTATGTGGAAGCCTATTAATATTTTTCTCTATGAGTGGTGGCCTTTAATTGATAGTAGAAACTACTTTAAAGTACTTTCTGATATTGACATAGATATTGAGTTTTCAAATATTCAGAATGAGAAGAAACTCTCTGAGCTAAAGTTCGGATAGTTTTAGCTCTGAGACGAGATCCATATAATTTGTAATACTGAGATCGGCGGCTTTTGCTAGGTGCGAATTTCTTTGGTTTAGAAACAGACCTGAGATCGCACCAGCATTGCGAGCTGTTTCGAGATCAAAGTCATAGTCTCCAATGTATAACAAGTTTTCAATAGGCGTATTAAACTTCTTTGCCATTAAGAATAATCCTTCAGGGTTTGGTTTTGGAGGGGCGCAGTCTCTTGTTAGTACGTAATTGAACTCCCAGGGAAATTTTGCCAGTGTAAGGTCTGTTACTTTCTTGGAGTTCCTTGTCAATATACCGATTGGAAAATTTGCTTCCATTAGTAGTTGAATGAATGAATCAATGTCTCTTAAAGGTGTTGCTTTAGATGCACCAGTTAGCTCATGTTTCTCAACAATTGCAAAACCTTTTTCTTTTAACTTCTCATCTTGAATATCTTCTAAGAAGTCTAGAATTGGAAAGTCTTTAGGAATACCAATCTCGTCCCTCATTTGATTAAAGTCGAGCTGGGAGTCAACTATCGTTCCATCCATATCAAATACAATAGCATTTATTTTCATTTGAACCTCTTTAAGATGACCGTTTACTTTCGTTGGGTATCATTCTTTCCTATATTACTCTGGAAAAACTTTCATTAGCAAAAATAAATGTACTTCCTAAGCTAAAGTGTTATTTTTACTAAGATATTTTATTCGATTGTCGATAAAGAGATTATTTTCATTTTTAAGGTTTGTTATGGTTCAAGAAGAAAAAATTATCGAGGACACTCAAGAGATAGTTGCGAAGCTGTCTGAGATTCTTGATTCCGAGGAAAATGGATCTAACAAGACTTACGATGTTATGGAGTTATTGCTCGAACTTCGTGAGGTTGATGACGAACTTTATATTAAAACCCTCAAAAAATTTCCGAATGAATTCTTAGCTGATGTTGTCTCGGAAATGCCTGCACATATTCAAGAAGAAGTTTCTGATCTTATAAGTTTTCGTCGTCTTGCAAAAGTTGCAACGGAGATGGATACAGATGATGCAGCTGATTTTATTCAAACGATTAGTGAGCATAATGAAAATAGGGCAGAAGAGATCCTTGAGAAAATCAATGTTGAGGATAGAGAAGAAATTCGTAACCTTATCTCTTATGAAGATGATGTTGCGGGTGCTTATATGCAGATTGAGTTATTTACCGCAAAAATTAATGAGAATATTGACGAGTCTATTAAAAATCTTAGAAACTTAAAAAATAAAGATGAAGTAAAAGGTGTTTACCATGTCTTTATTACCGATGATTTCGGAAAGTTTATTTGTTCAATTGGACTAGAAGAAGTCATTATTTTTGACAGAAGCGAAACTTACGAAAAGTTTTTAGAGTCAAGTCAGTATGTGTGGAATAAGGTTACTGCTAATCATAAAGACTATATTCGTGATGTGGTAGAGAGAGTTAGTGATTACAACCTTTCTGTTATTCCAGTTGTTGATGAGGCCGGATATTTACTAGGTCGAATCACGTCCGATGATATTTATGATATTATGGAGGATTCAGCGACTGAGGATATCTTTCATATGGCCGGTGTTAATGCCGATGCAGAATCCGGTGAGGACTTCTATGATGTTGCTAAGTCTAGAGGATTTTGGCTTGCGATAAATCTAGTTACAGCAATAGCGGCTTCAATTGTGATTGGACTTTTTGATCAAACGATAGGAAAGTTCGTCTCCCTTGCTGTACTAATGCCTATTGTTGCTTCAATGGGTGGAAATGCTGGAACTCAGACACTAACCGTTACAGTTAGACAGCTAGCAATTGGTGAGATTGATTGGGAAGATGGGTTAGGAACTATTAAAAAAGAGATTTTAATTTCGCTTTTAAACGGGCTTATCTTTGCTGTACTGATTGGAGTCATTGCTCATTTATGGTTTGGTATAGAGTCTCTTGGCCTAGTTATAGCAGCATCGACAATTATAAATCTTTTCATTGCAGGTCTTTTCGGTTCAACCATACCCCTTATCTTGACTCGCTTTGATATTGATCCGGCCATAGGTAGTACAGTTTTATTAACAACAGCTACTGATATTTTCGGCTTTCTTACATTTCTGGGGTTAGCAAAGCTAATCCTAGTGTAGTCCTGAACTTCTAAGTGTTTGTAAATTCGTTTTGTCTCAATATTAAATATTGTAAAAACCGTGTTTATTCCTTTTTTTTCCTGTCAAAATGTCATTTTATTGATAGAAATTTCCAACACAAATATAGGAAATTTTATGAAAATTATTGGTCAGTTGCTCTGCTATTTAGCGCTCTCTAATGTTTACGCTAGTTTTAACTTTGGTATCAGTTTTGACGGACCATTAAGTAAAAGTTGTCCATTCGTAAAAAATCAAAATGTATTATCGACACTTGATTCATTGCAAACCACGTTAGAGCAAATTCGAGATAACAGAGTTCAGTGTCAGTCGATTTACGATAACTCAAAGACATTCTTATCTACTATCTCTAAGGAACTTATCTCACGTGATAGTGAAGTTAAATCGGCAACTTCTAATAAAGAAACTCTACTGGCCGAAGTATACAGTCGTATTAATAACGGAACCTATGCAAACGAGCTGGATGAAGAAATCCTCGCTCTTACTAGAGTTGAGAATGAGTACACTTCCAAAGACAGAGTGAGAGATACTCATTTGATGGACTCTCTTTCACTCGGCGCACTTCTTTTAGATAACTTAAGAGAAAATCCCGAATGTGATGGCTCTCTAGGAAATACACTTCTTAGACCGAATCTTTTACTGCTTGGACAAGTTGCAAATACAATGTACCCAGGTTCTTCATTAGTTACCTCAGGTATCGCAAATGGTCTTTCTGGTCTGATGGATAGTTTTGTTAACTATGCAAAGAATAAGTTTAGTGATGAGTCTCAAGCCTTAGAGGACCTTTTTGATTCTCGAAATTACTATCTCTCCTATAAGTGCGCTTATAAGAATATCAATATCTTGACATGTAAAATGAGAGCATCTTCTATGACTAAAGAAGAGCTTAGAACTCTATATAAGAAATTATTAAGCCTAGATACTCCGCAAAAAGACTTTAAAACTCTTGTAGATATGAATAAGCACTATCCGAGGGTAACTCTTATTCTACAACAATTAAAAGATATCTATGAGACATCTCAACAGCAAGAAACTATCGTAGAGATTGCTAGTATCCAAAAAGAAATGACTCGTCTTAGGCTACTTCGACCAAGCCCTTATGACATTAATGAGTGGAATGATGGATACGAAAATATTAAGACCTGGAATAATTGGAATCAGAACTTAAAGTGGACCCAGTACCTCAAGAACTATCTCGCTTCATATTGTCAGATCTTTTCAGCTGATTATCCTACGGCCTGGTCAGTTTCTAATGATGAATGTAAGCCTGAGAATCTATTAAATAACGAAGATAGATCTAGTTTTATTACAAGAGTTGTAAAACCATCTCTAGAAGATTTAGGAAAGAATTTAGAGCGTCTTTCTGAAAAACTTAGAGAGTCTGTAAATATAGAGCGTCTATACTACGCAATAAAGTCAGAAGAAAATTACTCAGAAAGAAATAAAGATTATAAATTCTCTGAAATGTTAGAGCTCATAAAGTCAGATCTTGAGAGAGAAAATCGTCCCCAGGCCAACAGACTATTCTCTATCAGAATTGAGAAGGCCATAAAGGCATTAAGCGCTCTTGTTGAATATGACGGAGAGTTAGTTTCTGTAGGAGATGAAGAAGCTGGCAATGAGCTTTGTGACCTTGAAAAAGACGACTTCCTTTGTAAGGACTTCAAGTCTTTGGCCCAAGCTGCCTATACTTACCTTGCCAATAACTTATCGGGGGGAGAGGTATTGTCTGTTGAAACCATTGATGCAACTTTTTACAATTACTTCTCAGGGGTTGAGGACTATTTCCTCAATGGAATTGATGATGAAACTTCTTTAAATTACTCTAAGTATACTTATCAAGTCAGTATGTATCGTGCTGTCCGTGCGGAGCTTTTAAGTCTGGATAGTTCTGGAACAGCTGACCTTCCTTTGATGAATGTTGCTCGCTCTGGATTTGAAAAGGTTTTCGGTTATGAAATTGTAAAAATGCTGCAAAAGGATGTTAAGAAAGCTCTAGAGGGTGGTTCAAGAATAGACTCTTATCGAGATACAATTCATTCGTGTGCGATTTATTTTCCTCTTTTAGAAAAGTCCTCTGAGCTAGGTGGTAACTTATTTCAAAGAAAGAAAATTAAGAAGGTTGCAAAGCAATGTGAGCAATTACTTCAAAGAAATGGAGGGATACCATACCTTGTGGCCTCGGAAGAAAAGTTTCCTCTTTCAAAGGGCAGACTTAGTTACAAGAATCAATGTTATTACAAAGATTACGAAAGTGAAGCATTAATAAAGAAAGTGGTCTTAGGACGTGAAATCAGAAATAACGACGATCTTCCTGAGCTATAATTTATCTAATTGAGAATGGACTCTTTCAGCTCTTGCTCGAAGATCCATTCTGTTGCTTGTTCATATTGTTCTAATGTTTTTACTTTTTTTATCTTCTTATATACTTTGTGATCAAGATCAAAAATATCTTTTAAATAAAACCACTGTTCGCGCATTCTTGTTAGGAAGTCTGATTTAGCGTTATCTAGGCCCATATAGCCGTCGCAAAGTGATTTATGCATCTTTATAAGTTTTGCACGATAGCTTTGTTCATTGAAGACTTCACCTCTTATCTGCGCAAGTAGGGCAGGGTTAGAAAGAACTCCTCTTCCAATCATCCATCTATTCACAGTAGTAAGCCTTTTTGAGAAAATAGAGAAATCATTAGGTGTTCTTATGTCCCCATTATAGCATGGAGTGGTGTCTAATAGAGGAAGGCATTGCTCAAAGGCATCTATATCAACACTACCTTTATATATTTGACATCCATATCTGGCATGAATAGTGAAATCAGTTATATTAAGCTCATTAATAAAGGGAATAATTTCCTTTAGTTCTTGGGCATTTTCTCTCCCAAGACGAATCTTTACAGTAAATTCTATAGGGCAATCTCTTTTGATTTCATATAAAAGATCTTTAACTTTATCGGGGTGAAGTAAAAGTCCAGAGCCTTTAGTTCGATTTGCCACCATTGGATATGGGCAACCCATATTCAGATTTATACGTGTCACCCCTAATTCTTTATAGGCATGAGCGGCGTGAATAAATTGCTTTGCACTCTTTGTAAGTACTTGTGCTGTCGTAGGGAGAAGATTCTTAGAGACATCGAGGTCTTCAAGCTGGCGCTTATTTAACTCACCACTTTCTTTGGTCACGATATATGGAGCAAGTGCGGAATCGGCTCCTCCAAAACTAGTTTCAAGCGAATTACGATAGATGAAGTTCGTTACCCCTCTAATTGGAGCTAGGATAAGCTTGTCGTTTTGATTGAGCATGTTTAATCAAATGTGTTGAGGCCTATTCGTGATAGGCCTTGCATTACTTCTTAGTCGGAGGAAAGTTTTTGGTTATTTTTTCTATGATTTTAACAAATGCCTCTAGCTTGTCTTGTGGTGTTGATCTTTCTGCAAAGTTCTTATTGGCCGAACCTCTCCAAACTAGTTGTTTTGATTTTCTATCAACAAGGTCAAGCATTAAAGCGCCTGATTCGTTCTCCCTTGTAGATACATAAGTGAGTGTATTATATGTTCCATACATACCCGTAGAATATGGATGATAACCAAAGCTAACATCAAAAGAGCGCACATCAATGGCCCTATTTTGTTGTATAAGATAATTAATGATTAAATCTGAATCATTACCTTCAACGAATTTAAGTCCAGCTTTTTCAATTTGAGACTCTATGAACTTCTTTGCTTTTACGTCAGCATCTTGATTAAGGTGGTAACTTGAAAGTTTTCCTTTCATATCTACCCATGAAATTGTTTTATACTTTGAGAAGTCAATATTCTTGTCATAGTTAATATCTGTTTTTAGAGAGCCACAAGAGCTAAGAGTGATTACTGCTAGTAATAGAAGTACGATTTTCATAGGAAGTCCTTTTCATTTTTTTAGATTCTATAGGGAAGGTAATAAGTAGTCAAAGGACAAAAAAAAAAGGCAAATACTAAGTATTTGCCTTTATGGTATATTTAAAAAGAATTAAATCTTAGTAACGATTACCACCACCGAAACCACCACGGTTGTTGTTTCTTGGCTCTTGTGGCTTCGCTTCGTTAACTCTCATTGGACGACCATTTAAGTCATTTCCGTCAAACTTAGAGATAGCTTCTTGAGCTTCTTCGTCTGAAGACATTTCAACAAATGCAAATCCTTTTGATCTACCAGTTTCTCTGTCGATAATTAACTTTGCTGATTCAACTGTTCCACAAGATGAAAAAGTTTCAGTGATTGATTCTTCAGTTTCTGAAAACGGAAGATTTCCAACATACAATTTTTTACCCATTATAGTACTCCTATTTAGTCAATTTAATGGTTAGGCACCGCGCTCAAGAGAAGTTAGTCAGGATACCTGGAAAAAGTCTCGGAACAGTTGCATTTTTAATTTTTATTTAATAACACATGTATTTCACGAATTCAATACTATCGTAATTTTTATAAACGGTTAATATTATAAGCGCTGCGCAAAGTGATTCTAGTTAGTTAGCTTAATTCCTTCGGCCGAAATTGTTATCTTTCTCTCTTTATATAGCATGCCAATGGCATTCTTAAAGGTCTGCTTACTCATTGATAATGCCATCTTGATATCGGCAGGGGAGCTCTTGTCGTAAAGTGGAGAATGTCCGCCAGAGTTTCTGAGCATTTCAAGTATTGTCTCCTTTGCATCGACAACATTCTTGATACCTTGTACCTGGAGAGATGCATCAACAAGGCCATCTTCTCTTAGTTTCTTGGCATAGCCCTGATAGGTCTTTTTTAGAACAACTTTAGAGAAAATTTCATTATCATAGATCATTCCTATAAACTTTTTATTAATAATTGCACGAAAACCTAGGTCTGTTTTTTGAACTGGGACTATTTCAATACTGTCACCAGGTGCAAAATCAAAAACAGAGTTTTCAATAAATTTCCCAAGTTTTGTGGTTCCATATACACGATCAGTTCCTTCCTCAAGGCACACTCTAACAATATGATCTTCAAAATTTCTAACTTTTACTTTTTGTTCGTTCCCAGGAACGAGAAGATCTTTTTCTATGCCCCAATCAAAAAATGCTCCAAACTCTTGATTGTCTACAACTCTCATTAGCGCATACTCGCCAACTTGAGCGTAAGGTCTTTGGTCTGTAGCAATGAGACCACCTTTAGTATCAATATAGATAAAAGCTTCAATCGTTTGCCCGACTTGAAGATTAATAGGCGCCATAGAAGGAGGCATGAAGATCTCATCTATTGAATCATCATCTTTTAGATAGAACCCTGATTTTGTTTCTCTAGAAACAGTGAGGCTATTTACTTTACCAATTTCAAACATCTTATTCTCCAAGTCTTACTTAAGAGGCTTTATAGCCCTATTTGCTGAAGAATTCTATCGATTCTTTTCTTATTCGCTCCAAGGTCACTCTTACCAACGCGAGAAGATGATTTATAGTGTAGTTTTTTCAAATTCTCTTCGTACAGAAACTCTACATCATCTACAAATCCAAAAATAGACGACTGGTCTGTGAAATACAGATAGTTCTTCTCAACCTTTACTACTTTGTACTGAGGTTTTGAAGCTAGTACCTTTACTATATTTTGGATTTTGTTCTCCTGCGTAAGAATAGAGCTTTTTACACAGTTAAGCTCTGACGTACACTTCATTAATGTAGATGAGTTTTCCTTTAAACTCGTAGGCGACATTTTTTGGCTGTTCAGGCCAAGATTATACAACCTCATTAAAAAGGCAATAATGATAAAAAGTAAAATATATGAAATCTTCTTAAGCATGGTAACTCCTATAAATTGTCTAATTATTTCTGATTAACGTACTCTAGAATACCTATTCTTGAAATACACTTATAACATTGTTTAATTATTTTCTATTATACGTTAGAATAGTCTAATGAAACTATTTGTATTCATTCTTTTCTTATCAATGTCTAAGACATTAGCACTGGATATACATCTTGCTGTCGAAGATAGTTGGCCACCTTTTGCAGACAACTCAGGGCAGGGGATATCCACTGAGATTGTAAAAGCAGCTTTTTTAGATCAAGGAATTAAGCCGAAGTTTAAAGTTGTTCCATATGCTAGGGCCTTGGCCTTGACTAAAGATGGAGGAGTTGATGGTTGCTATAATGTAACAAAGCAAGCTTCAACATTGAAAGAATATATCTTTGGTGAAGAAGTACTATTAAAAGCAAAAGCTTCGTTCTTTTACCGTAAGGGTGAAACTTTTAATTATAGTAAGATTGAAGATCTTCCTGCGGGGTCTGAGATTGCTATCATACGAGGCTATGAGTATGGTGAAAAGTTTGAAAAGTTAAAAAATAGGTTTCGCTTAATTGAAGTAAACTCTCAAAAGCAAATTATTAATATGCTTATTACTAGAAGAGCTGAGAGCGCAATAATGTTTGATGAAGTTGCAAAGTACTATACTTCTAGAATGAATGTCAGTGATTTAGTTATAAAAAGTTTTGTAAATCATGAGAGTGATATTTATGTGGCCTTCTCTAAGAAGAATAAGAACTCAGACTTATTTGCAAAAAAACTAGATATGGGCCTTCGCAAGCTTAAGAAAGATGGCACATATGAGACGTTTTTTAAATAGCTAAATTTTTATAAAGAACAAAAAATCCCATGGTAATTAGAAAAATAGCAAAAGACTTCTTGAGAACTTTCTGTGGGATATATTGAACTGTTCTAGCTCCAATAAATACACCTATAATTGAGAAAAAAGAAAATAAACTAAAGAATTTCCAATCCACGCTGACTTGCTCTAGGTAGCTAATAAAGCCTACTGTTGAGTTTAGAAATATTACAAATAGGGAAGTGCCAACGGCTTTTTTCATTGAAACTCTACCAAGAATAACGAGGGCCGGAACGATAAGAAATCCTCCTCCCACACCTACTATACCAGTAATGACTCCAACAATAACTGCAATGACAATTAGGATAGATTTCTTTATTTCTGCAGAAGATTCACTAGTATTTTTTCGCTCCTTTAACATCATGAACGAGGCAAGGATCATGACTATTGAGAAAAAAAGAAGTTGGGTATTTGAACTGAGAAATTTGCTCATTTGAGAGCCTACAACAGTTCCTATCATTGCAAATGGAGCAAAGATGAGAGCAACTTTAAAGTCTACATTCTTTTGTTTTAAATGTCCGATGCTACCAAAGACACTTGTGAGTCCAACTATGCCTAAACTAAGAGCAATGGATGTTTTAGGATCAACCTTGAGGACATAAACGAGTATTGGGACGGTCAAAATAGACCCTCCTCCACCAAGCATCCCTAAACTTAAACCTATTAATGTCGCTAAGAAATAACCTAACATAATCTCTCCTTAATTTAAGAATAAAGGAGATTAAAAATATTAACCTTGAGCTGAATCAATATAGTGAAGTATTTTATCAACATCTAAAATCTTGAAGTCTCTACCATTTTTTTGAATAAGTCCGTCATTCGAAAGAGTCGTCATAACACGAGTTACAGTCTCTAGAGTACTACCTGAAAAATCGGCGACTTCTTTTCGGGTCCATACTTTTTGAGGGTATTTAAGTTTTAGAAATACGAGAGACTCTCTAATCCTAGTGTTAGCACTCTTATCTAGTAGGCCAGCAAGCCTTTGTTCTGCTTCTCCAAGCTCTAGGGAGATGATTTTCATCAATTCCTTTAAAAGATCAGGGTGGTTTTCACAGATTTCATTGCACTGTTCTTTAGAGATAATATGTATTTCACTCTCACTGAGCGCAATAGCGTTTGCGTGGTAGGGTGTTTGGGCAAAGTAAGATCGGTGCCCAAAGATGCTATCTTTTGCAAAAACTCTTAAGAAGGTTTCCTTGCCAGACTCTGAGATATGGTAGAGTCCTATAAGGCCAGACTTTACAAGGTAGAGACTTTGCGGCTCTTCTCCTTCCATATATATACTTTGAGATCTCTTATAAGTCCTCTTCGTAGAGGATTGTATGAATGGAAGAAGCTTTTGGTAAAACATAGTAAAATTGAGCCTTTATGATTACTTTTAATATATTGATCTACATCAAGGTTAAGTTTTATTAATTATTACATAATGAATGAGTATAAACGAGAAAGGAGAGGGTATGGCCTTAAACGTAAGAGAATTCTTTGATAAAAATACATTCACTATGACGTATATAGTTTATGATAAAGAGACTAAAGATTCTATTATTATTGATCCTGTTTTAGACTTTGATAATGCTTCGGGGAGGTTTTCCTATGAAAGTGTCAATACGCTTATTGATTATATTCAGAAGAATAAATTGACTCCATTAGCAATTCTAGAGACCCATGCTCATGCTGATCATATTACAAGTGCTACACATTTAAAGAATATATTTAAAGGCATTCCTATTGGAATCAGTTCGGAAATAGTCAAAGTTCAGGATGTTTTTAATAGAGTATTTAATGACGAATCAAGTGAGAATGATTTTGATCTACTTTTGTCAGATAATCAAATTATTAAATTTGGAGCTATAGAGGTTAAGATAATTCACACTCCTGGTCATACTCCTGCTTGCTCGAGTTTTTTAATAGGTAATAAGGTATTTACTGGAGATGCTCTATTTATGCCCGACTTTGGAACCGGTAGATGTGACTTTCCATCAGGAAGTTCAAGTGATCTCTATCATTCTGTGCATGAGAAGTTGTATACATTAGCTGATGAAACTGAAATTTTTACTGGGCATGACTATATGCCTGGTGGTAGAGAACTTCAGTTTAAAACTACAATAGGTAAGAGTAAGAAAGAGAATATTCATATCAAGGAACAAACTACTTGTGATGAGTTTGTAAGCTATAGAGATGAAAGAGATAAGACTCTTGCAGCTCCAAAACTTCTTTTACCAAGTATTCAAGTTAATATTAAGGCCGGAAAACTACCTCAGGCAGATAAGAATGGTAAGAGCTATTTAAAGCTACCTATAACTATATAAGGATTAAATATGGAAAATATACTCAACCCTCTTTTAGGGGGAGTCATTATTGGGCTTGCAACTACACTTATGATGGCCTTTAACGGAAAGATTACAGGAATAAGTGGAATTGTCGGTTCTAGTTTATCTAAATTTAGTAGAGAAAATTTTTGGAGATATTCTTTTTTGTTAGGTCTTATTCTAGGAGGAGTTTTATTAAAATATATTGCACCCCAGTTCTTTAACTATGAAATTAAGTTTTCTTTTATAGAGGCCATTGTTGCAGGATTACTTGTGGGAATAGGAACTAGATTAGGTAGCGGTTGTACAAGTGGTCATGGTGTGTGTGGTTTACCGAGACTGTCTGCTCGCTCGTTAATTGCAACGATCACATTTATGGGATTTGGAATTCTAACAGTATTTATTAAGGGGCTTCTATGAAAGTTATATTGAGTATGATTGCGGGAGTTATTTTTTCTTTTGGTTTGGTTATTTCCGGAATGATCAATCCTGACAAAGTAATAGGATTTTTGGATATCTTTGGACAATGGGACTACGCTCTGGCCTTTGTAATGGGTGGTGCTGTCATTTTTAATTTAATTACATTTAAGCTGTTAAAGAAAAAAGATCGTCCTTTTTTTAACGGGAACTTTGAGTGGCCAACTAGGAAAGATATTGATTCAAAGCTAATCATTGGGTCTGCTTTGTTTGGAATTGGGTGGGGCCTGATTGGTATTTGTCCTGGTCCAGGAATTGTTAACCTTATTTCACTAGATACCAAGGTTTTTACTTTTGTTGGGAGCATGGTTGCTGGAATGTTGATTTTTAAGATTTTTACACAAGGAGTGAATAAGTGAGTATTTACAAAACGGTAGCAAGAGGTAGCTCTGAAAGTATCCAGCTTGAAGTAAGTAGTGAATTTAAACCATCTTTAAGTGTAACTCCACCTCCCGAGTTTAAGGGGCCGAAGGAATTTTGGAGTCCCGAAGATATTTTCTGCGCGAGCATTTCTTCTTGTTACTTGTTAACATTTAAAGCAATGGCAAGATTTAAAAAGTTGGAATGGAGAGATATTGAAGTCTCAGTTGATGCCCATCTTGAAAAGAGTCCAACCGGTCTAAAGTTTACCAAAGTTGAGATAAGGCCATTTTTAACTATCTGTTGTCAAAGTACTGTTGATGAATATCTAAAGGTGTTGGAGAGTGCAAAATCAAATTGCTTAGTGACTAGTTCAATGAACTGTGACTTTAGTGTAATACCTAAAATAAAAGTTAAAGCTAAATAGAGAGGTTATGCGTTATTTAGCGCTATTTCGATAATTTCGTTTGCGGCCTCTTCACTTACTTCATTGATAAGTGCATATTCCGCAGCTAGAGACGATGTTAAACGCTTGAAGATTTGATCTTCAACGCTTCCTCTGTCCGTTAATTGATTAAGCTCTTTTACAAGCTTTACAATATTTTCCATGTCTTGAAAAAGAGAGCTTTCTTTAAAGTAATTAATTCTATCTTTTTTAGAGTCATAATCGACAGCTTCAAAGTCAGTAGATAGGTCTTCGACAACCTTGGTTAGTTCTTCTTTAGAAAGAAGAGTTCTGAAGCTTTTAGTATCATCCATAGGGATGAAGTTTCTAAGTTTTTGATCAACTGACTCTACAACAAGGAAGTATCTATCATCAGCTCCAATCTTTTCGACACCAACAACACGGCCCACACCAAAAGTTGAAGAAATAATAATTTGTCCAATGAGATCTGAGTCCATCATGTTAAATACTCCACGTGTAATCTATTTTATGACGAATAGAAGAGAATTGATTGAATTTAAATTTTATCATAGAGACTAATAGATAGATATAAAAAAGAAATGTTTTTGCAACATGTAATGAGGTTACAGTTCTACTTGATCTTTCGGTGATATCCCGTATGAGTCCCAGAGCTTTTTAAGCTTTCCTGATTCGGATAAGGACTTCAATATTTGATTTAACTTGTCTTTTGTAAGTTGTTTATTAGATCTTAAAAGAATAGTGTGCTCATACTTTTGATCTAGTTCATTAGAGACAAGAATTCTCTCTTTCGCCTGCGGAAACTTTTTAAAATACTGAGTTAATAAACTCTTGGTGACTATAGCAAGTTGAGGGAGGTCTCTTTTGCTTATGGAGAGAATATTTGATTCGTGATTTGTTCTAAGTTCAACATTAAACTTTGTCTGTAGATACTCTCTGTCAGTTTTAAAGTCGGCAAATTTATAATGATATCCTAAAATACCCAAAATCTTTTTTCCTGAAATATCTTTAAAATATTCTTGAGTTCTACCTTTTGCTGCATGTGCTATAAACACTTCTCCGCCATGCAAAATAACATTAGAAGCTTCCATGTCATAGTCTTTCCAGCCCCATTGTAGGTTCTCAAAGAAAAGGAGGTCATACTCACCATTTTCATAATCTTTGTATCTTCGTTTAGATGAGGTTAGTTGAAATTTGAATAGGAACTCGTCTTGACTCTCATTTAATAACTTAATGAGGTCAATAGTAATTCCTTTAATTTCATTTTTATACTGTCCTATAAATGGAGGAAAGAGGTAGCCCCCAACTTTTACAGTCGTTGGGGCTGCAAAGTTACTTTGCGAGATCATAAAAAGAATGGATGTGAGCAATATCCTAAACATTGCTAGATTGTATCAAAGAAATCCTACTAATAGTGACAATAATGATAGAGTTTTTTGGTCGGTCAATTCTTGTTCATTATCTCTTTAACTTGCTGTTGAATTTTAAGAAACTCATCAGAATTTAAGTCCATTTTTTGAGCAGGTGACCTTAGGTTTGTTTGTCCTTTCGAAGGTGAGTAGGTTTGCTTATGCTTTTTGGCAATAACAGCACCTCTATCTTTTATGCTATCCCACTCTTTATCTGAGAGACCCTTGAGTTTAGTGCTGGCCTCGACAACTTGTTGATCTGTTAAGATCCCACTGGCCTGCATACTTCTTAGCATAGATTCAACTTCTGACTTATCAATCTCTGCGGCCCATGATAATTGTATGGAAAGTACTAGTGCTACGAGTAATTTTATCATTTGTCCTCCTGGGAGGGCTCTATTATACTTGATTCTGAATTACAAAAGATTTTGATCGAGATTATAGGTAGTTACAGGCGATTAAGCACTTTTTAGATGGCAAGAGAATTTGCCAAAAGGTTAATATATTGAACTTTATAGATGAGAAAATATTAAATTACTGTGTGGACAAATCTGATCATGCGAGTCAAATATGTAATGAATTAGAGTTAGAAACTAAATCCACTCAACCTTTGCATAGGATGCTGTGTGGTCCGCTAGAATGTTCTCTTCTAAAAAGTCTAATTCAGCTTAACAGTTCGAAGCGTGTTTTAGAACTTGGAACATTTACTGGGTATTCTGCCCTTTCAATGGCGGAGGCCTTGCCTGTTGATGGTGAAGTTGTCACAATTGATAAGAATAAGAAGATAAATGAAACTGCAAAGAAGTTCTGGTCACGCTCTATACATGGATCAAAAATCAAGGCCCTCTTCGGAGATGCTATAGATGTTTTGAAAACTTTGGAAGGAACTTTTGATTTAGTTTTTATCGATGCAGACAAGAGAAACTATAAGAATTACTTTGAGCTTTGTATTGATTTACTATCTGAAAATGGAGTAATCATAGTTGATAATGTTCTCTGGTCGGGAAGAGTCATAGAAGGTCTTTCAACTGATGAAGATAAAAGCACAGTTTACCTGAAAGAATTTAATGATTATATTTATTCGCGGGAAGATTTGGTAAAAACCCTCCTGCCGGTTCGTGATGGAATTTTCCTTATACAAAAAAGGAAGTAGATGAGTAATTTAACTGTTAAAACTAATAATAGAATTATTGATACACATAGCCTGACAATCGGTTATCTCACATGGATTTTTGGATTCACTGGCTCTCACCGTTTCTACTATGGAAAGCCCATCTCTGGGACGATCTGGTTTTTTACCCTAGGTCTTCTTGGAGTGGGGTGGCTTATAGACTTATTTCTAATCCCATCAATGGATGCCGAAGCGGATACAAAGTACTGGGATGGAGAGATAGATTATACTATTGCTTGGATTCTATTAGTGTTTTTAGGAGCCTTTGGAGTTCATAAGTTCTATATGAGAAAAGTTGTCTGGGGCGTAGTTTATTTTCTTACTGCAGGTTTTTTCTTTATGGGTATTCTCTACGATTACTGGACTCTTAATGAGCAGATAGACCGTCAGAATACGAAATTTAAAACTCAGTCTCTTTAATCAATTACATTGATTCTTGTGACTACCTGGTTTGAACACTCCATAAAGTCCAGCATTAATAATTCTCTTGCACCAGCTTGGGTCTTTACCAAAGACTTTTTTAAACTTTGACTTCCAAGCAAGAAAGCCTGTTAGGTATGGAAGATCATACTCACTTTCAAAAATAATATCTGCATTTTTCATATACAAATTATTGAACTCTTCTAACTTATTAATAACTTTTAATTTCGCGACATCAGTTTGAAGATATTTAACTTCAACACTCATAGGCTTGAGCAGTCCATAATCTTTTGAAGTTTCTAGGTATTCATCTAGGGTCGGAACTTGTTGATCTGGATGATTCGTAAGTCTGAGTCTTCTTAATTGTTCGAATGTAAGTTCAGCTATTCTTATATTGTTAAACCTTCTTTGAAAGCTTGAGGCACCAATTTCATTATATATGATATCTAGCTCTTGCTTATTTTGCTTATAAGAAATCATTCTTTTGATATATTTATCATGAAAGATGACGATCTCACCGTCTTTAGTTTCTTGAATATCAAACTCTAGATATAGAAAATCACTTCTATCTTGTATTGTACTTAAAGAAGCCTGAAGGGCCGCTATTGAATTCTCAGGTAAGTAATCAAAGTACTCACCCTTTCCGCCACCGGCTCTATGACCTAAATTCTTAGCAAATAGTGAACAACTTGATAATAATAGTATAATTAAAGCTAACTTTTTCACGAATTTCTCCAATACAGAACTAATCGGATAGGCAAAAAAGAACATTAGATTTATTTAAATTGTTAGAAATTGGTAGTTCTCTAAATTATGAATATCTTATGCTGACTCACCCTCTAGTGGACATAGAATAGATCTAAAGCGAGACTAAAATGAACCTACCAATAATGGATGATGATTTTAAAAATTTACAACATGAGTACGCTCTAGAGCTTCCGGATTTAATTGATACAGTAGAATCAAATCTAATGAGTATTGAGACTCAAAGTAATATAGAAAAATCGATCAAGGATTTAAAGCGAGTTGTCCATAGTATAAAAGGGACTGCTGGTTCTTATGAACTAAAGTGGGTTTCAAGTCTATGTCATCAATTTGAAGATCAACTTGATGATACACAAGACGCTTTAATTATGGATCCTAAAAAGAATATTGAGCAGTTTTTTAAATATGTAGATCTCTTTAGATCTTATGTTGCGAGCTTTTTAGACGGTGCCGTCTCTCAGGAAGAGTTTGATATTGCACTAAGAAAGTTAAGGCAAGACCCTCTGCTTGAAGTAGATGGTGAGAGTATTGAAAAAAGAAAGGTTTTAATTGTAGAGTCGGCCTCTACTTTATTAAAAGCTTATAAGCTGCTTATTTCCTCTCTAGATATGAACTACTCTACTGCTATGAGTGGTAGAGAGGGCTTCGAGAGACTTCTTATTGAAAAGTATGATTACCTTATCACTGGACATGCCACAGGAATTGTTGATGGCCCTAGTCTTATAGCGATCACTAAAGTTTTTAATGGAGCTTCAAGAGGAGTGAAAACAATCCTTACAACCTCTATCGATCAATTAGACTTAGAGCCCGAGCAGATGCCTGATATCTTGATTGAAAAGAAACTTGGAATGATGGAAAAAATAAAAGAAGTTTTTTCTGAGGAGTCCGCTAAAGAAGTTCTTGATGAAACAACACTTCCTTTTAAAAAGGTTCTGTGTATCGATGATGATAATGCCGTATTGAAACTTTTGAAGCTTGCCTTTTCAAAACAAGAGGATGTTGAATTCTTTTTTTCTAATCATTTTAACAAAAGTGAAATTCAGGTTAATCAGCCAGAACTTATTCTTCTCGATTATTTTATAGATGATAGAACAGGTGTAGATATCTTAAAAGAGCTAAGAGATGAATGTGGTTACGAGGGAGAAGTTGTATTCTTAACTGGTACAACTTCTCAGGATGATCTTCAAGAAATGTATGACTCTTCAGCAAGTGGAATTATTGAAAAGCCATTTAATCCAAAGAGTCTATATCAACTTTTAGCTGATATCTTTAAAAAAGCGGCCTAGTGTAGAGACTCGTAATATTGATATAGGCTATCGATAAGCTTACTATACTCGGCCGGTCCAACTATTGTTGAAAAGCTTTGCTCACTTTCCATTGTCATCTCTAAATAATCTTGTTCAGAGGAAATAACTTTATCGCAAAAGTTCTTACCGAGATCATTTTTAATCTCTTTTGCTACAAAGCGAATAAACGCATCTTGTGAATTTTCATCTGTCATTTCACTACAACTCTTTTCCATATAGAATTCAAAATCCTGTAGTTGGGCAAATGATTGCCAAGAAAATAGAAGTACAAAGACTAGTAATGTTTTTTTCATAGAGTATCCTTTTTTGATGTTATTTAAAGCATGATTTGTGCCAAAAAAGGTACGTTATTTCAGTGGTTTAGAGGGAGGTTTGATGGATAAATTCTATACATTGTTCATACTTTATTCATATTAAGTCATTAAACTAAATAGAAAAGTTAATCTATTTATAGGTGGCACTATGATAATTTTTCTAGATGATGATCCCGATTTAGCAAATCTTCTTGAAAAGAAATTCGCAAACTTTGGTGAGGATATAGTTGTTTTTTCTTCAATAAAAAAGCTGATGGAAAGTGAATTATTAGAAAAGGCCTCTCTATTATGTTTTGATATTAATCTTGATCATGAAAATGGTATTGAATTTTTTAAAGAAATTCATCCCCTGTATCCGAGTGTTTCGTCTCTTTGTTTTTCAAACTACTCAGATCTTTTAGAGGAACAGCTTCAGAAGGTTGGTGTAACTAACCTTGTTTGTAAAGAGGATGGGATTGATCTTTTAATGAACGAGGTTGGACGAATTCTTGATGAAAGAAAGCTCTATTCTAATGTCGCCTCATAAGTGGAGTTTTCTAGTCAGACAATGGAAAAAAAAATAAGAAGATATTGACGAAAACTATTTATTCTAAATAAAATACATTAATTATTAATAATTTTTTGTGAGGAATAAATGGCAAAGAAAAAAACGACAAAGAAAGCAGCAACTAAGAAACCGGCGAAGAAAGCATCTAAGAAAAAAGATATGCTACTTGTTGGTTCTAAAACTAAAGAAGCTCTTAAAGGTAAAGGATACAATGTATCTTCTGATACTTTAGATGCTATGAATGAATATGTTTACTGGCTAATTGATCAAGCACAGAAGAAGTGTACTGCTAATGGTAGAAAAACAATTAGACCTTACGATATCTTAGCTTAGTTCTACGTTACTTTTAGGCGATTTCAATATCGCCTAAAATTTCTTGTTAATTTCTATATTTATTAAAACTTAATTTTTCCTAAAGAATACTATTTCACTTCATCTTCATTTCTTCATTCCGACAAGTAGGGTAAGGAGTGTTTATGAATTTAAAAAAGCGGTTAGTTTTATTCTTTCTTTTAGTTGGTTTAGTTCCCTTTGGAGCAGGAGTATATTTTTCTGTAGACTCTGCATCTGACGCATTAACGGAAAGTGTTCATGACAAATTGTCTGCTTCCGCTGCTCTTATATATGGTCAGCTTGAAGGACTCTATGAAAGTAGATATTCTTCCGCTTCTGTTCTTTCGAAATCTAGAAAATTACAAGATATTTTTGTTACGGCTGACTCTAGTGACTGGTCTAGTGTAGAAAAGTATAATTCATACTTTAAAAGTCTTCTTGATGAAACAGGTTTTGAAGATATGCTCTTTGTAACAAATGAAGGCCGTATCCTTGGAGCACTTGATCATCCTGAGATTAATGGATCTAATATGAGTCAGTTTAAAGATACTCCACTTTACGCTGCTTGGAAGAAGGCGATGTCCACTCCATATAATAATACGGACTCTATTCAGCACGCAAAGTATCATCCGTATAAAGTTTGGAAAAATGAGCAAGAGTCATTTCTTGTTACAAGGTTTGCTCCAAACTCTAAAGATAGAGGAAGGTGGTTAAAAGATCAGAGTATTGGTTCAATTATTTTTCAAATGAGTGCTAAGAGGGTTGATAGCATATTGAAAGATCGAATCGGAATGGGAGAGACTGGAGAAACTTATCTTGTTGAAATGAAAGATGATGGATCAACTATCTATGCTTCTAATCGTGTTGTAAAAAAGGGGCCTGTTGGTAAAGCAAAGAAAGGTTCTACTATAACGAAGCTTTTTAAAGATAAGAAGAATTTTAATGTCACTAAAAAGGGCTCTACAGGAGTTACTGAAATTGCTTACGCAACCTACTTTAAATATAAGAACTCTGAATATGGAATATTTACAACTCAATCTAAAGATGAGGCCTTGGCATCTGTTATAAGTTTAGAAAAAACGATGGCAGTAGTTGCACTTATTTCATTAATAGCAATTGGCTTTATTTCAACAATGATTGCTAATCAAATATCTGGACCTATCTTGAGTATAAGTCGCGAACTTTTCTCTAGTGCAGATAAGGTTTCAGACGCTTCTAAAAAAGTTGCTGACACTAGTTCTCGATTATCATCAGCTACAACTCAACAAGCTGCAGGTCTTCAGGAAACTGTTTCTTCAATTGATGAAATTAATGCAATGATCGATAGAAATACTGATGCTTCTAATGAGTCTAAGAAAGTTTCTGAACATAGTCGACAAGTTGCAGAAGAAGGAAAGCAAACGATTGAACAAATGATTGCTTCCATTAATCAAATTAGTAAGAGTAACTCTATGATTACTGACCAAATGAGTGATAATAACCAAAGAGTTTCTGAGATTGTTAAACTAATAAAAGAAATCGGTGATAAGACTACAGTTATAAATGATATTGTTTTTCAAACAAAGCTTCTTTCTTTTAATGCTTCTGTTGAAGCAGCTAGAGCAGGCGAGCATGGAAAAGGTTTTGCTGTTGTTGCAGAAGAAGTTGGAAATCTTGCGAATATGTCTGGAAAGGCCGCTGAAGAGATCTCTGAAATGCTTGAAAATAGTGTGAAAACAGTTGAAGATATAATTAATACTTCTTCTAGTAAAGTTGAAGGACTTATAAATACTGGTAAAGAGACAGTGGATAAAGGTTCAAAGTTAGCTGAAAAGTGTGGTTTAGCTCTTGATAAGATTGTTGAAAACGCTTCAAAAGTTAATAGTCAGATTTCTGAAATTGCAACAGCTTCACTTGAACAGTCTCAAGGTGTTAAAGAAGTTAACGATGCTATGAAACAAATCGATGAAGTAACACATATGAATACTCAGATCTCGAACGAGACGAGTTTGCAGGCAACGACATTAGAAGATGAGTCATTGCTTCTTTATAAAGAAGTAAAAAGACTTGAAAGTCTTGTTAATGGAGCTTCCAATAAAAAGGAAGCTAACAGCTCAAAAGATGCTGATGTCTATGAGATATCTAACGATAGTGATTTTGAACAAGATAAAGCCGCTTAACTTTAATTGACTGATTTAAAGCTAGTTCCTATAATGGATAGAAATAGGAGCTAGCTTTGAAATGGATTTTATCGATATACCTCTTGTTGTTCTTGGTTTCTTGCGCAACAATTTCCCCAATAAAGAAAGAATTTTCCTCGATTAACAAAATTAAGTTAACAACTGGAAAGATTCATAATGGAACAGTGAAGAAGATCTCTCTTTTGTATCCGTTTAAACTTATTAGTGCAGACCTCTACTGTCATGATATTAGAATGGTTACTTCAGCACCTAAGAATGGACGTGTAGAAACTTATTTGTCAGCGAATAGACATAGATCGACCGGTCATATTGATTGTGAGTATAGATTTACTGTCGATAAGCTAGAAAAGAAAATCAGCGTGGCCAGCTTTAAAATTGTTGAAGCTGATTATCCTCTAAAAACCCTAAAAGTTGCAAAGAAGTACGCTAAATTGAGTGATGAAAACCTTGAAAGATGGAAAGTTGAAACCGCTCATATGAAGACTGTTTATGAAGGGGTGATTCGAGATAGAAAGCTTTTCAATGGTCCATTTAAGAAGCCTCTTAACTCTAAGATTACTGCTATCTATGGCTCAAAGAGAGTCTTTAATGATATGAAGCACTCGTGGCACTCAGGAATTGATTTTAGAGCTAGGCCGGGAACGAAGATACCATCATCGAATAGGGGAAAGGTTATCCTTGCTAGGCACCACTTCTTTACAGGTAAGACAATTATTCTAGATCATGGAATGGGGATTCTTACAATGTACTGTCATTTAAATGAATTTAAAGTTGCTGAAGGAGATATTGTTCCTCAAGGCGCCATTATTGGACTTTCAGGTAATACAGGAAGATCAAGCGGACCTCACTTACACTGGGGTGTGAGAGTAAATGAAAACTGGATTAATGGATTTACTCTCTTAGATATTTAAAACTTAATAATAAGATATGTTCCTGTGAACAGAAGTACAGTTCCAAGAAGTCGATAGATATTTATTGACTTCATTGGAAGCCCTAAAATTCCATAGTGATCTAGAATTAAGCTCATTATTAATTGACCCGCAATAATGAGTGAGACCCATGCTGTTGAGCCAAGCTTTGGTACAGCAAAAATTGCGGCAAAGACAAAAGCACTTCCAATGAATCCACCTGTTAATAGTATGGGACTAAAAGAAGTTAGTTGGGCCATGGTCGGAAATTTAACAGGACCAGCGATCATAAGAGTAAGAAAAACGAGAAATCCTCCACTAAAAGAAATGAAGGCCGCTACTAAGGGATGGCCAATTTGTGTGGAAAGTTTTGCATTGATTATGGCCTGAAACGGAACAAGCAGTCCGGCGCAAACACCAAGTATTATATATAGAAATTGATTCATATTTTATCCTTTGCTTGATTATGCCACTTTTAGCATCAATATGAAAAGCTTTGCGCTTGCATCAAATGGTTTATATGCGAAAATAAGATATCTAAAGAATTGGAGAATTAATGTCACTGACAGTCATCTTACTTATACTAAACTGTTTAGGGGTACTCTTTGTAATCCAAAGACTAGTCTTTTCTAAACAAGAATCATTAAAAGACGAGCTATATCAATTTAAAGAGCAAATCGTAGACCGACTCAACCTGTCATCTAAGGAGAGAGTAGAGGATCTGCATACTTTTAAAACAGACTTATTTCAACATCAACAAGAAAGTATGTTGGGACTTCATAAAATTATTGAAACTAGACTTGATAAGATTTCTAACAAAGTTCAGGAAAACTTGGATAAAGGTTTTGAGAAAACTAATGCCACTTTTCAAGGAGTCATTGAAAGGCTTGCAAAAATTGATGAAGCTCAGAAGAAGATTGAAGCTTTGTCTACAAATGTTGTTTCATTACAAGATGTACTAACAGATAAGAAAAGTCGTGGAATTTTCGGAGAAGTTCAGCTCTCTAATCTTTTAAGTTCTGTCTTTGGTGTAAAGAATGAAAAAGTCTATAATCTTCAATATTCACTCTCAAATAAGAAGATTGTCGATGCTGCCCTTTTTCTACCTGAACCAATAGGAACACTATGTGTGGATTCCAAGTTCCCACTTGAGAACTTTAAAAGGATGATGGATAAGAAAAGTACAATTGTAGAACAAGATCTCGCGGCCAAGGAGTTTGTTAAGAACTTAAAAAAACATATTGATGATATTTCTAGTAAGTATATTATCACTGGAGAAACCTCGGATCAGGCAATTTTATTTCTCCCTGCAGAAGCTATTTTTGCTGAGATACATGCATATCATTCAGAGATTGTGGATTATGCTAATTCAAAACGAGTTTGGCTCGCATCTCCTACAACTTTTCTTGCGACGCTTACAACTATTCAAAGTGTCATGCTTAATTTGGAAAGAAATAAGTATATGTCTGTCATGCATGAGGAGATTAATAAATTAGGCGAGGAGTTTGGCCGTTATCAAGAGCGCTGGGATGATCTGTCCAAGCATTTGAATACTGTAACTAAAGATGTAGATAAGATACATATCACCACTAATAAAATCTCAGGAAGGTTTCAGAAAATTATGGCCGTAGACATTGAAAATGGTGACTATTTAGAGTCTGGGGACTAGTCTGGGCCTTAAAATATTGCTATACTGCCAGATAATTAATGATTTTTAACGGAGATATTATGAGTTTTGAAGTATTTGTAGCTATTTGCCTTGTTGTTTGTTGGGCGTCTTTTCCAATCTCATTAATTATTGCAACTAAATCTTTTGAAGACGATATTATCGGTGGTGGACATCACGACGAAGAGCACTAAGCCGCTTTTGTATTCGTCTTAAGTATCTTCGCAACTAAAGCGGGGATGATTTCGACCTTAAAAGGCTTTGGAAGTAGCATGACACCGTCTAAGGCCTTTAATCTAATTTCAAAATTTTCCAATTCTCCAGTAATTAATAACACAGGAATATTTGCAGATGATGCTATTTCATTAGCTAATTTTATTCCGTCTTTCTTTGGTATATTTAGATCTGTAACCACCATAGAGAACTTCTGATTCTTTAACTTTGTGCTGGCCTCAAGCCCATCGGTAGCGCAAATCACTTGAAAGTCAGCATCTAAAAGTGCTGTCTGTATGAGGTTTCTTAATTTAACATCATCTTCAACTAACAATATATATGGTTTAGTATTCTTGTGTTGATGCATTAGATATCCTTTGTCTTTTTAAGTTATATAATTGTCGGCTTAATGGGTGAAAATAAAAACTTAAGATTTTTAAAGGATTAAGTGTTTAGTAATTTCAGATAGTTATAAGTGTTCTAATAAGGGAGCTGTCTCTTGGAATAGTTAGAAAAGTGCAAACTAAAAGTGTTTTATAAGCCACTTTCTTAAGTGTTGTATCTCTTCAATATCGATCTCATGGCCCATATGGTATTCGTGCCATTCGATATCTAGTCCGTCATCGAGAAGTGTTAGGGTCTGTTGTTCTACATCCTTAAAAGGGATGGCCTGATCCACTTGACCGTGGGCGATAAAAATAGGTGTCTCGCTCAAAATATCACTATGCTTATACTCCATCCTTTCAAGATAGATCCTTGGACTTAAGCATATAACACCAGCAAATTTTCTCTTAAGCTTTAAAAAGCTATGTATCGCTATACAGCCTCCTTGAGAGAATCCGGCGATAAAAATATCTTCATTTTTATATCCATGAGCGGTTAGTTCATTAATTAGTTCTTCGATGAGATCAATAGAGTTATGAATTCCTTCAATCGGGTTTCCTGGTGGTAGATCGTACCAAGAAAAACCAAAGAGGTAAGGCTTTGGTGCGTTTACAAGCAGAAAGTCGAGACAAGTTTGATTAAGCTCATTAGCAATATCAACGTAAGAGTTCTTGTTATCACCAATTCCATGCATGAGGATCATGATCTTAGTTGAGCTAACTGGTCCACTAAATTTAGCAGGCAAAAATGTACTATCTAAAACTTTCGAAGAAAACATATTCATTTTTTATCAGCTTAGACGAGAAGATACAAGTAAGCTTGGCGTATTATGCCTCGTGGCGTTAAAAGTAAATATTCGATAAAATATAATGTATCCAAAATAAGGATAAGTACAATCAGGGAGGTACTAGAGTGTACGAACTACTAAAAACACAATACAGAGAAGAACCAGTTAATACTCTTCGTAAAGAAGGCTATGTTCCAGGTGTTGTTTATGGAAAAGGTATGGAGTCAGTTAGTTTTAAAGTAAACTCTCTTGCGATTACAAAATTCCTACACCACTCAGGAAAAGTATTTGAAGTTGAGATCCAAGGAAGAGGAAAGCACTTAGTGTCACTTGATAATATTCAATTTGATAATATGGGTGACAAGATGATGCACGTTGCTTTTCACAAGATCTCTGCAAACGAGAAGACTACAGTAACTCTTCCAATTCACTTTGAAGGTACTGCTGTAGGAACTAAATCAGGTGGAATTATTCAACACGTTCTTAACGAAGTTGAAGTTAAAGGACTACCAGGGGATATGCCAGAATATATCGTTGTAGACGTAGCGTCTCTTGATATACATGGACATTTCTGTTTAAAAGACATTCCAGCACCTAAGGGACTAGAGTGGGCACATGATATAGAAGCAAATGTTGTTTCTTGTCATCCACCAAAAGTAGAAGTAGTTGCTGAAGAAGTTGTTGAAACTGAAGCAGTTGTAGCTGAAGAGGTTACTACTGAAGACAAGCAAGCAGCTTAATCAATTTTTTTTAAAGTTAAATTGGCCCAAGATTTTCTTTCTTGGGCCTTTTGTCTTTTTATCCTTAAACTCCTTTTCCCAATTTAATAAACCGACGACTAAATTTAGCTGGGTTCAAGACACAACAAACCCTTACAAAGGGAAGTGTTATGAATATGATATAAAGACTGGTGGACAAGAGTTTCAAGTTAAGGTTTCTAGGCAAAAGTGCCGCCCTAGTGAGACAGAGTACCTATGGATCGAAAATAGTAATGGACTATCTGGAAAGTGTTACGAGGTAGACTCTGAAACAAAGGGGAGCTTGTATTCTTTATCTGTTTTAAATGGAAAATGTCTTTTGGAAAAAAAGTCTTTTCAATTTGTTCAAACCAGTGAACTTTCTGGAGAGTGTTATCAAATTATTTCTGACACTAATCGAATGAAAGTTAAAACAGATTCGTGCAAAACAAGTGAAGTAAGTTATCATTGGCTTAGTTCCTCTTCTGGATGGGGAGGGAAGTGTTATGAGATTGATGCTAATGATGGTCCTAGTGCATTTATTAATAAAGCAAAGCATGAAATGTGTCGTCCAAGTAAAGTTCGCTATTCTGTAAGAACGAGTGAATTTAATCAAGCAGGAGATTGCTATGAAGTTGATAGCGAAAATGGTAGACAGGCCTATTCCTATAAAGTGAGAAGAGAGAATTGTTTCACCGCCAAAGAGAGTGAAAAAAAATATGCTTGGAAACAGGTTGGGCCTTATAAAGGCGAGTGCTTAGAGTCTCAAGTCTCTAGTGATAATAAGGTCACAATTAAAAAATCTAATTATGAAAATTGTGTGGACTTCAAAGTTAGAGAAAAATTTATAAAGCTAGATCCCGTCTCAGGTGTCTGTGTGCTCGTTGATGACGAGACTTCTGGCAAGTTATTTGTGCATCAAATATCTATGTCGAAATGTAGAAGTCAGATAAAGGAATTTGATTATCAATTTATTACTCTTTCAGATGGAAATGTACGGTGCTACGAAATTGATAGAAAGACCCAAGGTGAGAGCTATATAAAGAAAACACTGATTGATGAATGTCAGGATCTTAAAATAACTCCAAAGTGGTTTGCTGATGAAGATGACCCATGGAGTGGAAAATGTTTAGGAGTTAATGAAAAGGGTGAAGTGCATTCTAAAAAGAGTTTAAATCCTTTAAAATGTAGACCGGAGAAAGTAAAAGTTCTGTGGCATAATTATGAAAGATTTAATGGGTTTTGCTTTGAGGTTGACGGTGAAAAGGGTCCTGAGTATTACGCTAAGAAAATTGATATCTCCAAATGCAAGCCAACTTTTACTAAATTCATTTTTTATAGAAAGAAGAATGAAAAGAGTGGGAATTGCTTTGATGCTGACTCAAAGACTGGTGGAGAACTCTACCATAAAAGGGTAGGAGCAAAGTCTTGTAAAAGAGAATTGCCCCAAATTAAAAAAGACTAGATACCAACAGCACTTTGCAATGGTGCTTTATTGTATGTAAAAAGTTCTGTTAGATAACTCGTCTTGTATTGAACGTAGTGAGCAGAACCAGGAATTACTGGATTCATAATGGAGCCCTTCACTGAGTAGCTATCCTTACTTAATATTTCACTATCATGTTCTCTGTTTAAGCTACAATGACCTAGTTCGTGATAGATCATAACTTCCCTTTGATAGCTACTTGCCTTATCCCACCAAGATTTCTTGATAATAACTTCTTTCGTTCCGTCACTATAGCTATTACAAACTCCGTCAAAATTTTCGTTAGAAGTATCACCAAAGTTAACTGGAATATCTCCAATATTAAAGCTTGGTTGATTGAGATACTTTCTCGCATTTGAAGTAAAGCTATCTGTATAGGGTTTGAATGTAGAGTCCGAAGAAGCAAATTGTCTTGTGCCACTAATATGTTGAATATGCTTTTGCGAAGCTACTCCACATCCTGTAAAAGTGAGTAATAAAAATGTCATAAGTAGTAATTGTTTCATTTGATCCCCTTAAATGTCACACACTACTAAGAGCAAGAAGGATGCCGAATATTACCTTATAATTTCAGTAGTTTAATAAGATTTTCTTGTAAAAAAAATGTACAGTGATCTAAGTTGTCTCTTTTTTAAACACTAATTCCATGTATAATTTAACTATATTTAATTGAAGGTAAGTATGAATAGAACAATCTTAATTGTAGATGATGAAGAGGATATTAGAGATCTTTTAAAGGTTTACTTTGTTGATGAGGGATACAAAGTTATCGAAGCAAAAGATGGATTAGAAGGCTACTCTAAATTAGAGAATGAAAATGTCGATGTCATTATTTCTGATGTTAAAATGCCAAATTTAAATGGAATTGAATTTTCAAAAAGAGCGAAGGCCTTTAAGCCTGATATTCCAATCTATCTGGTTACTGCATTTAGCGAATATACTGAAAAAGAAGTTTTGGCCATTGGTGTTGAGGCCATAATATTTAAACCTTTTGATATAAGTGAAATTGTCGATTTAGTAGATCGTCATTTTAAATAGTCCTATGAGAAGTTTATCACAGTGGCTCGAAGAGTATGGACAAAGTCACCAAAATTCAGTCAATCAGACGATTCATAAGATATGCGTTCCTTTGATTGAGTTTTCATTGCTGGGGATATTTTGGTTAATTCCAACGCCGCAGATCTTTTGGAATATTCCTTATCTAAATTGGGCAACTCTGTTTAGCTTCTTAGCATTAATCTTCTATGTTTCTCTTCTTAATTTCAAGTATCTCCTAGGTTCAATATGCATGCTCTTTCCGATGCTTATTCTGATCTCATTTCTTAAAAATAGCTATGGTGGAATTATTATTTATGGATTTGGTTTGATCTTTGCTCTTTCCTGGATAGGTCAGTTTATAGGTCATAAAATTGAGGGGAAGAAGCCATCTTTCTTTAAAGACTTATTCTTTCTTTTAATTGGCCCTCTATGGGTATTAAAGTCACTCTTTCAAAAATTAGGAATTGAAGACTAACTCTTTTTAAAAGTTAAATTATAAATAGTTTGGCCTCTTTCAAGGTACTTTCTTTCAAAGTGAGTACGTCCTCGTACACCATCTCTAGATGTGATCTCTTTACTTTCAATTAATTGAAGTTTCCAAGTTGAAGTCATAAACTCTTTACATTCTTGTGCATAGAAAAGCTCATTCGTTGCAAAGATGATTTCTCCATCGGGCCTTAATGTATGGATAACCTGTTGCATGAAAGGCATGGCATGGAATCTCTTATTTTGATGTGCAGGTTTAGGGTTCGGATTTGGAAAGAGAAAGAAGTACTTACTAACAGTCTCCTTTTCAAGAACATGAGATATCCATGAAATAGCATTTTCGTGTAAAGGTAGAAGATTTGTAGGGCTACCATGATTAATAAATCTTCGGTGAAACTTTTCAAACTTATCTCTTGTGTGCTCCAATGCCACGAGGTATCTGTCGGGATTTGCACCAGAGTATTGTATGGGATGAAGACCAACTCCACAGCCAACTTCTATATCAAGAGGTAATGAAGGGTACTCAAAAGAATCTATTTTAGGTTTAGGAATATTATCTATGGAAAATTTTCTCATTACAATTTTATATCAAATTTCTAATATAGTTAAAAGAAATTCGTGCTATAAGTAGGAATGAATGAAGCATATCTCTATGGACTAGGCGCTAATTTGACTTTCGCCCTTGGTTCTCAGATCTTTACAATGTACTCAAGAAGAATCTCATCAGTTTGGATGAACTTCTTTAAAGCTCTTGTAGGTCTTGTATGCTTTGGTCTATCTGTTTCATTATTCTCTACATGGAATAGTATTTCGCTGACATTCTTTCTACTATTTTTCAGTTCTGGCTTTATTGGTCTTGGAGTTGGAGACATATTCTTGCTTAAATCCTTTAGTGAGATGGGTCCTGGTAGAACGCTTATGTTATTTGGATTTCAACCTCTGATCATTGGCATTTTGAGCTACTTTGTTTTTGGGCAGACAATCGACTCTACTAAATTTTGGGCGATTGCTTTTTTTATTCTCTGTCTGGGCACTTTCTCGATTGAATCATTTAAAAGTTCTGGCTCGTGGAATGTTCGCGCTATTTCTATTGCTTTTCTAGGAATGACTTTAGATGGAATAGGAGTTGTCATTACCAGATATAGCTTTGATAATAATCCTCTGATTGGATCGATGGAGGGGAATTTCTATCGCTGCATTGGGGCCGTGAGTGTCTTTCTCATTCTATCGATAATTAGACCTTTTGGTTTTTTACAGAAATGGAAAATGCAAACCACAAGAGATAAGTTATTGCTTTGTGTTGGAAGTCTTCTTGGAACATTCATATGTCTGGCCCTCTATTTGAAGGCAATGCAAACAGCACACCTAGCAACTCTTTCGGGAATCGCTATTACAGGAACTATCTTTTCAAGTTTATTTGAATCTATTATTGAAAGGAAATGGCCAAGTAGATATTTAATTCTAGCTTTTATTTTCTTTTTATTTGGAATGAACTTTCTTCTTTTCTAAAGAATTATCTCCAAAAATCTTCATGATAGTTGAACTTTGTCAGTCTTCTCACTTCTTGTAGGTAAGTATCTAACTTCTGTGAGAACTGAAACTCTGGAAATATGTACATACCCCATAAGTGTGAAGCTATCATAATGTCTAAGATAGTTATTTTTTCACTCTGATAAAATGGAAGCAGCTCCTTTTCTAGAGAACTTAATGTCGTACTGAGTCCGTTTAGAAAAGTTTCTTTATTTTGTATGAGTTTTGAAAATGGTCCTCGTTTAGATTCTTTCTTATCTTGAAAATACTTTCTCGATTGATCATTGAACTCTGGTGTCCACATCCAATATGGCATACATAGTGAGTGAACATTTGATCCAATTTCGCTAAGTAGAGAATTTAGTTCTTCTAACTTTTCTTCAGTTAATAAGTCACAACGCAATAGGTTGTCAGTATCAAGGATTTTTATAATATCTAAGCTCTCATTACTTACTCTTGAATCTCCAAAATCGAATATAGGAAGCATTTTTACTCCCATTAATTGAACTGGAGTAGATTCATCGTCGTATGGAAGAACAATGGATTCATATTTAAGATTTAAAAGGCCTAGGGCCATTCTAACTCTGACACAGAAAGGGCAATGTACGTAATGATATAGTTTCATAGCAATATATTAGTAGATGAGACTTTTAGTGGCAATTAAAGAGTAGAATATTAAACATTTTCTTAACAGAGTGAGTTTATCTAATTAGAATAATATGTATTATAGGAGAATATAGTGTCACTAGAATTAATATCAAAAGATAAGAGGTTCTATCCTTTGTTTTGGACGATGTACCTAGGTGCATTAAATGATAACTTATTTAAAAATGCTCTCGTTCTATTAATTACTTATAAAAGCATTTCTTTAATGGGAATGAATTCCGGAGCGCTAGTTGCGATGTGTGGAGGGATTTTTATTCTTCCTTTCTTTCTCTTTTCGGCAACTGCAGGCCAGCTGGCAGATTCTAAGTCTAAAACCACTTTGATAAGAATCACAAAAATCACTGAACTCATCGTCATGACTTTAGCGGCAATTGGTTTCTACTCTAACAGTTTCACTTTATTATTAATCGTCCTCTTTTTAATGGGAACTCAGTCTACTTTCTTTGGACCTTTGAAATATGGAATCATCCCTCAGTTGCTCAAAAAAGATGAGTTAGTTTTAGGTAATGCCTATATTGGAGGTGGAACCTTCTTAGCTATACTTGTTGGAACAATTTTAGGGGGAGTTGTTGTTTCTACAGATGATCCCGGACTTTTGAGCTCCCTAGGAGTGCTAAGTGTTTCAATATTAGGTATAATTAGTGCTTTTAAGGTTAAGAATGTTGAGGCGGTAGATTCTACAGTTAGGCCTGACTATACTTTTGTTAGGCCAACAATTGAGATTATCAAGTTAACCATGAAAGAGAGAAGTATCTTTCATACTTGTATGGGAATTTCTTGGTTCTGGTTTATAGGTGCCGCAATTCTTTCTTTAATCCCTAGTCTTTGCAAAGATGTATTTAATGGTAATGAGGCCGTTGGAACTCTTTTTCTCGCAACCTTCACCATTGGGATGGGGATTGGGTCTTTTCTAGCAGAGAGACTTTCTCAGAAAAGACCTGAAACAGGTATGGTCGCAATAGCAGCAGTCCTAATGAGTATCTTTCTTGCTGACCTTGCTTATAGTGCTAGTCAATATAGCTTTATCCAGAGTGAGAATCACTTTAGTGTTTTAGAATTTTTAAGACAAGACTACTCTTTAAGGGCAATAATAGACCTATTACTTGTTTCAGTCTTTGGAGGAACATATATCATTCCTCAATTTACTTATTTACAGGACTTTACTCCAAGAGCTATTTTATCTCGAGTGATTGCTGGAAATAATATTTGGAATGCGATCTTTATGGTATCCGCAGCAGTTATGATTATGGTGTTGAGTTCTCTGAGTATGAGTATCGCACAAATCATTCTTATCATTGCTGTCTTAAACTTTCTATTTTCATTCTATCTCTATTATGTAAACTCTGATGTTACACTTCGATTTCTCTTTTGGATAATGTCCAAAGTCATCTACAAATTAGAGATTGAGGGCAGAGATAATATTCCTACCGATGGAGCAGTAGTTATTGCATGTAACCATGTTAGCTTTATTGATTGGGTTTTAATTATGTCTGCTAGTCCAAGACCTGTTCGCTTTGTCATTGACTACGCCTATTATTATGCAAAGGGTATGAAGTTTTGGTTTAAGCAAGCTCATTTGATTCCTATTGCGACTAGAAAGCAAGATCCTCAAATCCTTAATGAGGCCTTTGAACTTATTAAACAGTCCTTGGAGGAGAAGGCCGTTGTGGGGATATTTCCTGAAGGCTGGATTACAAGAGATGGAAAGCTGAGAAAGTTTCAACCAGGAATTAAGAAAATTGTTGAGACGACTCCTACTATTGTTGTTCCAATGGTAATAAAGGGACTATGGGGATCTTTCTTCTCTTTTGAAGGAAAGGGAGTTTTAAAAGGTTTCTCTTTGAGAAGAAGAAGAGTCACTCTCAAAATTTTACCACCCATAGCTGCTGATAAATTTAACTTTAAGGAATTAGAAGAAATTATACATAGTGAGGCACAATGAAATATCAAAAAGATGGAAATACTGTATTCTTGGTCGCTGATAAGGGTGAGAACCTATTTGAAGCTCTTTATAAGGCCCAAGCAGAGCTAGGTTTTACTGGAGCTCAAGTAAAGGGGATAGGAGCTCTAAAAAATATCGAGATTGGTTTCTTTCATTGCGATGAAAAAAATTATGATAAGACCATAATAAAGGAAGAGAAAGAGCTTCTTTCATTAGATGGGAACTTTACTTTCAATGAAGGAAAACCATTCTTTCACTTGCATGCAGTACTTGGTAATGAGGATTATACAACAAGTGGTGGGCATCTCTTTGATGCGACCGTTGCTGTAACATTGGAAATCTATCTGCAATTAAATAATTTGAAAGTAGAAAGAAAGCCTAATGCTGAAATTGGACTTAATTTGTGTGAGCTTTAAGTGAAGGAAGTAATTGTTGTAGACCTTGATGGGACCTTGGCCGACTGTGAGCATAGAGTTCATCACGTTGAACAGGTACCTAAAGACTGGAAGTCATTTAATGAGAAAATGGAGTTTGATAAACTTAACCTTTGGTGCAAGAAAATTATAGACTCAATGAGAAGTAATGGCATCGAAACAGTTTTACTTACTGGAAGAGGGGAAGAAAATAGGGATAAGACTCTTAAATGGTTAGAAGAAAATGGAGTCGAATTTTTAGATCTTTACATGAGACCAGTAGGTGATGAGCGCGAAGATGCTCATATTAAAAAAGAAATTTACTTAGAAAAAATCGCTCCTAGCTATAAGACGCTCTTTGTTATCGAGGACCGTTTAAGTGTAGTGAAAATGTGGCGATCTATTGATGTTACTTGCTTGCAGTGTGAGTGGGGTGATTTTTAGCAGTGCGTTGCGGCGGTAGTTGAGAGTTAAGAATATGTTAGTTGTGAAATACGATCAGACTATAGTAGAACTATTATATACATTACTTTACGTCTCCAATTGAGGCAAATAGAGGATTAGTGAGCCCAAGACTGCAAATTGTAAAAAATGATAAAATTGTAACGATTATTGGTGACTTCGCTGAGGATAAATTACTCCTTAATGAAGCCACTGATTACTTTAAGAACTGGCTTAATGAGTATCAAGAAGTTCTTGAAGATGACTGTCACTTCTACTTTGAAGATAAGACAGGAAATAAAACAGAATTTAAGTTACAATAGAAATTAGCTAGAACTATAAACCAAGGATGGTTAAATGAAGTTACTTCCATTAATAGTAATGACACTTCTCATTACAACATCATGTAAAGAGCAAAAAGAAGAAGACAAAGCTCCAGATGAAACTTTTAGATTTGGCAAAGAAATCGCCCCTGAGAGAGCTTTATCTGATAGTGAATTTTCACTAATAAAATCAACATGTACGGACTTACAAAATAAGAGAATTAGATTTAGTGAAAGAGGAGATAGGGAGTGGAGTTTTATTTTTACACTGCTTGAAAAATCTTGTTCTGATTCTAACTATGGTGCACCTATAGAAGTGAGCTCGGCCTTAAGAGTTCCTCGCAGTGGCTCTGTGTTCTTTGAGGCCCCAAGAGTAGGAACTTTCTCTTCGGATATTTTAACTGATGAACATCCTAGTTTTGAGGAAATCTGCACTAGTGTTTTAAAAGATATTAATGTTACTAATACGATCACTAGTGGAACTGTAAAGTATCAGTATCGTTTTATTAAGGCGCAAGAAGGAGCAATTTTAGAGATGGCAAAATTCTCTCAAAACGTGAGCGGTCGTTATACTCCTAACTTTATTGAATCATACTCCGTTCTTTCTTCTGCTTATGCCCATAGAGGTGGGATGGTTTACGAAAGGTATCGCGTGACTCCTTGTTCAAATGGATCTTCCCAGATTTACCGTCAGACTCTAAAAAAATAATTTCCCTATTCTTAACCATAACAGTTATCAGCAATGTTATGGTTAAGACTAGATATGGTATTAGCTCTACTAGCCTCAGTTTCCAATCTTGTTTCATTTACCATCCTTGGTTGAAACACTGTCTACTTTCCTATAAGCAAGATAAAGGCCAACATTTTCATACATTACAAGGTCAAAATATCCCCAAATAGTTTCATATAGTCACCGATGTCAATACTCTGTTAAGTCTTTGTGAACTCTTTTGTAGACTCTTGTAATAATTTGTTGAGCTTTCTATAGTGTGACTTCTGGAGGTTCTATGAACATTTTTTTTCTTTCTACTCTTATTTTAAGTACACCTACTTTCGCAACAGAAATTATTTTTCCAAAAAATTATAAAAAAAAGATGAGGGCTTTCATCACACATGCTGAGCCACACGATTTTGATACATTTAAAGTGAGTAATAGATATAATAAAGAATATATTATTATTTGCGCTGGGAATCCATTTCATAATAATAGAACTTCATATATAGAATACGAAAACTTTTTTGGGGTTCATTCGGCCGACTTTAGGTTCAGTAATAATTCCGACTGTCACACTCTAAAGGAATATCTTACTGCTGTCTTTCCAAGTATCAATAAAGAAAACCCCATTGAAATAACCTTCGACAGAGATAAATATGAAGTTGATACAATTATCTTACCAAATTTAGATATGCATGAAGATGGGGAAAGTGAAAAAGATATTTTAAAGTTAAGTACATTGTAGATTGTTTATCTCAAGAATTAGTTCATAATGGATGAATGGAAAGTGGATTAAGAAAGAATATTTCAAAAGTATTTATATTTAATAGTAGTTGGATGTTTCTAATTGTTCTTCCTGTCATGGTGCCTTACTTGAGATCTAAGGGCCTATCCATGCAGGAAGTCTTTGAATTACAGTCTATATTTTCATTCTTTGTTCTCATTTTTGAATTACCGTCAGGATATATTGCAGATTTAATTGGTAGAAAGTACTCTCTCGTTGTGGCCAGCTTCTTTCATGGACTTGGTTTTTCCATTATGCCTTTTGCTGACACATTTTGGCACTTAGTGGGCTTTGAGATTCTTCTTGCTATCGGTGTTTCACTTTTTTCGGGAACAGATATTTCTATAATCTATGACTCTATTGCAGCTATTAAGAATAAAGGACCAGCTGATGTGGAGGGAAAGCTTATTGGGAAAAAAATATTCTACTCCCAAACATCTGAAGCAATTGCTGCTGTGGTATGTAGTTTTCTTGTCATCTATCATTTAAATCTTCCTGTTTATGTGCAAGCGATAACGTGCTGGATTCCATTTTTCATTTCCTGGACAATAGTTGAACCTCCAAGACTATTGATGGATAAGTCTAAGCATAAAGACAACTGGCTCCATATCTTAAAGACAGTCTTTCGAGGAGGAGCTCTACTTAATTTAATACTTCTTAACTCAATTTTTTATTCAGCGTCTACATTACTTGCTGTGTGGGCCTTCCAAGATTATTGGAAAGTGCAGGGAATAGATTTAAAGTATTTTGGACACCTCTGGTTTTTAACAAATATTGTTGTAGGAATTGTCGCTAAATATGCTCATTCCATTGAACAGCGACTTGGTAGTGTCGTAACTTTAATTCTCTTAGGTATTCTTCCCGTTGTAGGTTACTTTGGAATGGGATTCTCTGGAGGAGTAATTGGTGTAGTTTTCTGCTTCTCTTTTCAAGTAAGTAGAGGATTAACTCAAGTCATTTTAAAAGACGCTTTGAACTCAAGAATAAGTGGCGAGTTAAGAGCAACCGTTAATTCTATGGTTGGTCTTGGAATGAGGTTTGTCTTTATTATTGGTGGACCACTACTAGGTTGGCTAATTGATAATAAGGGATACGAAGTGGCATTTGGAAGTTTTGGAAGTTTCTATCTATTAATATTTGTCTTCCTTCTACTTCCGATTTTAAAGCTTAAAGGGGAGTTTAAATAGTGCGACCTCGAAGCCGCACTATTTTAAATTAGAAAGAAGTTGCAGCTTCTACAATATCTTTTTCACTAATATTATGAAGTGAGTATAGCTCATCTGCTAAGTACGCAGATTGTCCAAACTGACCTCTGTTTGCAAGTGACTTAACTTTAAAATCAATATTATTAAGTGCAAGTTCGTGAACTAGTGTCGCTCCCATTCCACCTATTAGTTGATGATCTTCAATTGTAATCAACTTTCCAGCTGTCTTACTTAGTTCGGTCTTAAAAGTTTCAATATCAACTTTATTTGTAAATGGGTTGTTGATAACAGTGGCAGAAATATTTTTTTGCTTTAAAAGTTCCGCTGCTTTTAGTGCCTTTTGAACCATCGGACCATTAGCAACAATTGTTACATCTGTTCCTTGCTCTAAAACTTGGGCCTTTTCCCACTCATAGCTAAGACCTTCTTTGTAATGAGTAGGATGACTTTCTCTACCGTAAAAGAAAAGTACTGAGTCTGCTACTTGTCCAGCTTCACGTTTAGATTTACTCAACTCAATCGCCTTTGTCATATAAGCTTGCGCTTCACTTGAGCATGAGCAAACCACTGTTGTTACATGTGGAATGGCCGCGGTGGCCGCGAGGTAAGTTGTTGCTTGGTGAGATGCTCCATCTGCTGCATCTTGAAACCCTGCATGGCTATAAAGACCAATAATTGGAGCTTGTGAAAGAGAGGACATTATTAATGGAAGATTCCCTTTCGTTACTGCAAATTGTGCAAATGTATCTACAATTGGAATTAGGCCTTGCTTAGAAAGACCTACGGCAGTGTTAACCATATTCGATTCTGCAATACCAACATCAATGAAGTTTCCAGGAAATGCTTTTTGAAAGTCGCTTATTCCAGTAGAGCCCTGTAAGTCAGATGAAACAGAGAAAACAGGAAGACCTGATTCAACCGCTGCAATAGCAGCTCTTGCAAAACCAGGCTGAACTTTTTCTTTCTTTACAGAAGGAGCCGCTGCAGATTCTTCTTTTGCTTGGGGTTTAGAAGAAAGGATTTGTTGGGCCCATGAAGAAAGTTCTTCAGGAGTTTGTCCTTCAAAAATCTCATCTAAAAATGCAGTTAACTTCTCATCATATGCTTTTAGTGGATAACCATGACCACCAGAAGCACTTTCTTCAGTAGACTTTACCCCATATCCCTTTATCGTTTTCACAATAATACAAACAGGCTTATTAGGATTCTTTTTGGCCTTATCTAATGCCGTTTCAATCGTATTATGAACTTTTTGTAGATTGTGACCTTCACTTTCATTAATTACTTCCCAACCAAGAGTTGCAAGTGAGTTGAAAGTAGGGTTCATTGAGAATGAGTCGGCTTCAATTCTTCCTGAAAGTTTTGTATTGTTGTCAGAAATTACTAAAACAAATGGGTTTAGTTGTCCTTTTGCGGCGAGACCAGGAATAGCAGCAAAACTCTCTTTCGTTTCACCTTCCATACTTCCACCGTCACTTAATAGGCAGATGGTCGTTCTATCGTTTCCAATAATTTTATCTGCTAGAGCAAGACCTTGGGCCTGAGGAACACCTGAACCAAGAGGACCGTTAGAGATAAAGACACCTTCAGGATTAAGGTGTGATTCTCCGTGACCAGTTAACTTACTCTCTACAGATCTAAACTTTCTAAGAGCTTCAAAAGTTAAGTCATCAAAACCATAATTTGCTCTTATCGCATAGATTCCATTTTCAGCATGACCAGCGTCGTTGACAAAATTATATTGATCAAACCAATTCGCATTCTTTTGTTTAAACATTATTGCGTGAATTGAAGAAGACATTTCTGCAAAAGCAGCAGGTCCCCCCCAGTGACAGGCGGCGCCACCTATAACTGCATGTTGATTCATGAGTGCAACCAAACCACGTGTCATTTTTGGACATGCCAGAGTCATCTCTGATCCATCGATAGACTTAACTGTCGTTGCATACTTTGGTTCATTCTTTGGTGTCGCAGCTAATTTATTAATTATTTTTAATGGCTTGAGAGTATTGAGTTTACTCATATATTGGCTCCATGAAGTTTGTTAAAAATGTGATCACATAAAGTTAGTCTAAAAACATTAGACTGTTAAGTATTTGCTGATTTTATTGCGCTGGATTGGATTATTAATAAGTTATTAAATTCAGCTAGATGTACTAGGTCTAAATGGGGTTTATTGTCCTTTCATGTCTTTGAAATCTTGATTTTGTTGGCAATTTTGTAAAAACTTGAGAAAAATGCTTGTTGAGATTTGGTTTGTAAGTGCCTGATAAGATAGCTAATTTAAGACAAAAGTTAATTTTATCTTAAGGGAAAATGAAATAATCCGATATAATTTATGTAGTAATAACTTGTAAGAGGTAAGTATGTGCGACGTATGCAAAGCTGAAAATCTCGACTCGGACTTTATGAATGGGGCAAGAAATAAGAATAATGCTTCAAAGTTGTATAGAGTTTTTAAAGGTCAAGTTGCAGTAGTAAAGACTTGTCCACTACATGATATTCAATTATTCATGTTAGGTGAGCAGAAGTTTCTTTTAGAGAATTTGAGTTTTTTAAAATTTTTAAATCAAAATAGGCGAAGTTTTATATCTAATTCATTCTAGCCTGATGACTTCTATTAGACTTATAATTAAGTCTAATTAGGAGTCAGCGTAATGTCGTATCAGAGTTCATTTATAAATGGATCATTTTCTAAGCCTACCCAAAGAAAATTAACAGTAAGCAATAAGTTTTCTAACGAAACCATTGGAGAGTTGTCTTTTTGTGATGATGAAGACCTCGAGAAGGCCATCAGTACTTCGGTTAATGCATTTGAAAGTTATAGAAATACAAGTGCACAATTTAAGTATGAGTGTTTAAAGAAGCTATTAGGTTCTCTAGTGGCAAACAAGGATAAACTAGCTCAACTTATTTGCGAAGAAGCTGGAAAGCCTATTTCATATGCATTAAGCGAAGTCGATAGAAGTATAAGTACAGTCGAGTTTGCTGTTGAAGAGTCGAGACGGATTCGTGGTGATATTATTCCCATGAACTTTTTAAATGCTGTCGGTAGAAGTTCATTCACTAAGAAAGTTCCCCTAGGGCCTGTTCTTGCAATTTCTCCTTTTAATTTTCCTCTAAACCTTGCTCTTCATAAAATTGCACCTGCTCTTGCATGTGGTTGTTCAGTTGTTTTAAAACCATCTCTATCTACACCTTTAATAGGCATAAAATTAGCTGAACTCATTGCATCTGCAGGATTTCCTAAAGGGCTTGTCAATGTTGTTATTTGTGAGGATGAGTTAAGTGAGAGATTAGTTAGGGATGAAAGATTTAAGTTACTATCTTTTACCGGTAGTCCAAAAGTCGGATGGTATTTGAAGTCTATTGCAGGAAAGAAGAAGGTTACTTTAGAGCTCGGTGGAAATGCTGCTGTTATTGTTGATGAAACAAAAGATCTTCCTAGCGTTGCTAAGAAAGTTGCAATAGGCTGTAATTTATATGCGGGACAGATATGTATTTCGACTCAAAGAGTTCTTGTAAATGAAAATATATATGATGATTTTAAGGAACTTCTAGTTCAAGAAATTAAAAAATTACCTATTGGAGATCCGAATAATGCTCAAACAATTATAGGACCCCTTATAAGTGCTGATCAAGTTAATAGAGTTCAAAATCTAGTTGATAGTGCGATTAGGGAAGGGGCAAACGATTTAATAGGTTTCGAGCTTTCGCGTAAAGAAGAAAATATACTCGGCCCTTACTTATTGGAAAATGTCTGTACAACAGATGACTTATGGAGTGAAGAAGCTTTTGCACCCGTGGCAGTAATGAGATCGTTTAAAACTTTTGATGAAGCTATCGCAATGGTTAACGACTCAAAGTATGGTCTGCAAGTAGGTATTTTCACCGACTCGATTTCAAAAGTTAAAAAGTCACTCGATTTTATCGATGTCGCGGGCATTATTATTAATGATATTGCTGGCTTTAGAATTGATCATATGCCTTATGGCGGCATTAAGGATTCTGGCCTTGGACGAGAAGGTATCGTTTATGCTATAGATGATATGACTTTTGAAAAGCTGGTGGTGTTTTAATGCGTTTGTTTCATGTTCTATTATTTTTTATTTCAATCTCAATTTCAGCTAATGAGTGGAAGTTTCTTCAAACATATGAAGGAGTAGATTTATATGAGCTTCAAAACTCTTCCGAATATGCGACACCTTTTAAAGCAATTGGAACAATTCCTGTTGATATAAGTAGTGTTATCAAATCCCTCTTAGACATAGACAAGAAGCATGAATGGGCCCCAAAACTAAAGTCGGTGGAGCTACATAAAGACTTGGGAAAGAATACTTTTATCTTCAGTGAATATTACAGAACTCCATGGCCTTATTATGATAGACAATTTCTATTAATGGGAGAGTTAAAAAAAGAAGGGCGTACAGTCACTTTTAAGGCAAAAAACTATAAAGACGAAAAGCTTATTCATGATGACCATGTTCTTGCTAGTGTTGAGATTTTAGATTTTGTGCTAGAGGAAGTGAGTGGAGGAACAAAAATAACTTTCACTTTTAATGGCGATATGGGTGGTTGGATACCATCTTTTGTTTCTAATATTATTAGAAAGAAATGGCCTCTCAGGTTTATTCAGGCGCTAGAGAGGCTCTCTAAGAGTGGAAAAATTAGAACTACTGACTACTATATCAACTATATGAAGTCTATCGAGAACTAGTTCTATCCCAATCTGTTAAGTTGTACTTATCAAGAATTGATTTTAGCTCTCCAGATTTTCTCATTTTCTTTATATGAAGGTGAAGTTGCTTATCTAATATTACTTTAATCTTTGAGTTATTCTTAGTGACAATTAAAATAGGGTTGTGTCCCGTAAGTGAAGTCGGGCTGATAGATAATGCTGAAGTATGCTTCGATTTAAGAAAATTATATTTCATTACGTTATAATCATCTAACGCAATATCTCCTCGCTTGATTGCAATTAAATCGATTAAGCGCTTATGAATATTGGAGCCCGTAACTTCATTTATTAAGTCTTCGCTACCTTGCCCCTGGTTGATTCTACTCATTTCTTTTACAATATTATCCGTGGCGCGAGATCCTTTTGGAAGCAAGATTTTCTTTCCTTTGAGATCTAGGTTTTCTAAAACAACTATATTATCTTCATTTCTTGAAATAACGCCAGTTGATCTAAATCCTAGAGGCGTTTTAATTGTCGTTAAATTTACTTCATCTCTTAGATCTAGAGCGGTAAGTATTCCAAAGTCAACTTTCTCTTTGTCAATACTATCTGAAATTCTCGCGTATGGAGTAGAAATAGTTTTTAAAGTATCTTTGTTACTTTTAAAGTAGCTTTCAAGTATTTCAACGATATAGCCTTTAAACTCACTGTCTATACAGTAATAAGGACAAGATGGTGTTATAGATACTTTATATGTAGCTGAGAGAACCAGAGGGCTAAATAAGAGATAGATTAATAAAAATCTAATCATTAATTGACCTCTTCAAGTCATTATTCCACTTGCTATTTGTCATCCAAGGTTTAGTAAATGAACTTGGAATCTTGCCATTCCAACCAGGGTACTTACTTAAAGTCTCTTTGGTTATTGGGAAAGTTGGTATTAAAATTTTCTTAGAGACTTCTAGGCCTCTTAAAACTTTATAACCCGTTTTCATACTTTCTCTTCCAATTGAAGCACAAAATTGAGCACTATCAATTACTGTTAACTTTCCATTCTTAATATTTTGTACTGATTTAGGGTCTCCATCAATCGTCGCAATTTTAATCTCTGTTCTTTTATTCTTATAAAGGTGATCGACAATAGACAGACCGCCACCATCATTAACTGTGAATATAACATCTATGCTATTTTTTGACGGAAAGTCTGAGAGAATATCTTTAGCTGCTTGAAGACCAGATACTGGCTCAACAGCATTATAAGTTCCTATGATTTTAAATTTTTGCTTCAGGTTTTTTAGTGTATCTATAAAGCCATCAACTCTTTCAATAGTACTAGAGACTTTAGGGTATTCCACAATGATCAATTTTATCTCATAATCATCTTTGTAGAGTTGAGCAATATATTCTCCACCTAATGAGCCGGCCTGGTAGTTATTTGAAGTTAGAAAGCTGGCCAGCTTTCCATCTAGTATGTACTGGTCATAGGCAATAACAGGAATTTTAAGTTTATTTGCCGCTAATAGAGGAGGTGTTAATGCCGCATTATCAGTTGGTTGGATAATAATAAGATCTACTGGTTTCTTCCTTTTAAGAACTTCGTAAAACTGTTTTATTTGATTTCTCACTCCATTAGTTCCATCACCAGCAACATAAGATATAAGATTAATACGATCAATACCTGCCGAATTAATGGCCTTGGCCTGTTCTTCAAGCCCAGACCTCATAGCGACTTGTCCTTCAATCTTTGAAGACCAATATAAGACTGCAACATCGTAGTCTTTTGCAAATGTTGCTATGCAGAATAATGTGCAGATAATTATTTTAAAGTTCATAGAGGATCTCGATTACTATAGTACATTTGTTCTATTAATTTACTCAATAAAGTATCAAAATTCCATGTAAATATTATGAATAAAGATCGAAGTTACTGTTATCTTAAGTTTCTCTTATTTCATGATATGTGTCATTTTTTCAAACCTTTGCCAAAGTATTAATAATTTTGATGTAATAAATTAAGGAGTTTATTCATGTCTAGATTAGTTCTTTTGGTAAGTAGTATTCTATCGTTTTCAATTCTTGGGAGCACAGCTTCTTGGGATAGTGCAGATTGGTCTCGAACAGCAACATTAGCTAAGGGTGAGAATCGCGAAAATATCTATAATTTAGAGCAAAGTAAATTAGAGAAACTATCTCATAAAGGTTATCTCCATGCTCTACAGTATCCTGTTACAGTGACTGGACTTCTCGTTCCTTATGATCCTTTAAAGAACTTTTTGGAAGCTGACGAAGTCAACCCTCTAAGAAGACTTGTCACTAAACTAGCGAAGAAGAAAGTTGGTTTCAATGATATGGATGAAATGTACAGCTGGCTTGGAGCTAACTCTTATAATGATGAAGATGCTACTGGGATTTATCGTATTCCGTATCCTAATGGAGAGAAACCAGACTTTCCAATGGGGGTGACTTTGATGGAAACAGCGAGGGGAACAGGCATGACTTTTAGCTGTGCTACCTGTCACTCTGCAAATTTATTTGGAACCACTGTCATGGGACTTACTAATAAGAGGGTTCGCGCAAATGAATTCTTTCATATGGCGAAAAAAACTGTACCTCTAATTCCTAGTCGCTTATTTAAAGTTTCAACTAGGGCGACTGAAGACGAGCGCTTGATGTTTAAGAGAACTAAGTACAATCTTAACTCTGTTGGAGTCGTTGTTCCACAAGTGGTTGGTCTCGATACTTCGCTACCGCAAGTGGCCCTTAGTTTATCTAGAAGAAATTTAGATGAATACGCTACAAAGAATAAATTCTTAGAAAAATTTCCTCGAAAAAATGAACTTGAACACTTTGTTGCAGACTCTAAACCTGCAGTTTGGTGGAATTTAAAATATAAGACGAGATGGCTTTCTGATGGTTCAATAGTTGAAGGTAATCCTATTTTAACAAATTTCTTATGGAATGAAATAGGTAGAGGAACGGACTTAAAGAAGCTAGAAAAATGGATGCAAGATAATACTGAAACTATTAAAGAGTTAACTGTCGCAGCATTTTCTACGAAAGCGCCAAGATGGACAGATTTCTTTGATGTAGAAACAATCGACCTAGAGGTTGCCAAACGAGGTGAGGTTGTTTTTAAGAAAAGGTGTGCCGAGTGCCACGGGAATTATGAAAAAGCTTGGAACCTTCCAAACGCTCACGAGCTGGATGCCGTCGAATTACTTGAGACGACTTTAGTCGATTATCATAAGAAGACACCTGTTAAAGATGTCGGAACAGATCCTCAGCGATATCAAGGGATGAAATATTTTGCGAAGAGATTAAATGATCTGAAAATTTCTAAGTGGATGAAGACAACAGTTGTTCCACAAAAAGGTTACGTACCACCACCGTTAGTTGGTATTTGGGCAAGGTATCCTTACCTTCATAATAATTCTATTCCAAACCTATGTGCTTTTCTTACTCGTGCCGATAAGAGACCTAAGAAATTTGTGCAAGGACCTGCTGATAATAGGGAAACTGATTTTGATAGCGAGTGTGTAGGTTATCCTGTTGGAGATGCTATTCCTAAAGAGTGGTGGAAAGATAAAGACGCTATTTTTGATACTACTAAACCTGGACTTAGAAATATCGGTCACACAAAGGCCTTTATTGATAAAGATGGTAATGAGCTATTAACTCCAACTCAAAAAAGAGAGCTTATTGTATTTCTAAAGACTCTATAAGGAATAAATGTGCATACTGTGGAGTATTCTCCTATTACTGAAGAGGATTTAGATTTAGTTTTAGCTTTTACTGATAAATGGATTGGAAAGAATTATTATCAAAAAGAAGAGCTGGCCCAAATTATACAGCAAGGACATAAGTGTAATCTTAATGCTTCTGTTAAAGCTTGTGTTGGGGGAGAGTTGGCCGGAATTAGACTAACTCTTGCTCCAGGTAGTTGGATTAAAGAAACGAGTGAAGGGCTGAGCCTTTCTAAATGGAATATCCCAGAAGGTGATGTTGCCTACTTCAAGTCTCTATTTGTAAGTGAGAAATTTCAAAAGTTGGGGATTGGTAAAGAACTCTCAAAACGTTCAATTGATATTCTTAAGAAGATGAATGCCGCAGGAATTCTTTGTCATTCGTGGCTCGAGTCTCCTGGAAATAGCTCGCAAAAGTATCTTCTCAGTATGGGTTTTAAAGAAGTTCGTCAGCATCAAAAATTTTGGTCACAAATTGATTACTTATGTACTAGATGTTCTCCAAAGAAGTGTGCTTGCACAGCCGCAGAAATGTTGAAGCTTCTTTAAATAAATCTAGTATTTCCTGACAATTACTTCTTGTTAAATATCTATATGATAGTCTTCTAGTCTAGGAGAAATATATGAGTGTATCAATTTGGCAAGACCGATCAAATCGTCACAATTTAGCTGAGCAATGTAGTGATATTATTGTTATCGGTGGTGGCATTGCAGGGCTATCATGTGCCTATTGGATCTTGCAAGAAGATAGCGAGCTTAAAGTAACACTAATAGAAAAAGGCGAAGTTGGTGATGGTGCAACAGGAAGAAATGCTGGCTTCATTACTTGTGGATCTGTAGAGCATTTTAATCGTCTTGTTGAAAAACACGGTGAGAGTGAGGCCTTAGAAATTTGGAAGTTTTCAGAAACAAACCTTGAACTTCTAGAAGAACATCTAATTACTGGGAGTGAAAAAGAGCTCCAATTTGAAAAAAAGGGAAGCTTCTCCCTTGCGTCAACTGAAACTGAATTTCAAGAACTTAAGAAGTCTGCATTACTAATGCAAAAGTTAGGTATAGAGGTAGAAGTCATTGAAAAAAGTGATATCGATAGTAGGCTTGGTGCGAGAGGTTTTATCGGTGGAATTAAGTATCTAGGGGATGCTTCTATTCACCCTATGAAGCTTCTTGATAAAATGAAAGAGAAACTACTTTCATTTAAAAATTTTAAATTATTTGAAAACTCAGAAGTATTTAAGATTAATTCAGTTTCACAAGAAAAAGAAGTTTTAACAAAGGGCCATCGATTTAAGGCCCCAATTGTTGTTCTTGCAACAAATGGTTATTCCGCGTTACTTCATGATTATTTTAAAGATAAGATTTATCCAACGAGAGGGCAGATCTTAGCAACTTCATCTGTTGAGAAGTTTATGGAAGGGCCGTGTTATGCAAATTTCGTACTTGATTACTTTCGCCAACTCCCAAGTGGTGAGTTAGTCATTGGAGGTTTTCGACAATTGCAAAAAGATGTTGAAATTGGATATTCGGATGAGACTTCAGATGTAATTCAAAACGCTTTAGAACAATTCATACAAACTCACTTGCCGGCTCTTTCTGAGGCAGATATTACTCACCGTTGGTCTGGTATCATGGGGTTTTCGGTTGATGGTCAACCTATGGTTGGAGCGATTCCTAGTGATCAGCAAATCTACTTTCTGGGAGGATTTACTGCTCATGGCCTAGGGCTGGCTTTTCATGGGGCAAAGTGTTTAGCTGATATTTTGTTTGATAGAGAGATTCCTTCATTTATTTCGGCAAAGAGGTTTTAATGAAAATTAACGGGCTTTTACAAGAACTTTGGGATGATTACACTTCAATGGCACCGTCGGCACTTTTTATACATGAACTGATGCAGCAGCGAGGAGAGAATGTCGTAAATGATCATATTGCTTTAAGAACATTTTCCCATGAGTCTATTGGTATTGATCAGTTTGCAATACACTTTGAAAAGTTCGGCTATAAACGTTGTGGAGATTATGAATTTGAAGCTAAGAAATTAGATGCTATACACCTTGAACACTCCTGTAATTCTAAGCTTCCAAAAATTTTTCTAAGTGAACTTCGTTATAATGAACTTTCAAAAAACTCTATTGAGATAATAGAAAGGTGTATTGAACCTCTTAAGCTGTTATCAATTGATTCGCTTCTAGCAAAGCCCTTAAGACCATCTATTAGTTTTCGTGAGTATAAGCAGCTATATGAGGAATCTGAGTACGCTGCATGGTTATGCGCAATAGGCTTTAGGGCCAATCATTTTACAATAAGTGTGAATCACTTAAAGACCATTGAGTCTTTACTTGATCTAAATGAGATTTTGAAGGAAAATGGTATTTTATTAAATACTTCTGGTGGAGAAGTGAAAGGTAGCAAGAGTGAATTTTTGGAGCAGTCTAGTACTATGGCCGATAAAATGGACGTTGAATTTACAGACTGTACCGAGAAAGTACCTACTTGTTACTATGAGTTTGCTCTTCGTCACCAGCTGCCAACGGGGAAGCTCTATCAAGGGTTCGTCACAAAATCAGCCGATAAGATCTTTGAAAGTACCAACTGATTCCTGGGTATTTACTAGACCTATTGCTCATAGGGGGCTTCATGGAAATGGGGTCTTGGAAAATACAATCGAAGCCTTTGATAAAGCGATCAAAGAGAATCATCCAATAGAGTTAGATATTAGGGTAACTAAGGATGATAAGTTGGTTGTTTTTCACGATAGAACGACCTCCCGAATCTTTACAGAGAATTTAGATGTAGAGAAAAGTCATTTATCTGATTTATTAAAATTAGAGGCTAAAGAGAATAGTGCAAAAATTCCTACTTTAGAAAATATTTTAGAGTATGTTGATGGAAGAGTTCCTCTTCTTATTGAGATTAAAAATGAGAACTTTGATGGTAGGCTTGAGCGTTTATTAGTCGATCAACTGAGAAATTATCATCATGAGTTTTCAATTCAATCTTTTAATCCTTGGAGTCTAAAGGAAATCTCTCGACTAGCTCCTGATTTTTCAATTGGACTTTTATCTGGAACATTTAAGAAGTCAAAAATGAATTTCTTTTCAAAGCTTGCCTTAAGAAATCTTATCTTCATTCCTTATCTAAGACCTGACTTCCTATCTTTGGAGTTTAGTGGCTATAGTGGTATTCAAAGAAGAATTGCTGAGATTTATGGAAGCGAAAGAGTTATCTTTTGGACTATTCGAGATAAGAAACAATTGCCTCTGCTGGGAAAACATAATTATATCTTTGATAACTTTGAGGACAATAAATGAAAAAGTATGCGATTTTAATACTGTCATTATTAGGAGTAGCTGCTGTAGGCTATTACTTACTATCTTTCGATATTAATAGCGAAATTGAAGAATCAAGCTTGCAGGATGCTCCATCAAAAGAGTCTAAGACCATTGCTTATGAGAGTAATAAGAAGGTAAAGCTCAACATTCATACTGACAACAAAAATAATACTGAAGTTGATGTAGAAGAACTCGAGAAGATCAATGAATATCTAGATCAAGTAGAGAAGGATTGGTACAACGAGGTAGAGAACCTTTTTCTGAGTGATGCTAAAAGTGGAGAAAGCTTTTTGCAAGAATATAGAGATTTAAAAAGAGGTTATGAGCAAGAAAGAGAGCGAAGATATGAAGATTTTCATGCGAAAATGAGAAAAGAGCATGGACCTAATTACTCTTATTCGCCTTCGGTCGATGAAGAAATGTTTAATGAAAAACTAGTAAAATCTTATGAACTCCAGTTAAGCAAAGTCATCGGAGAGAAGCTCATGATTGAATATATGAGTTTAAAAGATTCCTTTAATGAAAAGCAAAAGAGTTCTAAGAAATCGCAAGATGATTTCTTTACATCAATTGAGTTCTAATGAAGAAATGGATTACAACTTCCTATATTGAAAACTTCCGCTCCTATGTATTCAATCACTTTATAGCAAAGAGAAGTAACCATGATCTTTCTTTAAGTGGTGAATTTGATGTTCTTGAATGTCCTAATTGGGTTGTCGTAATTGCGCGTGATGAACATAAGAAATTATTATTAGTTAAACAGTATCGTCACGGTATAGATGACTTCACTCTAGAGGGCCCTGCTGGTGTTATAGATCCTGGTGAAGACCCTATCGTAAGTGCCAAAAGAGAGCTACTAGAAGAGACTGGCCATGAATCAAGTGATTGGACATACCTTGGAAAATTAAGTGCGAACCCTGCTTTTCAGACTAATTTCTGCCACTTCTTCTTTGCTGATAATTGTGCTTACAAAATGGAGCAAAGACTAGACCCACTTGAGGAAATTGAAATAATACTAGTAAATCAATCTGAGATTAAAGAAATGATAGCGAATGGTGAAATTCACCACTCGCTCTACTTGGCCGCCCTGGGGCTTTATCAATTACACTTTAACTCTTCTTTGGAGTTTTCTTCGTAACCTTTTTCTTCGTACTTTTCTTGGAAGGTGATTTTAGCGTGAACCAATCTTCACTAGTAATAGGATGAAAGTAGTCAGCTTCATCGACAAGAAGTTTAGAAGTGGTTGATTCAACTGAAGCGATTTCTACTCGAACCCCTTCTGACTTTAAGTGTGAAACGAGTTCAATATAGTCCGAGTCACCAGACATTATAATAATCGTATCAACTTTTTGTGCTAATTGAGTGGCCTTAATAGACAACGGGATATCTGCACTCTTGTGGCAAGGTCTTACTGAGCCGTGAAAGTTGTTGTGTAGTCTTTCGGCGAGCTTTGAGGAGATATTCTTTCCTTCTCTAAAGTAGATAAAGCGATTTAATCCTCTATTATCTAATAGTTTTGGAATTAGAGAATCAAAATTAAGCATTGTTGATTCTTTCTTTGTTTCTGAATGTATTGATCTCTCAATATTATTCCCATCCACCAAAATCGCAACGGATTGGCTGATTAGTACGTCTTTGTTCATTTTACCTCTTGTTCATTCTTGAGAACGGTATTGAATTAAATTATAGAGTAATGCCCCTATATTTAATCTCTTTGCCTTTATATCTTCATTGTATAAAGGATTGAAGTTGAGGTTAAAGTGATACTTCATCACTTGTCCCTCTGTTGGAATTTTCATATTTTTAATCATGTAGAGAAATACGGTCTTAGTAAACATCTTCTTCCATCCGTAAAGCTCGGCAATCTTAACGATTGAACCTTCGTATATTAAAAATGCCTTATCAAGCTCTCGCATGTCAATAACATTATCATTATTTAAGTCAAATCTAACAAATGTCGACTCTATATTGAGTAGAGCACCCACAACAAGTGTGAAATCTCTAATTCCCATTGGAACAGATTCGTCGTCAACATCTCTAGCAAAACCTTCCGTTTTACGGATGAAGTCCGTAGACTCTTCTCTTGGAGATCTTTTAAAGTAGTTATCTAGCTTAGGAAAGTACTTGCCATAGTCTAGATCATTTAACCAAGCATTAAAGAAGTGTGGTCTGTAGCATCTTGGATAGAAAAGTAAGTCTTGATCAGTTCCTTGATTAGGGCAGTGATTCTTTACTTTATGCATGAGTTCATCGGCCAAAGTTACAGCAACTATAATCATGCTAGCGTACTCGGCCCCTTCATCTACATTAATTGCATTATCACCATCTGATGCATTTTGAAATAAATCACCTAAAAGAATAGTATTTTCACCAAAGGTTTCGATACTCTTTGTCCAGAGATTGAACTCTTCTAATACAGGTTTAAAATCAAATAAGAGCATATTGATTCTATCTACATCAACTGCATCCTTACCATTGACTTTTATGCTATATCCTAGCATTGCTTTTTTCAGTGCGAATCTTATAAGGCTTAATTGTGTAAAGCCATACTGATCTCTTTGAATATCTTTACCAAAGAACTGTATGAACTTTGTTGTCTGTTCATCGCTATCATTTTGACGAACAACTTTTTTAGTAAAGTGTCTATGCTTCTTTACCGTATAAAGAAATTCTCTTCTAAGTGAAGACATAGAACCATCTCTAATAAGAGGATAATCACTGGTGCGATAAAGATTCAAGTAACTAATCTTCTTTGGTGAAGATAGTTCTTTTTCAAAAAACTTATAAGTCTTTTCAGTGTAGTGTAGAGACTCTAAAGCTTCGTGAATCCATTCAAAAATAGTGTAGAGGTGTTCCGATTTAAAATTTGCCACTTCTGGAAATTTTGAAGGGTCAATTTTAGGATCTTTGATTTGATGAAGAACTCTTCCTTTGAACTTTAATAGTGTTGGGGCAAACTTCTCGAAGTCTATAGGTGAAGAGTCATCAGAGGTTGATTGGTGAATGAACCAATTCAACGAATTCATTAACTCATAACCAGTAAAGTAGCTGACTTGCGTATCAAGCACTAAGTTTTTCTTAATCTTGGAGTAAGTTTCAAGGTTAAGTGCCGATTGCTTAATAGTATCTACTTCGTTGGTATTATCTGTATGTATGAGCTTAAATACAGAGGAGATATATGAAGGAATTTTCGTAGAAATAGTTTTTACTTCAGAAAATGTGAGTACATCTCTAGAACCACCAAAGAGTAAGGTCTTTAAGGGTTTTAACTTTTCAATATAGTCAACGATATCTGCATCACTACTTTCTTGATCTACTAGTATAGGCCTTAGTCCTTCTAGGATTCTTACATAGTCCAAATTCTCTTTGATATAGTTCACCCTAGGAAGAACTGCTTGAATAGTGATGTTAAAGAGTTCTGCTTTTTCCTCTAGTTCTTCTGTAAATATATCTACCGCACTCGGGTCTTTTTTCGCAATATCAGATTTTTCGTTATAGCTTTGTAGCAGCTCTAGGGCAGACATTGAAATTTCTGTAATATTTAATAGGGCCTTAATTTCACCAACTGTAATCACTTCTGGTGTTGAGATAAAGACTTCCTCTTTTAAAGTCCTCAGTATTGCATCAATATCACTTTCTTCAAGGCTAATTCCTCCGAGCTCTTTTGACGAATCTTCTGAATTTGGAGAAAAGAGCTCTTTTAGAATAATTTTTAGATCATTCATCGTCATAGACTCAAGTGAGTCATCTTCTTCAATAAGAGATGAAAGATTCTCGACTACTTTCTTTAGAAAATGCCATTTCCATGACGAGTCTTTTTGATATGAATCATTCAGATAGCTCAAGTCAAAGTAGCTCGCCGCTAAACCTTTAATTTTGTCCAATGTTTTATGTAGCTCTTTTTCACTTAGCTGTTCTTTGGTTCCACCAGCGATAAGCACCTTAATACCAAAAATTGCATCCAGAAAGTCTATGTCAAAGTTGAAGCTGTCGACTTCACGACTTAAGGTCTTTGCAAAGTTGAGAATATTAATTCTCTTTGGTAGATGTTCCTCTTTAGAAAGAATATTTTTAATTCTATCGACTCTAATATCAATTTCATTCAAGTACTTCTTTTTAACAATCACTTTTTCTTCAAGTGTGAGAAGTTCAATTTCTTTTGTTAGGGTCTTGTGGTCTTCATAGAACTTCATTCCCTCTAAAGAAATATTCAAGTAGGTGAGAAGATGATTAAATTCGATAAAGTTAAAGCTCGTTTCAGCTCCTCCAATTAGGTCTTTCTTTACACTTTTAAAAACTTTTTCGTAATCTCTTAGATTAAAGTCTGAATCATTACCTGAAACTCTATCGAATATAACGAAGAGGTCCTCTATTTTGAAAATGATGTCACTATCAGGAGCAGGATGAATGATATTTTCGAATCTCTTTAAAATATTTTGCTGAAATCCAATATATGTCTTTTGGTTTTTAAAATGTTCTTTGCGTATAAAAGTTAAGTCTGTTGCCATAACCACCAGTTTAGGTAGTTTTACGATTGCATACTCTATCTCTTTAGAAGTTAAAATATTCTTATCTCCACCAAGAAATATCTTTTTTATAAAGAGAATGGCTTCAGCAAGTTTATCATCAATAGGGTTCTTCCCTAGGTCTATTCGATCATTGAGACCTAATAAGAACTCCTTGAGGTCTACGGATTTAATTTCATTACCTGGGCGATTTATTATCTCTAAAGACGAGTCAGTAAAGTCCTGTAATGCTTTCATTAGGGCCTTTCTCTTTTCAAATGCTTGCTTACCATCTTTTTCATCTTGCATTTCCTTTAATGCTTTAGTGACGATGATGGCCTGCTTATTCACAGTTAAAAGAAGTCTAAAAAGAGGGGAAATATTATCTCTACTTATTGTTGTTGCTTCATCTTTAAGCAGTAACATATTTAGTTCGAAGATTAATTTTAGACCTTGAATGATGGTATCTGAATTATTCTTAAAGAATCGTCTTACGAAATTCGAAAGTTCACTCTCTGATATTGTATCTCTGTCACCACTTCTAACATAGCGACTAAATTGGTTAAAATTCTCTTCAAGACATTTAATTTGATTTTCAATATTGAGATCAAAGATATTACCAAATTGATCAGGGTCTAACTTACAACTAGAACTTAGCTCATTAGAAACAAAGATATCCTGGTCTTTCACCGGGGCGTCGTTAATAAATCCACAAGAACTTACTAAACAAAAGATCAATGTAATAAAGGCAACTTTTAAATTCTTCATTTAACTCTTTGTTTATTTTTTATTGAATTTATCTGATTTGGGCCTTAATTTGAAGAAAAGTATGACGAACCTGTGTTTATTACACAGTGTGTTAAAACTTCTGGTTTGAGCGAGCAATACAAGTCATAATAAGAGAAAAGGAGCATTTTTCTTGCTAAGTTTACGCAATATCAGATATTTAGCCTTGCTGATTGTCAGCATTCCCTGCGCTCACGCAGGTCTTGAAGGTAGTTTCTCGTTTGAAACCTTTCAAAGGTTGAATAATCCTAGCGAAAAGACTGAAGCCGTTAATTGGTCTGGTCTATCTCTTGGTTATAAAGACACAACTAGAGATTCAGAAGTTCAAGCAGAAGGGAGTTTTAGGTACTATTTCAGTGGCCCTAAGTCATTAAATTACTCTGTACCAAGCTTATACTATAGTGCCTTTACGGAAGACTCGACTTGGACCTTTGGTCGTAAAGTCGTAAATTGGTCGCCAAATGAAAAGTACTGGCTCTTAGGTAATTTAAACCCAAGACAGGGTTATACTTTGCTTTCTTCTAAGCAAGAAGGTCTTACAGGTTTACATTACACTAAAGAGATGTCTAAAGAAGCATCTCTGGATATTTTCTTTTCTTATTTTTATATTCCTACCATGAACCCTAGTGTTGATATTCAAGATGGTGAGGTTGTAAGTACTTCGGAGTGGATGAGAATGCCTCCAAAGAAGACGATTATTTTGGATCAGGTCGTTCCAATTTACTATGATATGAATCGACCAACTAATAGTGATATAATTTTTCAAAAAAGTATGGGGATAAGTTCTAAGTACAAGTGGACTGGAGGAAATGTTTCGGCCTATGCGATCTATAAGCCTGAAAGTAGTCTCCGCTCTAATGCAGAGGCGTCTCTATCTAGTGACGGTTCACAGGTTCTGGTAACGGCAAATCCTATTGTAAACCACCACCTTATATATGGTATGCAAACTTCTCAAAAGTTTGGTGATGTTCTAGGTGTAATATCTTTTGATGTAACGGACCCTAATGCAAAATTAGGAGATGACTTCGAGGTTTTAAATCCACTGCAATTAAAAGATAATGATCGGGTCTTCGAAAGTGAGTACTTTTCCATAGAACCAAGTTACGACAAAGAAAGTTATCTAACTTTTTCAGCTCAGGTTGATAGGCCTTTCTACTCACTTTCAATGAATTATATAAAACTTATGAGTGAAAATTCTCGTGGAAGTGATGATTTCTTCTCTGAGACAGTAAAGTGGAAAAGTACAATTGGAACGATGGCAAAAGTTATGTGGACTGATCAGTTCTTTACTTTGCTTGATTATAGACTGGACTTTGAGCGTAAGGATCAGATTATTAGAATGGAAGGAGACTATATTTTTAACAGAAGCCTAGGTGTTAGGTTAGGAGTAGAACTTATAAAGTCTCCGGAGATAAACTCATATTGGAGTGCCTATAGAGCTAATGATACCGTTTATACTTCTTTAAACTATCTCTTCTGATTCCAATTTCTTTTTTCTAAACTCGTCCAATTTTTAAAATTATCTCTAACCTTAGATTCTATCTCATCGAGAGACTGCTTTAGCTCCATCTGATAACTCTCAAAGGATCGATCAGTCGTAATTGCTATCGGGCTTCCATAACAGACAATAATTCTAGTAAAGAGTTTAGGTAATCTAAACTTATCCCAACTATTAAAAGACCAGAACTTCTCAGCAATTGGTAAGTAAGGAATAATAGTTGTTTCAGACTTTATGGCCATATCTACTATGCCTGGTTTAACTTCTTTCGCTGGTCCTTTTGGACCATCAATTGTCACTGCTCCAGGGTGAGCTTGGCAGAGCTTTTCAATCATTTCTTCTTTAGCGGCCTTGCCACCTTTATCTACACCGGCCTTATTTCTAGAGCTTCCTCGAACCACAATTGTTCCTATTTTTTTGCAAGTGTAGGCCACTGGGTCTGCATCCTTAGATCTAGAGACAATGACGATATGTGGATTTCCTCTTTGGGCAAGTATTCCATGTAGCAGGTTTTGATGCCAAATTCCAAGTAGGTAATTGCCATGTTTGCTAAGTTTTTGGGCCTGTGTGATATTTTCAAGTCCCATAAATCTGTATCTGTATGTTGAATTGAGAAGTCTAGCTATAAAGTAGATAATATTGGCAATGAACATAAAAAAAGCTCCTATATAGACAAAGACTATAGAGGAGCACTAATCGCTTTACAAGTAGAGACTATCTATTTGTTGATTGAAATAGAACATCTAGACCAACTTTTTTGATCTTAGATTTCTTAATAATTGATTTTTCCTCATTCTTAGAAAGAGGTTTTGGTTTCGGCGCATGAGCTGCTTTAGACATGTCCATTCCTTCTCTTTCAAGAGCAATACTTACTTTAACCGTTCTACCGTCGATGACTTTTCCATTTAATGCTGCTACAGCATCAAGGGCGGCCTTTTTGGTCTGCATCTCAACAAATGCAATACCTTTACTCTTTTCAGTTTTTTCGTCTAAAATTAAGTTAACTTTTTCAACGTAACCAAATGGCTTGAATAACTTCATTACGCCAAAATCATCTTTTTTATAGTTTAAATTCCCGATGTAAACGACAGGATTCTTCTGCGCGTTTGGATCAAATTTTACAGGTTTCTTTGGGGAGCTAGCTTTAGTAAAGCTATTAGGTCTTTTTGCATTAGTTGTTTTGCCAACTCTTGCTGTGTTTTTCGAGCTACTTCTTTTGAAGTCTCTTTTTTCCGTTTTCATAATGCGTCCTTATAATAGGTTTTTGCGCAATGTAGCACTAATCATTGTAGAAAACTACATAAGAAGTAGAAAATTCAATGTACTTTCTGGCCAGTACTTACTAGCTCATGTAAAAGTATTGTTATTATATTTATATTTGGAGAGAGAATGTTCAAACAATTACTACTAGTTAGTGCTATTTTACTAACTTCACTGAACTCATTTGCAAACTCTGCTGAAAATGCACAGATTACTGATGTGAGTACGTATGAACCTCATTGGACTAAGTTACCAATATTTGGAAAAGAAGCTCATGATCTGGGTTACGAATTGCCAATCCCTGTAGGTCTCTCACTTGTCTATAACTACCAGTCCATCGACTATAAGGCAGATGAAGATCTTCTTGTACAACTCTCTGGAGGAGTCTTAGGAGCACTATTTAAAAGTAAACTTCTTATCCCTAAAGATGATGTTAAAATTACAGGTCATGATTCAAGCGTTCAGCTCAGAGCAGATGCATGGGTCTTTCCTTTTCTAAACCTCTTCGTTGTTGGTGGATATACTGAAGGAAAGAAAAATATTTTAGCAAAAATGGATTCTCTTTCTAATGGTGGGTGGATAGGTGACGCTATATTTGTCGGAAAGACTTTACCGATTCCTATCGAGTACACCGCTGTTAATTTTGGTGGTGGGATGATTCTTGCTGGACAATATGAACTTTTCAAATGGACAAATCCAATTGTCTTCACTTTGATGGGGATGGGGACTAATGCATGGACTGATACATTAGATTCCACTATTCAAATGGGTGTTGCACAATTAAAGCTTGGTCAACGATATAAAGTTCCAGGAGGAATGTTAACTTATCTGATAGGTTATAATTATCAATATCTAAATCAAGATGTAACTGGAAGCTATAATTTTTCTGGAACAGACCTTGAAGTTCTTATGAGAGATGTGGACTTTGATGTAAAAATTCAAAGTAAAGAAACTCATAACCTAGCAGTAAGTTTTAACTATGACTTTGGACATAAGCAGCGTTGGAGTATCTTCACTGAGTATGGATTCCTAAATTGGGATCAAGTCGTTTTCCAACTAGGTAGACGCTTCTAAATTACTTTTGGCACTTAGGGCAGTAGTAAGTACCTCTTTGTGCCAAGAATATCTTTTTAACAGGTGTTTCACCACATAATTGACAGATCTTTTGATAGAAAACAACAAGGTGTCCTACGCCACCTCCAGCACTTCCTGTCGTATCAGCATAACCACCTTGAAATGTCGTACCACCAGTCTGAGTTGCCCCATCCAAAACAACCTTGCAAGCACTGTGCATTTTTTTTATCTCAGTAAGAGTCAAAGATTTATTTCTTCTCGTCGGGCGAACAAATGCTCGTGCACAAATTTCGTTCACTATATAGTTACCTGTTCCCGCATAGAGAGACTGGTCCAGTAGGTGCACTTTTATTTGCCTATTAGGATACTTCTTTATGGTTTCAGTTAAATACTCAATGCTAAACTCTTTAGATCTCAAGTCATGTCCAAGTTCAGCGAGCTTATCTTGAGTTTCACTCTCACTTAATTGATACATATGACCAAATCTTCTAGGGTCGATATAGCTTAAATAACCTTTAGAGTGCTTGATACATAGGTGATTATGTTTAAGGCCTATTTTATCGCTAGGCCTTTCTTTGCCAATTCTCCAACCTCCAGTCATTCCCAAGTGACTTAGTAAGAATTCATTCTTATCAAGTTCAAAGTAGAGCAACTTTCCTTTTCTATGCACTTTAATAATTTTACGATTTGATAAATCAATTGGTGTATGTGCAATTGATGAAATCACAGATGACTGCGTACAACTAATAACTTTTAGTGGGAGGATTTCGTTTATTTGGTTTTTTATTGTTTCTACTTCTGGTAGTTCTGGGATAGCGTAACTCCTAGATATTATTAATGTTTCTTGTGTCTTTGTCAGAGTGCGAATAAATCTGAATTTGACATGTTAAACTGTTAAAATTTATAGATTTATTCTTCTCTCCACGATTTCTCTAGATTATGTACGATTGTATCAATTTTAATCAAGTATATAAATATTTCTATCGCCATATGTAAATATTATTAAATAAATTATAGTGGGGGAATGAAAGCTATAAATTTAAAACTATTAATTGTTCTATCTTTATTAATCAATTTTCAAGCATATTCTTCTGGGGAATGTTTGTCATCATATTATGACGTAAATCGTTTTAACGAAATATCTACAGCTGTCTTAGATAGAATAGATAAAGTTTATAGCGATATGGATTATCTGATGGAAAATCATTTTAATTCAGACATTCTAAAGTCACAGAGTAGTTATGAGAAAATTCAATTTTTAATATCTACTTTAGACTATAATATAGATGGTGAATTGGAGAGGTCTGGAGATATCTTAGCTGATATTCATTATACTGTAGAAAATAATTCCTGTGATAAATCTAAGTTCAAACTACATCAACTTAGTCAAATGATCGCGCTAAAAAATTATTATTCAGATTTAAATTATTTTGCTGAAATTGAAGAAGAATTTAAATTAAGTGCAGACAGTTTTATAATGTTTCTAATTTTTAAATATTTTGCTTTAGATGATTTAAAAGGTAGTGAGTTAGCTTCTCAACTGTATTGGAAGATTAGATATCCTTTTTCAAAACTTGACTTTTCTGAAGTCGAATGGATTATTTTTAATCAAGGATTTAATGAGAAATTTGATACGGTTGAAGACTTTATCTTGCTAAATAGCCATTTAAAGAGTCCTGAGGTTGTATTAGAATACGTTTCAAGTATGCATTCGTGCAATGTATCTTCTGAGATTTGTTTTCGTTTTAAAGAGTACTTTGTAAATAAGTTCAATAATATTGATGAAATAAGTAAGTATAATTTTTCTACTAATGATAGGAAGTTTATTTATCTTTACTTAGTTAACCCTAAAAAAACAATTGCTTTACTCGAAAAAGCTGGCGTTGCTTCAGAAACATTAAAACTTTTCAAGAAGTACGTTAAGTTAGCTGGAAGTGAAATATGGTCAGTTGGGTCAAGTAATAAGAATGGACAAGGAGGAACTTCTTTTCATTTTAAGTTAAAAGGTAACAAAGAAAAGAGCTTTTCGGTCAATGTTAACTCAAGATATTTTTCTTTAAATGCTGTTAATGTAGATACGTCAAAAAATGATGACCTAGATATTGTTGTGAAAGTGGGTGATAGAATTTTAGACTATAGACCAGGTGTTTTTTTGAATAAATATAATATTTGTAATGATATTTCAGATTGTCGTGTAACTATGACAATCAAAAATAGAAAAAGTAAGTCTGTAAAAGTTTGGGTGGATCAGTTTTATGGTTCAGAAATATAATGGTCAAACCTGATTCTGAATTATTTATACTCCTAAATTATATAGGATAAGTTATTGTAATGGCTAAGTGGCTACTTTTTTAAAAAATCTGACCGATCTATGAACTCATGTGAAGTTCAATTAAATAATGTGAAATAGATAAAGTTTGCGAAGACGAGTTTTAATTCGTAAGTATTAAAAAAAAAAACGACGAGAGTTGAAATTGTTTAGCCACCGGTTAGTTCGGGAATAGTGACAATAAGTGTCTGCAATGAAAGAATAAAGTAACGAAATCAACTTAGCAAATTTGGTACTCAAGAGTACTCGAGCTTAGTTATAGTTTCATCTCATGATATTCCCATGACATGAATTGGTTATAAAATAGCAATGAAGCAAAAAATATCGCTTATCATATTCATTTTAGGGCTGGTTCTAGTGATTTTCTCGTTCACACTTAGAGAGTCATACGAAAAAGAGATGTATCAGTTATATATAAACCAGCAAAAAGATAGTCTTGTTAAGGGGTGGACAAAAAGCTGGCAAGATTACCTAGTGCAAAACTATAAGCAAGAATCTGACTCAAATGTTATTACAGTAAAGGTTGATCGCAATGGGAAGCTGGTTGATAAGAGTTTTTTCCCTACTAAATCAAAAAGTGAAAGTGACTGGAAGCAGTTCAATTCATTATCTAAGGTTAATCAAAAGAAGTTTCTTGAGTCCCAACTAGAAAAGAAGGGGAGCTGGGATAAGGCACTAGCTGTTAAGAGGTTGTATTCTCTGGATGGTTCTTATCAATTCAAAGAACTTAGCCTTTATGAAATGACTCTTGTTGACCAAAAAATAAAAGAGTCGGTTTCACTCATCTTTACGCAATTAAAAAATAAATCTGATTTTAGTAATATAGAAAATCGCTATACTTTTGATGATGTCTTAATGATCGCTGATAAAGATGGAGTTGTATCATTATCAGTTCCATCGCTAAACTATCTAACAAAGACGATGTTTCAAGCTTTTAGAAGTGATGCCAATGTTACTGAGATAGAGTTATCCACAAACCCTTTCAATATTCAAGTCAAGCAAGGGTTTAATCCTTTTAAGTTCAATTCTGTTAGAGAAAAAACTCTAATGGGGCTTGGTTTTGTCTTACTCTTTTTAGCTGTAGGACTTTATTTATTGGAACTTAAAAATAAACGCTTAGAGGTACTTAAAAAGGTTAGCTTCCTAAATCAGCTTGTTCATGAAGTTAAAACGCCAATAACAGGAATAAGACTTAATTCTGAATTACTTTTAAAGCATGGTCATGATGAAGAGTTAATTACAGCACTAATGAAGTCATCCAAGCGACTGAATGACTTTTTTGAAGATATTGTCCTGATAAATAAGGTAGATAAATCTCTAAATCTTTCGAGATTAAGTCTATCTGAGTTTCAGGATTACTTAGATGAAATAGTTTCTGAGTTTAAAAACAAGGTCGTTATAACCAATTTTATTCAAGATTCGGTAAATATTGATAAGGGTAGATTAAGAGTCGTTCTTAGAAACTTACTTAAAAATGCCATTAGATATGGGAAACGTGGGACATTAAAAACAGAGTTGTCAGATAATATTTTGAAGTTTCAAGTCCAAGATGAAGGTCCAGGAATTGACTTGAATGATAGTGGGAAAATTTTTGAAGAGTTCTACCGTGCAACATCAGCTAAGAACACATCACCAGATGGCCTTGGAATTGGCCTATCTATTGTAAAGAATTTAGTGACTCAAATGAATGGTGAGATTGAGCTAAAGAATCCAGGAAAGGAGCATGCTCTCTTTGAATTAAGGGTTAAGAATGAGTCATAAAATACTAGTTATTGAAGATGATGAGAATATTCAATTAGGACTTAAAAAGGCATTAGAAGCTGAATCTTTTATTGTTGAACAGGCTCTTGACGGTGAGGATGGAGTTTATCTTGCTAGAACTATTGCACCTGATTTAGTAATTTTAGACATTATGATGCCTTTCATGAATGGTTTTGAAGTCATTTCAGAATTAAGAGGTGAAGGAAGTGAGATTCCAATAATTGTTCTTTCTGCAAGAGTTGAAACTGGGGATAAAGTCCGTGGCCTCAAATTAGGGGCGGATGACTATATGGAAAAACCTTTTGCTCTTGAAGAGTTACTTGCAAGAGTTCATCGCAAATTAGGATCTTCAGTCAAAGAAGATGTCGTATTTGGAGAGTTTAATTACAGCTTAAAAACGTCTACCTTGAGAAAGTCAGATTCAGCGATTGAACTTTCAGGAAAAGAGATAAAACTAATAGAGTTTCTTTTAAAACGAGATGGACAAGTTGTTAATAGAGAACAGATTATTTCTGCGGTTTGGGGAAGTTCTTATGATGGAACTGATCGAACAGTAGATAACTTCATATTGGGCCTTCGGAAAAAGATTGGGAAAGAGCATTTAGTAACAGTAAGGGGACTTGGCTATAGGTTCATGACAAAACCATGACATGACCGTGAAATTGTGGGGATAGAGACATTCGATAATGGTTTTAACAACAAATCACTTATCGAGGAGAATAGAATGAAAAAAATGATTACAGTTACATTACTTGGCGTTGGAATGAATGTATTTGCTAACGGACTTGATGTTGCGCACCGATACCAAGATGCAATGGATGCTCATAAGGTTGAGCAAAACACCTCGCGGGCTAAAGTTATTCTTGAAGATATTCTTGGTGACATATCTAATGATCACCCATTATTTGAAGATATTTATAAGTCCTACCTTGAGTATAATGGTATGAAATCTAGTGATGACCTAGAAAAGGCCATTAAATTTGCAACAGGAAGAAAAGAATCAACATACTGTAAGGGTGTGGGTCTTGTTCACTCAAAACTATTTCACAATGATAATACTGAATCTACATTAATTTTAGGTAATGGAAATAGATCATTCTTAGATAAAGATGCATATTCAGTAATGCATGAAGGAAGATGGACTTATCAAGTTGATACTGGCTATAGAAAGCCTGTTAAGAGTGAAGTATGGATTAACTCTAGTGGCGAGAATCACTATGACATTCAAGAATTAAGACAAAGAGAGAACGGTAGAGATAAGGGTAAATACACTGCTAAATGGAGAGATGGGTCTATGTCATCATCTACGAGCAGTAATGGAAGTCCTAAAGAACCAATTCCGATGTTTTTAGGCATGGATCTTCATAGATGGGGAAATAGTGATCTTGGTTATAGAATTAATTTTAAAGTTGGAGAGACTGATAAGACTAACTCAGGTGAAGCTACATTTGGTCATGGAAGAATTCAACTAAGTGGTGAAAGGACTGTTAAAAAGCATCTTAAAAAGTACAGCGTAAAAGACTTTGATAACAAAGAAAGAAATTATAGTGACTGCTTCCTAGTTGAAACTAAAGTTAAGTTTGCTGGGATTGAAAGAAGAAAAAAGTAACTTATATTCTTAGGCGAGATCTTCGAGACTCGCCTTTTTCTAGAGTACTTCGAGTACCAAATGAGTGTCATTCCATAGAATAGAATGTACTTGAATTAAATAGAACGAAAATGCGAATTCCTATAATTAATTAATGATCCTAGCGTTTTTAAGAATTTAGATTATCTATTTGTTAATAATCTGGTAGTTCGGGCATTCTACATCGTCTTGATATTATAATTGCGAAGAATTAATCAGCTCATACATAATAAAATATTTAAATTAAATCTCTAAAATATTTAGGAATTTTATAATCCTTTAAGTCTTTAGGAATGAAAAACCTTTCTTGCTGATTAAATAAATCGGCAGAAAGGTTTTTGTTATTTCGTGGCTCAGAATCTTGTGGATCTTTTGAGTTCACATCTACAAATATTAAGGGCATTGATAGGTCATCAATAGATTCTTTTAGAATCATTAATTTACTATTTAGACTGTAAGGAGGTTTATAAAGTACAAACTCTTCAATATGTTCTTTTGGAATAACACCTGAAAAACAAAGTCCATACTTACACGCGTGACTTTGCTCTCTCATATAAAGTTGTAATAGGTTGTTCTCGGATGACTTCAAGTCATCAATCCAAATATATTCAATATAATTCTTTGGAAATAAAACAAATTGTGCACTTGTGCCCTGGCCTTTGTGACACCTCGGCCCATAAAGTATAAATCCTTGTTTAAGAAGCTCTTCTTTTTGAGGAAAAGATTCATCAATAAGTGTAAAATAGTGATTGAGTGCCATCGTCACAAAATAACCTCGTGAAAGTGTAATAACTAAAAACGATTATCTCAATTTGGCTACGAATTATAAAGCTTTAAGTGAGTGTTATTTATTATAAGTTTCGAATGTTCAGTTAAGCCTTCGTGACAATAAGTATTTGAAATGAAAGAATATAATTATTTTTTAAGACACTCTTGGTTCTGATATAAATAATAGAATGACTGAAAAAAACAAAAGTATTAGCTTATATTTATCGTGAGTACAAAGGTGATTTTCAAGCTCTTGTCTTAGATCACCCAAGTTTTTTTTTTGAGCAAAATCTATAAGTACCATCAGTGTTTTTTAAAAAGGTTAAAGATGATTAAAGGTATTATTACAAGTCTCATGTTTGTGGATAGTATACAAGAAAGTAGAGACTTTTATTGTCGCTTATTTAATATCGAACCATTTGAAGAAGATAAACTATTTTGTTCCTTCAAGTTCGCAAATACATACTTTAATCTTCATCTTGCTGATGAGAAATCTCCTAAGTCTAGAGGAGGTACTGTTGTATATTTGCATGTAGAGGATATCGATGTATTTATAGATAATGCCAAACTATTAGATATGAAGATTTATAGAGGACCACTTATAGTAGAAGAAATTGGTCGAACTATATGTCAACTTGAAGATCCTTTTGGTAATATTATAGGTATTGAGGGATAGTAAGCATCTTTACTTAGTGAATTAGGAGAGAACTTGGAAGATTGTATATTTTGCAAAATTTTAAAAGAAGAGGCACCGGCCAGCTTTGTTTTTAGAGGAGATAGAGTCAGTGCATTTATGGACTTAAATCCTATAAATAAAGGACATGTTCTAGTAGTACCTAATGAACATCATAAAAGATTTTCTAGTATCGACAATGAAACAGTTGGTGAAATGTTTAAAACTGCGCAAGTAATTCTGAAGTCTATTGAGAGCTCTAGGATACCTTGCGAAGGTGCAAATCTCTTTGTTTCTGATGGTGAAGTTGCAGGTCAAGAACCACCACATACACACTTGCATATAGCTCCACGATTTAAAGGTGATGGATATCGTATGGGATTTTCTGGTACTGCTGCTGATGAGTCGCCAAGAAATAAGCTAGACGAAACTGCTCGTTTGATCGTTGCAAATTTGTCATGAATTTCGAATCCTAAAATTTAGTAACTTAATTGTCACAAATATATAAAAACAGGAACCAAAATGGCTAAACTACTAAAACCAAAGTCTCTTTCAATTGGCGATACTATAGGAATTTTTACACCATCTTATCCGGCGTACATTCTAAATGAAGAAAAATTCCAATTAGGAATTAAAGTTATTCAAGATCTGGGCTTCAAAGTTAAACTAGGAAGTTTAACAGATCAAAGGGCGAATGAAGGTTATAGACCAGCAAGTGGTAAGGCAAGGGCCGATGAGTTTATGGCCTTATATAGAGACCCCGATGTTCGTTGCTTAATTGCGACGCTTGGTGGGATGAATTCAAATAGTATGATTCCTTACTTAGATTTTGAATATATTAGAAATAATCCTAAGATCGTTTGTGGCTATAGTGATGTGACTTCACTCCACTTAAGTATTCTTCATTATAGTGGACTAAGTACTTTCTATGGTCCTGCAATAATGAGTTGGTTTAGTGAATGGCCCAAGGGTGAGTTAGAGACTATTGAGAGTTTTTTGTCTGCTGTTTCTAAAGATACTGTTTACCCTCGTGACTTAACACCTTTTGATAAGTGGTCGAATCATTTTAGAGACTGGTCAGATGGTAGTTGGAAGACACAGAAAAGAAAATGGGAGAATAATAGTGGATGGAAAGTTCTATCGACTGGCGATGTGACAGGGGAGATTGTTGTTTGTAATCTAAATACGCTCATCTCAGCAGCAGGCACAGAGTACTTTCCTAATGTAAAGAATCGAATTCTACTAATTGAAGAGATGGCAGCGCCTTATTCCAAAGAAGAGAGAAGCTTGACACAGCTAAAGCTCATGGGAGTTTTTGATGAAATTTCTGGTCTTATTATTGGTAAGCCTGAAGTTCCAAATAGTGAAAATGCACCGTTTGATATGAATGAATTAATAATGGAGATAGTAGGTAAAAGAGACTATCCAATTGTTTCGGAGTTTGATTTGTCCCATACGTGCCCAATGCATACGCTTGCTCAACTTAGTAAAGTTCAACTTATTGCTAAGGGGAATTATGATGTTACCTTTAAGATATTGGAAAGAATGACGCTTGATTAACATTATTTGTAGTATATTCTAAACTTTTCATTTCACAATCTGTTTGCTAGCTTGACTCTGTACCATAGTACGGAGTGTATAGTATGAATATGAATGAAGCCCTAACGATTGGAAAACTTGCCGTCGCATCAAATGTAAATGTAGAAACTGTTCGCTACTATGAGAGAACAGGTATACTTAAGCAACCTAAGAAACAAGGTAGCTTTCGTTACTATTCGCAAGATTACGTGCTGAGAATAAAGTTTATTAAGCGATCTCAAGAGTTAGGATTTACTTTAAAAGAGACTAAAGAACTCTTAGATTTGAGAATTAAAGATCAGGCGAAATGCAGTGATATTCTGAATAAGACTGAAGAAAAAATCAGTGAAATAAATAAAAAAATTAAAGACTTAAAAAAAATGAAGAGATCTCTAGAAGGATTAGCTAATTGTTGTGTTGATGAAAATCAACCTTTAAGCGACTGTCCTATTCTAGATTGTTTTATCTCTTAGAGGATCATTATGAAAAAAAATATACTATTTCTTTGTACTGGAAATTCTTGTCGTTCACAAATGGCCGAAGGTTGGGGAAAATTCTTAAAATCTGAAAAGTTTAATTTCTTTTCAGCTGGAACAAAAAAGCATGGACTAAATCCTTATGCTATTAAAGTTATGAATGAAGTAGGAGTAGACATTTCTACGCACGAGTCAAATACTCCTGATGAACTTGGAGACAATAAAATGGATATTGTCTTTACAGTTTGTTCTGATGCTCATGAATCATGTCCAATTTTTCCAGGAGGAAAGATTCTTCATGTTGGCTTCGATGACCCTCCTAGATTAACTAAGCAAATGAATGATGAAGAAGAAATTCTCGCGGTATATCGTAGAGTACGTGATGAAATTAGGACTTTTGTTTCTGAAATAGAAGTTTTCACGGAGAAAGAATCATGAGTAACGAAAGTAGCAATATGGGATTCTTTGAACGTTATTTAAGTGTATGGGTTGCTCTTTGTATTGTCGTTGGGGTTGTTCTTGGGAAAATTCTTGGAGATTCAATTGGATTTTTAAGTGAGATGAATATTGCATCTGTTAATATACCGGTTGCAATACTTGTTTGGCTTATGATTTTTCCAATGATGGTCCAAATCGATTTTAGCTCGATTTTAAAAGTAGGTAAGAACCCTAAAGGCCTTGCTTTAACGATCATTATTAATTGGGTTATTAAGCCTTTTTCAATGGCCTTCTTTGCTTGGATCTTTTTTGATAAACTCTTCTTGGCCTATTTATCTCCTGAGCTTGCAAGTGAATATATTGCTGGAGCTATCTTATTAGGAGCGGCCCCTTGTACCGCGATGGTCTTTGTTTGGTCATATCTTACGAAAGGGGATCCTGAATATACTCTTGTTCAAGTCGCGATTAATGACCTAATTCTTCTTTTTGCTTTCATACCAATTGTTAAATTTCTTTTAGGTGTAACGAATATTACAATACCTTACGATACCTTAATTTCTTCAGTCGTTATATTTGTGATCGTTCCGCTAATTGCAGGATTTTTATGTAATAAGATTTTAATAAGAACTAAAGGGTTGAACTGGTTTACTAATAGCTTTATGCCGAAGTTAAAGCCTCTTTCAATTTTTGCTCTTCTCACAACTTTAGTTCTTCTCTTTGCATTTCAAGGAGAGAAAATAATTTCTTCTCCATTTAATATTCTTCTAATTGCTATACCTTTAACATTGCAAACTTACTTCATCTTCTTTATCGCATGGATCATTGGTAAGAAGATAAATCTTCCTCATTGTATTCTTTCGCCTGGAGCAATGATAGGAGCGAGCAACTTCTTTGAACTTGCAGTTGCTGTTGCTATAGCATTATTTGGACTAAATTCAGGAGCTGCTTTAGTAACTGTCGTAGGTGTTCTAATTGAAGTTCCGGTGATGTTGAGCTTAGTTAAATTATCTAATAAGTGGAGATACTAAAGTGAATTATTTAAAAGGTGAAAAATTTGAGCTTACTTTTGATCATAGCACCACTCTAGATCATAAACCTCGAGTTTTAATCCTATATGGATCTCTTCGTGATAGGTCATATTCGCGACTGCTGGCCCAAGAGTCTGCAAAAATTCTCGAATTTATGGGCGCTGAAGTTAAGATATTTAACCCTTATGGGCTCCCACTTTTTGATAATGATAAATCAATCGATCACCCGAAAGTTCAAGAGCTTAGAGAGCTTAGTCTTTGGTCTGAAGCTCAAGTTTGGTCTTCACCAGAGTTACATGGGAATATGTCTGGTGTTATGAAAACTCAGATCGACTGGATCCCTTTAACTCTTGGAGCTGTTCGACCGACCCAAGGAAAAACCTTGGCAGTTATGCAAGTTAGTGGAGGTTCTCAAAGCTTTAATGCCGTAAATAATATGAGAATTCTTGGGCGTTGGATGAGAATGATTACAATTCCAAACCAATCTTCTGTTGCTAAGGCCTATCAAGAGTTTAATGAAGATGAGTCAATGAAGGACTCTTCTTTTAGAGATAGAGTAGTAGATGTTATGGAGGAGCTTATGAGGTTTACATACCTGACAAGAAACCATTCTAAGCAACTGGTCGATCGCTACAGTGAGAGAAAAGCATAACTAGCATCTCTTGTCTTTAACTGTTTGTAATTACTCAGTTTTTAGACTTTTTTGCTATATATAATTAATTTAATATTAATTTGCCTTTACCAAAATATATAATATCATTTTACTATGAAGTTATTGGTAATTTTGCTCATTTTTATTTCTACGAATATTGTCGCTTTAGATAAGATAATCTTATCGGGCGATGATCATGGCAAATATTCGAGACGAAGTTATCCGATTGAAATCCTTAAATTAGCACTGGAAAAAACTCAAAATAAGTATGGGCCGTATTCTATTAGCTACACATTGAAAATGACTAGAGATAGAGCTCTATCACAATTAAAAAGTGGTCATATTAATGTTCATGAAGCTCCGACACGAACGCAGTGGGAGAAGGCCACGATTCCTATTTTAATTCCACTGACCAAAGGTTTGTTAGGCTATAGACTTTTCTTTATTCGTAGCAAAGATCAGAAATTATTTTCTAATATACAAAATATAGAAGACCTTAAGAAGTACAAGCCCGGACTAGGTTCTCAGTGGAGTACAACAAGGGTATTAAAAGCAGTTAAAGGTTTTGATATCGTCGAAGGCTCTACATATGAAGGCCTGTTTGCAATGCTTAACTCAGGAAGGTTTGATTTCTTTATAAGAGGTGTTAATGAAATATATGGGGAAGCGCTAAATATTGAGACAACTTATCCTGAGATATCTATTGAGAATGATTTAATCGTAAATATTCCAATGCCACTTTATCTCTTTGTTTCTAAAAAAACACCACGTTTAGCACAGAGAATTGAAGAAGGAATCCTTTTGGCCATCGATGATGGTAGTTTTGATGAAGTCTTTAATAAATATCATAAAGAGAGTATTTTAAAGGCCAACTTTTCAAAGAGACGTTTTATTCATATTGGTAACCCGTTACACGAAATATCCAAAAAGTATCAGGGTACCAAATATTGGCTAAGTGTCGAACAGTTAAAAAAGTATAAATAGTCTCTAAGCTTACTCGCTAAAATTTGAATCTAAACTAATTTGTCTTCTTCTTTTCGTTAAGTTTCTTTATCTCCTCTTCAATTCTAGAGATATTTAAAAGTAGTTTTTTTGAATTTCTAATAACCGCCATATTTGCTCCATTTGTTTTGATGGTGATATTTTAGTTTGATCTTTCAAACAGTATCGGATACATTTCTACTAACTTTAGTTATTAAGCATTATTTATTAAGTAAGTTATTGAAACTACATGGAGTTGATTATGAAATTTTCCTTATTATGCCTTTCTCTTTTTCTAAGTTTATCGAGCTATTCACAAGTGAAGCTCATTGATATCGGAGTAATTGGCCTAGCGTCTCATGACATGTTTACTTGGGATAAGGATAGCCAGACGAATTTAGAAAATGGAAGACTAGACCTGAGTACTATATTTGATTACGAAAATGGAGGTCGTTGGGAGCAAGGTGGAAATCCAAAAAATGCAGAGAATGCTCCTGTGTGGTCTATAACTAAAAGACTAGTTAATTTTTATAAATCTCAACTTGAACAAGTAGATCCTGTAGAAGCGAGACTTAGGACTGTTGAACTTTTTCACAGCTTAATCGAAGAGTCTTTTACAAGAATGTCTGGCCTAGAGTTTCCTCATCAAGCAATAGATGATGATGTTACAAACACTGAACAAGCTGTGCTAAGAGCACTTCATGATATTCTTCCAGGAAGAGTTAAGACTTATAGAGGCAGATTATTTCCTCTAAAAGAATTTGCGTTGACTAATTTTGTTTTTGCAAAATTCTATCTTAACGAAGAAGAGCTAGATCAAAGTATTAGTTACTACAATGGTGACTATGATGAAGAATATAAGAAAATTAAAATTCCATTTAGTAGGAAGACTGTTAATTTAAAAGAGGTCGATAAATCTTTTATAGAGAACTTCTCAAGCTTTAGTCATCAAGAGATGCTAGATGAACTTGCAAGCGTTGGTAGGGGAGATTCTCGAATCTCTGAGGTTTCATTTATTAATCATTTTAAAGAACTCTTTGCTAAAGGAGTTTGCTCTAAAGGCAATAAGTGGATTAGAAATAAATTAATCTGCTTATAATAAAAAAGGTAGGGGGTCTAAACTCCCTACGCTTTTTTTACAACTGAACACTTAAGATACATTGAACCGTGACCGTCAATTTTACAAGAAATATCATGGTCGTTAACTGGCTCATCTAGTAATCTAATATTTTTAACTTTTGTTCCAGATTTAATAGTACTCTTACCAGCTTTGAGGTCTCTGATAACTGTGACGCTATCCCCATCTTGTAATTTGTTTCCATTTGAATCCAAGAACTTTTCGAGCACTTCTTCTTCTGTCTCAACACTAAGGCTCCACTCGTGAAAGCACTCTGGGCAAATCCATAATTGACCGTCAGTATATCCGTATTGAGAGTTACATTTTGGGCAGGGCTTATTATCATCAGACATTGTTATTTTCCTCTTTTTATTTTGAACAAATACTACCTACTCACCTAAAGATCGTCTAGCTTGAATTGGGCCAGGTCATGAAGCCTGAATTTAGATAGTTGGCCATTTTATCATGTCTAAGACTTAGGCAATTTTTCTCTAATATGGTTAAATTTACATTTATATATATGCACAGATTGATTTCAAGTAGGATTTATTTAGCTTTTATAAATTAATCTAAGGAATCTATTGTGAAAAAAATGATCTTTTTTGGTTCTCTATTACTATCTACATACTCGTTGGCAGGCATTGATTCAATTGAAGTTGGTGGAACTTTCATTAATGATGAAGGTTGTAGAGTCTATCAGGTGAATTGTTCAAACTTTGAAGCTGAAGATGGTGAGAATTATAACTCATGTCGCTTTGAAGTTTTTGTTAAAGGGAAATCTGTCGCTAGACTTGGAAAAGGTGGAAAGATTGTATTTGCAAATAACAAGAAAATAATTGCAGAAGATAAGGGTTTTAGATCATCTCTTAGCATTCCAACATTTGTTAATGTTAAAGCTCAGATGACGATTACAAACACATATATTGATCGCGGAACTTATCCTGAACTTTCGGTAAATGGATTTGACCTAGTGGTAACTAAAGGTGTTTTGGGCCGTGAAGTTGTTCGCTGTAATAATCTAGTTTGGGAAGAGAGCGAAATTTAGTTTTCTTTATTAGTACGAGGAGAGTTAACATTTAATCTCCTCGTGTACCTTCTTAGTTATTTAAAGAGTACTTCTTTCTAGCAATCTGCAGCTTCTTATAACTTTCAATTAGTTTTAAATGCTTATCAAGCCCTGTTAAGTTCATATCTGTTTTTGAAAGACCGTAGAATTTAACTTCTCCTGAAATGGTTTTTAAGACAGTACTAACTAAGTCTTCACCATACATTCTTGTAAGCGAAGGGAGGTAATTGTTCATGTCTAGTTCAGGCCCAATTTCGATATCAAGTACAATATTTAAAGCTTGGTAATACTTCTTTCTCTCAGATGAGTTATCATTAAAAGTTAAGAACATTTCAACATATTCTTTAGCTTCTTCAAACCTCTTTAAAGCTAGAAGACATAGGCACTTTAGTTCTCCAATATCTAATTGTCCCCAAACTGTATTTTCGTCAAACGCGATACCTATGATCTCAGATATTCTTGTATAGTTGTCTATTTCGCTATTCTCAAGCTTCCACACTAATTTAGAAAGAACCTTATCACTCAGAGAGTGAACTTTTAGAATCTCTTCCCTAAACTCTAGAGATACGTTATGGTTGTCCCAAACTAGGTCTTCGACTTGGTAGATCTCTGAGTAGTTAGGAACTAGAATTCTACAGGCCTTTGAGCCAAGCTCCTCATAGTCAGCAATATAAACTTCTTTACCCATTTCTTTTAAGATATTCATTAAATATTCATATTCTTGGGCCGTTGTTCCAGAAAAGTCCCAATGAACAAAATCAAAATCACTCTCTTCGCTAAAAAACTTCCAAGAAACTACACCTGTAGAGTCGATGAAGTGATCAACAATATTATTATGTTCTTTGACAGCAAATTCATTAAAAGTCGGTGCTGGGACGTCGTTTAGGCCTTCAAAACTTCTTCCTTGTAAAAGCTCAGTAAGGCTTCTCTCTAGTGCTACTTCAAACTTTGGATGGGCGCCAAAGGAAGCAAAAACTCCTCCATTTTTAGGATTCATGAGGGTTACACACATTACTGGAAACTTTCCACCAAGAGAGGCATCTTTAACTACGACTGGATAGCCAACCTCTTCAAGTTTCTTTATTCCTTCTAGGATCGATGGGTATTTTTCTAAAGTTTTTTGATCTACTGTAGGTAGAGTTATTTCATTTGAAATAATCTCATTCTTTACAGCTCTTTCAAATATTTCGGAAAGGCATTGTACTCGAGCTTCATAGATTGTATTACCTGCACTCATACCATTACTTACGAAAAGATTTCCTATTAGATTGACTGGTATAAAGACAGCTTCATTATCTGACTGTCTGTAGTATGGCAGGGCGCAAATACCTCGTTCTTTATTTCCAGAATTGGTATCGATGAGGTGATGTGCCTTCAGTTCTCCATCATTGTCATAACATTCAAGTAGATACTCATCCATTAGTCCGGCCGGAATAGAGTCATCACTTGGAGTCGGAAACCATTTTTCACTAGGGTAGTGTACAAACTCTGCGTTACTTAATTCTTCACCAAGATAGAAATCATTATAAAAATAATTTGTACTTATTCTCTCAAGGTATTCTCCAAGAGCAGAGCAAAGGGCAGAATCTTTAGATGCACCTTTACCGTTAGTAAAGCACATTGGAGAGTCAGCATCTCTTATGTGAACAGACCACACATTAGGAACTTGATTTCTCCATGAAGCAATCTCTATTTTGATCCCAAGATCAGATAGAAGTTTTGTCATCGTCTCAATTGTTTGTTCTAGGGAGCAGTCTTTCCCCAGAATCATTGTTTGTTCACCATCTTTTGAAGAAGTTTCATAGATTAATGTATCATCAACCCCTAAAGTATTTAATGTTTCGATGTCAAACTTTGGAGATGCTTGTATTGTTTTCTTAACTGTGCATCTATCTATTGAGCGAAGAATTCCTTCACGATCCTTTTCTGAAATACTTTCAGGAAGCTCAACTTTTATGTGAAAAGTTTGATCGTATCTATTTTCAGGATTTATTATATTGTCTTGGCTTAGCTTTATATCTTCTGTTGGTATCCCTCTAGCGATACAATAGACTTTTACAAAGTATGCTGCACAAAGAGCAGAAGAAGCTAGGAAGTAGTCAAATGGACTTGGTGCTGTCCCATCGCCTTTGTATCGAATTGGTTGATCAGTTATGATGCTAAAGTCATCGAAGTTAGCTTCAAGCCTAAGGTTGTCTAAGAATTTTACGTTAATTTGCATGATTATATCTATCTCTATTGGTACAGACTTTACAGGGGGACAACTCAATAGAGTAATAATTACAGTTGTTTGTAAAGACTTACGTTTATTTGATTTAAACGTAAGTCTTTGAATGTTAAAGGCCTACAAAGTTTTCAAAGCGGATTGGACGTCTTCCATTTGAGAAAGCTGTTTTGAATGATGGTAGATTGTCGGCATCTATCGTTCCCCACACAAATTTCGCATCTTCTGAAAAACTAGTTAGAAATTTTCTCTGAATGGCCTTTGCTAGACCTTTTCCCTTCCATGTCTTTGAGATGAAGATTTCGTTAAAGTAAATCCCTGGCATCCCAAGAAAATCACTTCTTATTGCAGCAATTAGACCAATCAATTCTCCTTTGTAAAAAACGGATTTTAAGAGGTTTTGCTCGATGGACTCTTGCATGGTTTCCATGGAATTCAGCGAAACTTTTTCTTTTAGATGAGAATTTTCTAGGTGAAATTCTTCATATCCTTTTGAAAACCATTCATAGTAATCATTATTATCTATGTTCTTAAATGTTAAATTTCTCTCTTCTTTCCAGGCCGTTGTATCCTCTATCGTCTCCATCTTCGCTACCATATAGGTGCTACACACAAGTTCACACTTTATAGGCATAGCTGTATGAAACGAGATATAGCGTGGAGCAAAACTCGATAGTTCTTCTTCGATCAACTGATAGCACTCTAGTGCTTGCTTAGAGGTTTCGATTGAGAAATTTGACCTAAGTTGAACAAATGGAAAATCCTTATTCCCATTAAAGTGTCTAATCCCATAAATGAAAGATTTTTTCTTGTCTATATTATAGATGTGCTCCTTATAAGAATCGGTTGTTGTTCCTTCTATTTTAAAGTAGTTAAATCTCGCCTCTTTTGTTTCTAAAGAATTTAGATCCTCAAAGTCCTCTTGAATTTCTTTTGAAAGATATTCAATTGCCAGACTCGTACTTATGTCTAAACCTTCTAAATTATACGTGTTAAATTCTGCTCTCGAAAATGAAAGCAGCCGTTCATTGTTTAATGTCAATGTATTACCCTTGTTTAAATTTGATAACTTTGTTTAAGAGTAACTTGAATGAATTTTACTTTGAGAATTCCAAGTTAGCTCTGTCTAATTTTGAATAAATATTTGTCATAAGAGCCTCCTCGTTTGGAAAGAATCGTTAATAATTTTAGCACATATCTACAAGAATATTTTTATTAAAGCAACTTATTTGAGTAAATAAGTATTTGAGAGTAAATATCCATTTGCTGTATTTGAATCGAAACTTGTACTTCTTTATCCATGTATAGTACTTGCAATTGCTTTTGATTATCTGCAAGGGCCTCCAGTCGTAGAGAGGCATCAGTAAAGTTCTTAAGTAGTAGGTCGCAATCTATTTCTTCGTTGAGCATTATGTGAAGTTGCGTAGAAGATGGTGTCTCTATTTCACAAGACATTGAGTTGCATGAATACATTAAAAAGAGTGTCAAAATTATATATTTCATACACAAATATATAGCATATAGATTTTTTTATTTTAAGTATTTATTAATGATTGAATCATATAGACCACTTTTCTTTATCTCGACTAGGCCCGAATTAAAATCATCCCTTAAAGTAGGACTGTTGAAGATAGGTCTATAGTCTAGTGGATCAACTTTGCTAAAGGTATGAATAGTATATTCTTTGTCAGTGATTAACTTCTTTTGAAGTAATTTAGCCTTATAGTATTTAAAAATACTTATATCTGTTAGGGCAAGATCGTAACGTTCTTTAAAGAGAAGTTTTACTTGTACTTCTTGGTCATTTTTTTCAAAGTAAAGTTGGTCGTCTAATTTTTGTGAAATCCAGTGCGGATATCTCTTATGCGCGCCTTGGAATGATATAATTGTTAAATTCTTAATATCTTCAGGGCGTTTAATAATAAAATTATTCTTTTTAAGTGATACGAAAACATTATTATAAAATACAGCAGGTTGAGCATAGTGACCATTAAAGTGAGTTAGGTCTACACCTAAATCAGACATGGTCGCATCTACTTCTTTTTGTTTGAATGCATAGGTAATTCGAGAAAGTGGATAGTATATTGGGATGAGCTTGTGTCCTTTGACAGCCAGGGCCGCTCTTATTACTTCAATTTCGATGCCGCTATCTGTTTCGGGAAAGCAAAATGGTGGAATCTTCTCACCAAATGCCATACGTACTTGGACTGCATTGCTATGAAGCGATATAAGAAAGAAGAAAAAGAAAGTAATTAAGCGCATTGTGTTCCTATTTGTTCACTCATTCTACGCTTCAGTGGTCTTAAGATAAATGATATTTGTCATTTATTATGCGGAATTGAATATTTCTTAAGGTTGAGAGGATTGTTCTTTGTTTTGTAGAGAGCTTCTGTAGTCAGCGACAGCAACTTCTTTTTGATTCTTTAAGTTTTGAAGCTTTAGTAAAACTTCTTGAATTCTCTCTTGTGATTTGTAAGATTTTATTACCTTTTCATTTAGTGATGAATCAGCAATGACTAATTCATTTTTTAAGATCTGTTTAGTAAGACCTTTTGAAATGAATAGTGGGTTATTTACCTGGTGACAGAGCTCTGAAAATATTGAGTCTACCTGCTTTCTATTTTCGATTTCTTGTTCTAGTTCAATTTTATCAAAGCTATCGAACATAAATTTTCGATATTGTTTAATTGCTATAAATTTAAATACTGCGTAGCTTGCATAATTTGAAATTTGCTTAATTAAAAGACTCGAAGAGTGATCAAAAGGTAAGTAGTTTAGTGTGAAGAAGACACTTGTTAGAAAAAGTTCTAGTGAAAGAGCATGCTTCATTCTAATGGGAGTAAATGTTAATTGTAATAGTGAGACAATTAAAAGACCAAAGTAATAGTCACTCGTAATTCCCCCTAGGAGATAGCTGATGACAGAGACACCAACTCCAGCAAATCCAAAAGTGATGAGCGACATGAGCTCAATATTATGAGTTTTGTTTTTTCGAAGAAAGAGATAAACGAAAAATGTCGGTAATATAAAGATAATTCGGACTGCAAGAAATAGAAATAAACTTCTATGAGATAAGGACGCGTCAATAAAGGCCAATAGTATAAAAACAACACAAGCTATTGGTGCCATCGTTATAAAGTTGGTACGCAATAAATTATCTAGCATTAAACTTTTTTTATTTGCAACGAAGTCCATCTAAGAGTAATCCTTCAAGCTGTATGAGAGCAGGGCATTTTATCGCTTCACTCTAAATAAGTCTTGTACTATTTTACAAGGTCTGGATTATGATAAATATTATGTTTGATAAAGCAAACAATTATTGTATATCTTATATATTAATATTAGTGGGGCAGCGGATGAACTCTCAAGTACTTGTAAATATAAAAGTAGGCATTAAGGTTAAAATAGATGAAATCAACTCTGATGAAGCTACGCAGTTGAAACTTCTATCATTAGGTATTCTTCCTGGAGACACTTTAGAAGTCACTGGGCGTAGCTTATTTGGTGGACCAATCTCAATGAAACATGAGAATGGTACTTTCTTTGCTTTAAGACGTTCTCACGCTTCGTTAATAAAAGTTACTTCGATTTAATAAGGATACTTATAAGTGAAAACCGTTCTTTTAGTTGGATTTCCTAATTCTGGAAAATCTACTATTTTTAACTCTCTATCAGGTCAATTTCGTAAAGTTTCAAACTACTCAGGCATCACGGTTGATTCAGCTGTTGGTGATTTCGTAACTAATAAAAGTAATGAAACTAGGCTTCAAGTTGTTGATCTCCCAGGTATTTATAATCTCATCCCATCGAGTATGGATGAAGCAGTCACTACCGCAAGTATTCTGGGTCTTAGTAAGAATATTGAGAATTATCATCTGATTGCTTTAACAATTGATTTGCATAGATTTGAGGCCAGTCTTTCTTTGGCCCTTGCACTAAAAGATGTTGTCGGAAGTAGGCTTGTCTTAATTGTTAATAAGGATGATAGTAAACAGATTCAACTAGACCAAAAGAAAAAGCTTGAAGAGCTTAGTGGCCTAAAAGTTATTACAATGTCGGCCAAACATGACTCGCCAAGTGATTTAGATACGTTCATTAGAGAGAATGTCGGTGAAGATCCGATTACTCCATCTCATGATTTTGTTATAGGTGGTGCTCATATTGATTTGCTTTCTAGTATCATCGATAGTGAGAAGGTTGTTGTAAAGTCAAATTCTGAAATCTTTGATTCTGTAAGTTATCACCACCAAAGAGCGAGAGAAATTTCTCGTGAAGTTTTAAGTCGAAGTGAAGATGATTTAAAATTCACAACTAAATTAGATAAAATTCTTATACATCCTTTCTTTGGAAGTATTGTTTTCATCGCAATATTCTACCTTATCTTTCACTCCATCTACACTTGGTCTGGGCCACTAATGGATCTTATCGATGGAGGAGTATCGAGTTTTGCTGAATATGTTGGAGCAATTGTTCCAGATGGTGCAATAAATAGCTTGCTTACTGATGGTATTATCGCTGGAGTTGGAGGGGTCGTAATATTTCTTCCGCAGATCATGATTTTATTTTTCCTACTAAGTCTTTTAGAGCAATCTGGATATATTGCTAGGGCGGCGGTAATGACTGATAAGGTTATGGGGTACTTTGGATTAAATGGGAAGGCCTTTCTACCTTATATTTCTGGGTTTGCATGTTCTATTCCTGGTATCATGGCGGCAAGAACAATCCCTGATAAGAGAGAGAGAATGGCGACAATTATGACGTTGCCAATGATTACATGTAGTGCAAGGCTTCCTGTTTATGTTCTACTTATTGGGACTTTTGTTCCTGAAAAGACTGTTTTAGGCATATTTAATGCCCAAGCACTGTCTTTCTTTTTCTTGTATTTTCTAGGTAGCTTCTTTGCCTTAGTCGTCGCTAAAGTGTTTCGACTAACATTTTATAAGGGAGAGTCTTCAAACTTTATTATTGACCTGCCTGTGTATCAAAGACCTCAGTTCAGACTGGCCTTAAAAAATTCATTTACAAAAGGTAAGCTATTTTTAAAGAAAGCTGGAACTGTAATCCTAGGACTATCTATCTTAATCTGGTTCGCCTCAACATATCCCTCTCCTAATGTAGAGTTAGTTAAAGATAAGAGCGATAGTGAGGTTGCATCTATTACACTTGAACACTCTGCTCTAGGCTCAATCGGAAGATCTATCGAGCCAGTTCTTAAGCCAATTGGAATGGATTGGAAAATGGGCGTAGGCCTTCTCGTTGCGATGGGAGCAAGGGAGCTATTTGTTTCAACTTTAGGAACTATTTATGCTCTTGGTGATGTTGATGAGGAATCTACTGGACTAAGAGATAGAATGAAATCTGAAATAAATCCTGAGACAGGCCTACCAACTTATAACTTGGCCGTTGCGTGGTCGATTCTCATATTCTTTGTCTTTGCTCTACAATGTACTTCTACTTTGGCCATTTTAAAGAAAGAGACTGAAGGATGGAAAATTCCTACTATTATGTTCTCTTACATGACAGTTCTGGCCTATATAGGATCTTTTGTAGCTTATAATCTTTTATCTTAGACATTCTCTTTTTTACTTTCTTGATTTTCGGTCAAGAAAGTAAAATTAAGTGTAACAAAATATGATTAATGTTCACTTATTTGAAACATATGGAGAGTCTATGAAAATTGCACCTTTATTTAACAAAGAATCATTTGATAATGAAAATATAATTCTTGAAAGCTATAGAGGCCAGAAGGTCTGGCTAGCCTTTTTCCGATACGCGAGTTGTCCTTTATGCAATCTAAGAATTAATGAAATGATTAGAAGGTATAAAGAACTTGAGGCCGAGGGACTGAAGATCATTACTGTCTTTCAAAGTCCCAGGACTAGTGTTGAGAAGTATGTAGCAAAGCAAGAACTTCCATTTCCTTTGATTTGTGATCCCCAGCAAGAGTTGTATCAATTGTACGGAGTAAAAGGTTCATATGGAGGATTAATGTCTCTAGGTGTTGTGCAAAATCTCGCTAAGGCCTCGGCAAAGGGATTTTTTCCAGGCGTTCCTGATGGGCCACTAAATACAATTCCTGCAGACTTTCTAATTAATGAGTTGGGTGAAATTGTGACAAGCTTTCATGGAAAAGACATAGGAGATCATATTCCTTTTGAGGAAGTCTTCAAATTTTTAAAAGCATAATTTTACCACTTTAAGAGCAAAAGAAACCTAATCTGCGTCAGTGATTCATATTTGATTGCTCTCACTTTTACTACTATTCAATATCAGTTAGTAAAATTTGGAAAGTAAAACTATCCTATATAAAGAATAGGAGAGTTATGAATTTTCTTGCCGTAGATATTACTTTTCAAGAAGTACCTAATCAGGTCTCTCTTGTTATTTCATTTACGGGGTGTCCGGTAAGATGTAAGGGATGTCATACCAAGGAAATGTGGAATGCTCGAAATGGAGTTGAATTCACAAATGCTACCTTTTTAAATTTGATGAAAAAGTATAGAGGTCTAATTTCATGTGTCTGTTTCTTTGGTGGCGAGTGGGACGAGGCACGTTTATTGGAATTGTTGATTATCGCAAAAAATCATAATCTCCTAAGATGTTTATACACGGGAGATGAAGCCGTTTCAAAAGAAATTTTAAGTGAGCTAGAGTATCTTAAAACAGGTCCATGGATCCAAGAGCTAGGTGGACTTGAGTCACCACTAACTAATCAAAAATTTATTAATACGAGAACTGGAGAGCTTATGAATGAGCATTTCCAAAAACACACACATTTACATATGAGAGGTAGTCATGTTGAAACTCACGGAAGAACAAATTGAAAATAAAATCGACTTTATTAAAAAATACCAAGAGGCCACCAATGCAGCCTCGGGGTCAAAGTTTGATGCGAATGCCAATGTTTCCTTCAAAAATATCGCAACTTTAGAAGCAGAAATTAATAAGGATATAAACATTCAAGTTAATCGAAGATTAATTAGTAATGAGATTAGGGGTCTCTTTGGTGAAGATCTAGCGAAAGAATATAATAGACAAATTGAAGAACACGAAATTTATGTTCATGATGAAACCTCTCTTAAACCTTATTGCGTTTCAATAAGTATGTACCCGTTCCTCTTAGATGGGATGAAAAAACTTGGTGGTGAGTCTCTTGCACCTGAGCATTTAGAAAGTTTCTGCGGGTCCTTTATTAATCTTATCTTTGCGGTGAGTTCACAGTTTGCAGGAGCTGTTGCGACTGTTGAGTTCTTAATGTATTTTGATCATTTCGCAAGAAAGGACTATGGAGATGCATACTTCGATACTCATAGGTCTATTATCGAGAACCACTTTCAACACGTTGTTTACTCTATAAATCAGCCGGCAGCTGCCAGAGGTTATCAAAGTGTCTTTTGGAATATTTCCCTTTTTGATGAAGAGTATTTTAATACTATGTTTGCTGATTTTTCATTTCCTAATTTTGATAAACCAAAGTGGGAGAGTGTATTCCAACTACAAAAGCTTTTTATGAAGTGGTTTAATCAGGAAAGGCAAAAGGCCGTTCTCACTTTTCCTGTCGTTACTGCGGCAATGTTGGTTGATGATGAAAAACCAATTGATGATAAATTTGCTGACTTTTGCTGTGAGGAGCTAGCACAGGGAAACTCGTTTTTTATCTATCAGTCTAAGAGTGCTGATAGTCTCGCTAGTTGTTGTAGATTACGAAATGAAATATCTCAGAACACTTTTAGCTACTCTTTAGGAGCCGGTGGGGTTGCAACGGGCTCTATCAACGTGATTACAATTAATCTCAATAGGCTTATTCAGCAAGGACGAAGTCTCAAAGAACAAGTGAAGAATATTCATAAGTATCAAGTGGCCTATAGAAGCTTGATGCAGAAATATAAAGAGGCTTCATTGTTGCCCGTCTATGACGCTGGTTTTATCGACTTGAATAAGCAGTTTCTAACAATTGGCATAAATGGAATGGTTGAAGCTGCTGAGTACTTGGGTATTCAGGCCAGCGATAATACAGAGTATACAGAATTTGTTAGGAGTCAGCTTAAAGTCATTTATGATGAAAATATAAGTGCTAAAAAAGAGTATGGTTATATGTTTAATACAGAATTTGTTCCCGCCGAAAACCTAGGGCCTAAGAATGCAAAGTGGGATAGTGAAGATGGATTCATAACAAAGAGAAGTTGCTATAACTCATATTTCTATCCCGTAGAGAGCCTTGAGCTAAATGCTCTCGATAAATTTAAAATGCATGGAAGAGAAATGAATGAGTTTCTTGATGGCGGATCTGCACTACATCTAAATCTTGAGGAGCATCTAAGTAAAGAAAATTATCGCAACTTACTCAATATTTCTGCTCGTACCGGTTGTAATTATTTTTGTACAAATATTTTAGTAACAATCTGTAATGACTGTCATTTCATTGATAAGAGAACTTTAAAGTCTTGCTCTAAATGTAGTAGTACAAATATTGATCATGGAACGAGAGTCATAGGATATCTGAAAAGAATATCTTCTTTTTCAAATCCACGACAGTCTGAGCATGATAGACGGTATTATTTAAACCATCGATAAATAGTTTTGTATCAGGCAGTCTTTTGACTGTCTTGATACTCTTGACCGTACTTCGTATCGATACCTACAATATGTGATCTAAGCCAAAACTTTAGAAAATCAAAGAATGTATGATCAACAGATCCATTTTCTTCATACTTTGCTAAATGTTCTCCAAAAGTCTCTAGAAGCTTTTTGTGAATTATTTTGTGAGTAGCAATGCCCGAAAAATTCATCTTTTCCATAAACTCTTCTTCGTTTGTAAAATGTTCTACTGTGGCATCTTTTAGAGATAGAAATAGGCCTCTAAATTCTGGATTGTTTGGGTTCTCTTTATACATATCGAACATGAGATTCATAATATTTAACAAATTCTTATGTTCATTATTCATATCATCAACTTTTATGTCTAATTCTTCAGACCATTCCATTAAGCTCATAATAACTCCTTTACTAACTTAACGACTTTTATGTAAATATTTTGATTTAAGATTGGCCAAATATTTTGGATAAGTAAGCTTGATAAATATGTTGATAATTATCATCATATCTAGACTTTAGAAGATAGTGGTTGAGTACTTTTTTAAAGTAGTCTTCGCTGGATTTTGAGTGCAAGTTACTTCCAACATTGCAAATCTTATTTGAACCATTCTTAGAAACATAGAGTACTTCATAGAACCATTTACCGTCTTTAATAAGTTGCTCATCAATTGAAGTAAAACCTTCTTCGATTAGATATGTTCTCACTTCAAAGAGGTTATAGTGAGGAGAGAGAAGAAAATCGACATTACTTAAGTCATTATTTTCTATAATTCCTTTTAGTATTTCAATAGTCTCCTTTCCTCCTACTCCACATATGCATATAAGTTTAATATTACCATCATTAAGAACTTTAATTTTGGACGCATCAAGGACCTGGGAGTTTAACTTATTAGTAGAATTAGGAAAGTGATAATCTAGTGTTGCTCTTAGTTTCTCTATTATTGATGGAACAATATCTATGAAGTAAATATTCTTAGCTCTATTTTTCCTGAAAATCTCAATCCCAATCTTTCCATGATCGCAACAGGTATCCCACGCTTCTTGGTAGTTCTTATTTAAAATAGAAATTAACTTCGATATTCTATTGTTGTGCATGCTTTAGAATAATGACGTCTCTTACAATTGATTCACTCATTCTATGAGCAATATTGAACTCTAATGCCAGCATAGAGTGTTTCTGTGCAAGTTCAATAACAACGTCTCTTTTAGGGTTATTAGAGTTATATCCAATTACTATTGAACCATCTTTTTTTAAACATTTCTTCCACTGGGCCAAGCTAATATCGATTGCATCAAAAGGATTATTTAAACCATTGTCGGTTCTATGTTGTATGCCATAAGGGATATCAGTAATGATCAGATCAAACCTTTCTGAGCTAAGTAACTCAGAACAATTCGCTGAATTTCCTGATATCATTTTAAAGTGATTTTTTTCATGAGATACTTCTATAAATTTCCCTAGGCCTAGCTTATTCTTTTTACCAACAAAACCATCCTTTATTGTGGTTCGAATGGAACAAATTTTTGACCATTTCTTTACGATTTGAGTAACATCCATAATTGCGCGAGGGTCTAGCTCTATACCTTTAGAAATAATTCCATACCTAAGGCACCAAAGTAGAGTCGTTGCTCTACCGCACATTGGATCTAGTACTTTTATATTTTCTTTATTATTTATGGAGGCCTTACCTAAATTGATCATCAATTGTGTAAAGCGCTCATTCGTTTTGCCTTTAAATTTACTGCCGAAAATAAAATTATCATGTAGTGAAAATTGTGCTTTTAAATCAAGGGGCTTTAGTGTTCCATCAATTTGCTCAAAGGCGCCATGAAAGAATGACATATACGAAATTTCCTCAAGTGTTTCTTGATCTACTTCAATATCGATAAAATCTAGCAATCCAATACTATTTAATCTAGCTTCTAGGCCTGGAAAGCAAAACTGTAATTCTGCTAAGGCGCATTCAGTATATTGCGCAAAATAAGCGCTTTTGATTTCAGGTGAAATAAGTAGTGAGATTTTCTTCATGGATTCCTAAAATGTAAGACTGTTAAAGGATGGAGCTTAGCATTATTACTACGAATAGGGAATAGTTACCGGTGGTGTACTTTTGTTTGACACTGCAAACTTCTGATTGTAGATACATATTATGAAAAAACTACTTATACTTATATCACTATTATCTTTTAATACTCATGCCTCCGAAGAAGCTGCTGAAGCTTTAGGTGAGAGGCTATTCAATGATTTTCGCTTCTCTGCTTACTTTGCAAAGGTTTCTAAGGGCAATGTTAATCATGAATTGAAGAAGGGCTCTCCTGCAGTTGAAGTTATTGACACTTTAATTGGTCAGACCACTTCACCTTTTATGGGAAAGGCAACGAGTTGTTCTAGTTGCCATATGGTTGATCAGGGTCTTGAGATAGAAGGGCTTGGAATGCGTGGTTATAATGACGCCGCCAAGAGAACTCCTATTTGGTTTAGAGCAAAAGATCAGAAAACGACAACTCTAAGAAATACTCCAGCTTTAATTGGAATTAACTCTAAGTACCTTCCTCATTCATTCGTACATTTTGATGGAGAGTTAGATGGTATTAAATCGACAGTACTAGGGAACTTTACTGGTCGTAATATGGGTTGGCTTGCTTTTGAAAAAGAAGAGGCCCTTAAAAATGTTATAAGAGTATTAAAAGAAGATAATGGTGAAGGTGAACTTGCAAGCGAGTTCGGTGGTAGTTATAGAAAAATTTTAAAGGGAACTGATCCTTCTATTGAAGACGATTTTAGACTCTCAGCTGAATACCGCCTTGACTTAGATACTGCTACTGATGAGGAAATTCTTAAAAAAGTAGAGGAGTATGTTTTTATTTATGTTAAAAATATTGATTTCTCTACTGATGAAGAAGGTAATTATAACGGTAGTGCCTATGATTTCTTCTTAAAAGAAAATGGTATTCCTACTGGACCTAGTAAGAATCAAAGTGTTGGATCTTATACTTCTGGGCTAAGAAGAGCGATTGCGAAATTAGATAAGCCTCGCTATATAGAAGCATTCTCATTAGATACACACGGACGTAAAACACAATTTAAAAAAGAAGAGCTTGATGGTCTAAAAATATTCTTAAACTTAAAGAATAATAGTAGATCAATGTGTCTTCAGTGTCACATGCCACCTTTATTTAGTGATGGTCTTTATCATAATGTAGGTGTGTCGCAAAATGAATATGAAAACATTCATGGAAAGGGAAGCCTTTTAGCAAAGAAGATACCTTCACTTAAAGAGAAGGAAGCATCTAAGATTACTTTTTTAGATATTCCAAATGTTAAAGATGATAATAAGGTTGATTTTGGAGCGTGGAACTTCTTCTCAAGCTCTAAGCAATCAAATTTTAGTAATTATATGCGTTCACTCTTTTGCTCTAGTCCAGCGAATTGTGACGATGAAGAAATTTCTTCTCGTATGGTTGGAAGAATCAAAACTCCAACTTTGAGAAACTTAGGACATTCTGCACCTTACTTTCATAATGGTAGTGAAAAGGATATTCTAGGGGTTTTAAAAGTATATAAGCGTAACTCTGAACTTGTAAGAAATAGAGAACTTGTAAATCCTGCACCTCAATTAGGTCGCATGAATTTAAAGGATAGTGACTTAAAGAATTTAGAAAAATTCATTAAATCACTTGATGAAGAATACGAGTAGTTTTATAGAATATCAGTGTTAATAATCCAATGAATCTGGCATAATTATCCTAAACTTTTAAGGATAATTATGAAAATCAGAGAGAGAATTAAATCCCTAGTAAATAGTAGAACTTCTGGTGAGCATCAGTATCACCAGAATGACTTTATGTATTCAAGAAAAGGCCCTTGGCCTCAGCCGTCTCCTGTTCATCCATGGGGAGAGAGTCCTGCTGTCGTTCATGTTCCATTTAGAGAAGTTGTTGATTGGTGGATATGGATCGGTTCTAGGTATGTAGCAACACTAGGTCTTTCGCCTTATTACTTGTTAAAAGGTTTTCTTTTTCCAGGCCTGAAAGAAGTCAGCGATGAAAAGTTTCAAGATCTCTTAAATTATTCGATGATGAGTAAATTTTTAACTGATCAGCTTGACCAAGCAGATCGAGATATATTTAAAGATTACCTTGGAGAAGATCGCCAATGGTTTATTGTTGATTTACAAGCGGTTGAGGTTGTTGAAACATTTGAAGGTATTTACGTAAGTGCAACAAAAACGCTTTTATATAAAGAAGATGATAAATTTATTGTTCGTTGTATATATGTAGATAAAACAACTACTATTTTTGAAAGTACAGATGGGGATGCTTGGGAACTTGCTAAGTACTTCGTTCTTCAAGGAGGTGCTCTTTGTGCAACTCTAGTCGTTCACCCGCTTCTTCATTTTCCATTTGATAGTATAAATGCAATTTCTAAAACTTCTCTGCCAAAAGACCATGTGCTCTTTAGGTTATTAAGTCCTCATTTTCGTTTTACGTTGCCACTTGAAAATGCAGTACTAAATTATAAATCATCATTACTACAAGAAAAGTGGTATATGACTTACGCTCCTTATCCTGGAGGACCTGCTGGCCTTAGAGACTTACTTGTTGAAGGTTATAAGGGAATAAAAGATAATTTATCCTATCCACCTTTTTCATATAGTTTAACTTCTCCTAAAATTGAAGGTAAGTACGGTGTCTATCTCGCAAAGTATTACGACGTATTCTACTCCTATGTTTCGGAAGTTCTTAAAGATGTGGAGAAGAATGATTTTTGGATCTCAAAATGGGCAGATTATTGCCATAAGCACGTCGTTGACTTTCCAAACGGAGAGAAGATTTGGGAAGGGGATACCCTCATTCGGGCCGTAACAACATATTTGTTTACTGTGACTGTAGCACATTCGACTGATCACTATAATTACGGCCAAATTAATAAGCGTGAAGTTCCATTGAGAATGAGGCAAGCTCCTCCTGAAAAAGGAGTGAAAATGATTAAGAGATCGAAGTTAGTAAAACCTTGGGACCTTATGAAGTACTATATGGCGGATAACTTATTCTTTTCACCAACAACTGTCACAAGCTTGATACAGGCACGATATAATTTTAAAGAGGCCCACAGAGTTAACGCTGCGACTAAGTTTAAAAAAGATTTAATTCAATTAGATTCTGATTTAAAGAAGATGGGGATTGAATATATGCCTTTGAAAAAGATAGCAGCGAGTATTCAATTTTAATGAATGATATTTATATTCTAAGCACTTTATTCTTTGTTGTCGCTACTATTTACTCTATTGCAGGTTTTGGTGGAGGCTCTAGTTATATAGCGCTGCTCATTTTGTTTTCTGTTAACTATACAGTTGCACCTACGATCGCTCTAAGCTGTAACCTCATTGTGGTCACAGTTGGAACGATTAGGTTTATTAGAAATAAGAATGTTCTTTGGAGACTAATACTTCCTTTTATTTCAAGTTCTATTCTCTTTAGCTACATTGGCGGACTACAGAGTATTTCAAAATTTTCATTTCAATTGATATTAGCTCTTTGTTTATTCGCAGCTTCGCTGAAAATGTTACTCTTTAAAAAGAGCGCAGTTGATTTAAAATATAATACTTCACCGCCTATCTTAGGTTCTTTATTTATTGGGGCAGTTCTAGGATTTGTTTCTGGACTGGTTGGAATTGGTGGGGGAATTTTCTTGGCTCCGATCCTCTATATGCTACGATGGGGGAGTCCGAAAAATATTGCCTCAAGCGCTTCTGTTTTCATTTTTGTAAACTCAATCGCAGGACTGATTGGGCATTATCACAAGTTTAATGGATTTATTGATTATAAACCATTTCTTCCACTTCTCATTGCCGTGGGACTTGGTGGTTTTATTGGAAATCATCTAACGCTCAAGAAGATTTCACCAAGACAAATTGAGCTTGTGACAGCTATTCTTGTGCTCATTGTTTCTGTTCGCATCTTTTGGAATTTATTATGAAGCCCGATATTCTTGATCATAAAGTTCTAGAGTCTATGTACAGTAAAAGTGAACTAGGAAATTCATATAGCTTCTTACTGGGGATTGCTTCAGGTGTATTTATTAGTACTGGAGCTTTTATTTTTGTAATGATGCTTCACCTTGATTTCTTTTCGAGTTTGAATAGGCTCTTTGCTAGCAGTACTTTTAGTATTGGACTGATTCTTATTATTTTTAGCAAGACTCAGCTCTTTACCGGTAATAACCTTATGATTCGAAATCTACTCTCAAAGAATATTTCTGGATATATGGTTCTAAAGAACTGGACATTTGTCTATCTTGGAAATTTAATTGGTGCTTTAGGATTTGTAGTTGCCCTTTATTTTTTGTCTCCAACTGTTCTTGACGAACGTTTTATAGAGATTGCGATTCATAAGCTCTCTCTTGGTACAATTACTACAATATATAAAGCGATTCTTTGTAATATCCTTGTTTGTATTGCAGTGGCCTTGGCCATCTTTTTTGAAAAAAAATTATTCAAAGTGATTGCTATTGTCATTCCTATTACATTATTTGTTTTTTTGGGTTTTGAGCACTCTGTCGCAAATATGTTCTTTGTCCCGATGGGTCTTATTTTGAAAGGTGATCTTTCTAATATGCAGCTTTTACTGCTACTAAGAAATCTTAGTCTTGTGACGTTTGGCAATATCGCAGGGGGAGCTTTAGTGTCCCTATCTCTGTACTTTTTTCTTGGTGCCAAAGTAGAACGGGCCGAGGACAAAGTGCACTAGATTCAAAACGAACTAGTTCATTATATCAAATTTTCAATAACTTAGGGTCCTTAGAAGTTGGCACGGATTATGCTTATAAGAAAGCAAGCTGATTGAAAGGGATCTTCATCCCGCCTCAACTCACTTCTTTGTTTAACCATAAATTTGGTTAATATCTAAAAAATCTAAAATTTCTTTTCCTTTTAATCAGCTAAACTTTATTCAATTGTTCTTTCCCAATCTAAACAACTCTTAATAGCGTCTTTAAAAACTTTATTCTTTGAGATCAATGTTCCTTGATTTGATCCTTTTGAGTCGCAGCCACCATGAGTATGGATTCCAATAATTTTATTAGTTGAATTACTAATTATTGAAGAACCAGAGTTACCACCCATAGTATCGACTAAGTGTTCAATCGCAGATGGTTTTAACCAACGACCAATTTTTTTAATTGATCCAGAGTTCGTTTGCTGAGAAAAAGATAGGTTCGGATCGTTTTGGTCAAGTCCGTAACCTGTTATTGTCACTTTATCTCCCAAACGAATAGGAGCTTCTAGGGCCACAGAATAATAACCTTGTACATCTCCTGGATATTTTCCTGTAACCTTATTAGGAAGTAATTTGATGACGGCCCAGTCGTTACCAACTCCGTTATTCTTATATCTTAGGTAATCTTTTGAACGAAGATAGATATCTTCTTTTATTGATTCCTTTAGTCCGGTCTCATCTGAGTCAGGAACGTTGAAAGAAGCTTTTTCGAGTGCATCAACACAATGACCAGCACTAACAGCACACGAACGTCCAATCATAGTAACTGTACATCCAGCAAGTCTATTTAGGCTTGATGCCCTCGCTATTTTTCTATCATTTGATAAGGTTCTATCATCGCTATCTCCACAAATCGACTTGTCACTTGCTTGCGAGTTCAGAGAAATAAATACTATTAAAAATAGAATACTTTTCACTTTTCATCCTTGAAATTAGTTTTAAATATTATCGCTGACAATTTCATTCATCGTCAAATATTGCTAGAGATCATTTACCAATTAAGCTATTCTAGTATTATACAAAATAAGGAAAATTATGAGTCTTACTATTTGGATTGATGCAGATGCTTGCCCGAAACCAGTTAAAGAAGTTGTATTTAAAAATAGCTTCAGACTCAAAGTTCCTGTCATTCTGGTTGCTAATAGTTATATGAGCATCCCGCTAGATCCACTTATTCGTTTTATTCAAGTAGATAAGGGGGCCGATGTAGCGGATCAATATATTGTTGATAACTGTAGCCCTGGAGATCTTGTTATTACCGCCGATATTCCTCTTGCAGATTTCGTTGTTAAAAAAGAAGCTATTGCAATAAATCCTAGAGGTGAAGAATATACTGAGGACAATATTAGCGAGAGGCTTTCAATGAGAAATTTCATGCAAGACTTACGCGATAGTGGGATGGATACTGGTGGCCCTGCTCCGTATGGACCCAAGGACAAAGAAATGTTTACTAATGCCTTAAATCGGCTACTTACAAAATTGTTAAAATAACAGGTTTTTTCTATTTCATTGACTTTCATCCCAGTATTGTAGATAAACATATCTACATCTGAGCATATTATTTAACTTTAGAAAAATCACTGATGCTTGGATTAAGTGATTTCTCTTACAGAAGGAATAATATGTCTGATTTCAGTTCATTGAACTTACACCCATCTATTTTAAGTGCACTTACAAAGAAAGGTTATACAACACCAACGCCTATACAGGCCCAAGCAATTCCTCATGTTATTGAAGGAAGAGATATTCTTGGTATTGCCCAAACTGGGACAGGGAAGACTGCTGCTTTTTCTTTGCCAATTATTCATAGAATGGCAATTGCGAAAGTTAAGATTAAACCAGCAAGAGTTCAGTGTTTAATACTCACGCCAACCCGTGAGCTTGCTCAGCAAATTGAAGATAATATTTCTACCTACGCTAAACAACTAAAGATCTCTAGTAAGGCAATTTTTGGAGGTGTAGGTTACAGACCTCAGGTTCAGGCCATGAGTAAAGGTCTCAACTTTTTAGTAGCAACTCCTGGTCGTTTGTTAGATCTAATGGATGATGGGCATGTTCTTTTTGAGCAATTAGAATATTTTATCTTGGATGAAGCAGATAGAATGCTTGATATGGGTTTTCTAAGAGATGTTAAAAAAGTTATTAAGAATCTACCACCTAAGAAACAAACACTTCTTTTTTCGGCAACTATGCCAAAAGATATTGCAGCACTATCAAAGGAGCTATTGCATGACCCAATTCGTGTAGAAGTTACTCCTGAATCATCGACTGTTGAGAAGATCTCTCAATCAGTTTGCATGGTTGAAAAATCTAATAAGCCTCTTCTTTTGAAAAGTATTTTAGATGACAAAGAAATTAAAAGTGTTCTTGTTTTTACAAGAACTAAGCATGGTGCAGACAGAGTTGTAAAACACCTTGATCGAAATGGTGTTACAGCTGCCGCTATTCATGGGAATAAGTCTCAAGGTGCACGAGAAAGAGCACTTAACGGATTTAGAGCGCAGAAATTAAGAGTGCTGGTAGCTACAGATATTGCTGCCAGAGGAATAGATGTTAATCATGTCTCTCATGTCATTAATTACCACCTTCCAGATGATCCTAAGAGTTATGTACATAGAATAGGTCGTACTGCGAGAGCAGGTAGAGAAGGTAGAGCTATTTCTTTCTGTGATAATGACGAATTAAAATTGCTTAAAGGAATCGAAAAAACGATTCAGACTAAATTATTTGTGGATACGGAGCATGAATATCACGGAGTAGCGCCACATATATCTAAGCAGGTTCAAAACAAACCTAAGACAAAGCATATTCATAATCAAAAAAAGAAAGTTCAAAAAAAGAAAATGCAAAGTAGAAATGTTAAAAGGTAGACGCCATGAACTATGAAATTAGAGAGTTAAGTCATAGTGAATTTATGCCTCTTTATAGTCAATATAAAGATATTGTGTTCGAGGAAGACCATAGCTTTGTATTGTGGGATTTATTATCTAAGAAAGAATTAGAATCAATTACTTCTTTAAAAATGGAAGACGGACAAAGAATTTACTTGGCCCTATTTACAAGTGAGAATGAATTTGTAGGATGGAGTTGGGGATTTCAGGAAAATCCAACGACTTTTTATATGTGTAATTCTGCTGTGTTAGAAGATCATAGACGTAAAGGTCAGTATAGCGCTCTTGTAGAGCGCTTTATTTCTCTCCTTTCTCAAAAAGGCTATCAACTCGTTTATTCTAGGCACTGCTGTACTAACAATGCTGTGATTATCCCTAAGTTAAAGCATGGTTTCATTATTTCTAAAATGGAAGTTGATGATAAGTTTGGAGTATTAATTCATTTGCATTATTACTTCAATAAGACTCGTCGTAAAATTATGGACTACAGAAGTGGTCAATTAAAGCCTGATCTAGAAATAAAAAAAATCTTTAACATGGATAATGAATGAACTCTTTCTTAGATCAATTTCTAACAAGTGAAGAAATATCTTCTTTAAAAAGAGCGTTTAATTCGAATGAACCTTTTTATATCCAAAAAACTAAGAGGCCATTTAACACAATTCCTTTTGCTCAGAACTTTATAGATATTACTAGTATTAAAAATAATTGGCATGGCCCTGTTGATGTTCATAGTAAGGAAATTCAAGATGAATGTGACAGTATGACTGTCGATATTCATAGGGCCGCAGAGCATTTTGAGTCTGGTTGCGGTTTACTCATTAATGACATTAATAATACCTATCATTCACATAATGAACTCATAGAGGAGCTAAAGGTATTTTTTGGTGTTTCTGCCCTTAGTTACGGCAGGAGCCTTATTTATGGAACTCCAAAAAATGGTGGAAGTGCTACTCATTTTGACCAGAATTTTAATCTCATTTTTCAGCTTTCTGGTAAAAAGAAGTGGAAGCTAGAAGAGAATAAAAGTGTAATTAATCCATTAACTAGGCATGCTTTAAATCAAGAGTGTGATCCAGAGTTACAAAGCTATCTTTTAGATGATTTTCCACAGAATATTGATGATTTCTCTTATGAGTTCGACTTGGAAGAAGGCTCGATGCTATTTGTTCCTATAGGACATTGGCACAATACTCATGCTAGTGATGATTCTTTCGCTTTAAATTTTACTTTTACCACACCGTCATGGGCAGATATTTTGTTAACTGCTATGAGGGCGAGAATTATAAGTTCTGACGAGTGGAGAAAAAGGGTTTCTGGATTAAATGACAAGGCCGTACTTGAGGATAACTTAGTTCGGTTTCAATCACTTCTTGAAAACCTCGCAAAGGATTTAGAGGGCTGGAGTAGTATTGATGTTCTTTCGATGATTGAAGGGAGAGATTTAAGGCAATAATGAATAAAGCTAATTCTCTAACACATATTCATATCATTGGCGCAGGACCTAGTGGTTTATTTTGTAGTTACCTTCTCCTTAAAAGTGGATTTAAAGTATCGCTCTATGATCAGATGAGTGGAGTTGGTAAGAAGTTCTTAGTTGCTGGTAATGGTGGACTGAATTTAACTCACTCAGAAAAAGTAGGTTTATTTTCTAAGAAATATGGTGAAAATGAGCAATTATTTTATTCATTGTTACAAGACTTTTCAAATATTGATCTCCGTAGTTGGTGTGAAGAAATTGGTGTAGAGACATTTGTCGGTAGCAGTGGAAGGGTTTTTCCAAAAGAATTCAAAGCAGCTCAATTACTCAGTCGATGGGTTAGTTCTCTTAAAGATTATCCAAACTTTTCTTTGCATCTGAAAACAAAATTTAAGTCCCTTACTGGAAATACTTTAGAATTTGAAAATCAAGATAAGTGTTTTTCTGTCGTTAGTGATAGAGCTATTTTTTGTCTCGGTGGTGCCAGTTGGTCTAAAACAGGTTCTGATGGAATGTGGACGAACTCGTTTAATCTAGCGAATGAAGATATCATACCATTTAGAGCTATGAACTGCGGCTTCAATTCTTCATGGAGCACATTCTTTAAAGACTCATTTGATACTTTTCCACTTAAGAATATTTCACTATCTCATCAAGATCTTTTCACTAGGGGAGAGTTGATGGTGACTCAATATGGAATTGAAGGAGGCGCTATTTACGCCTTAAGTAGAAGTATTCAAGAAGAGCTCTGCAGTAAAGATGCTGTCATTGTTTTTCTTGATCTCTTACCAGATCTTAATGTTTCTGAAGTACATTTAAAACTTGATAGAAAGAGATCTAAAGACTCCATGAGTAACCATCTTAGAAAGAGTTTCAATTTTGATGGCCATACACGTACCTTAATCAAGGAGCTATGTTCAAAAGAGACATTTTCGAATATGGAAGCTTTAGCAAAAGCACTTAAGAAGTTACCTATTAAAATAATCAGTGCAAGACCCCTTGATGAGGCGATCTCTACAAGTGGTGGAATCTCTCTAAATAGTGTTGATGAAAACTTTCAAGCGAAGAAGCTCTCGGGAGTCTATTTTGCTGGAGAAATGCTGAATTGGGATGCTCCAACAGGAGGCTATCTGTTGCAAGGGTGTTTTTCAATTGCCTATAGAATCGTGCAATCTATTAAAAAATCATATCAATACGAAAAGTAACAAATTCTTTAGATTTAAACTCAGATGTTTTGTCAAAGTTGGTACCAAGAGCAATTTCTCCAAAGAACCAATCTTTGAACAGTAGGCTACGATAGCCAGTCGAAAGCCCATAAGAATTATAGTAGAAAACACCATTTTCAATTACAGAGTTTGCCGACATATTCCATGCTATTGCAATAGTGTCCGTAATCGAGTGGTAGAAATTTAAATTATGATTAACATTTTCTGCGTCTGAAACATGTGCCCAGTAAAAACTATTTCTTAATTGTACTTTATTAAGCTCATTAAATTTATATTCAAAGTACAGAGAAGACTCGTTAAAGAGTCGATCAATTCTAAAATACTCATTATTTTGTATATAGTATATTGAGAACTTCTCCCAGTCCCATGACCTTCTGAATCTTATTTTTGCAAATGGATCAAGAGGAACATTCATCTTAATCCCTAAATCATAGCTAAAGTTAATTTTTGCGGATTCAGTAATAAACTTTCTAACAGCTGCAGAATATCCTTCTGGTTGGGCCTGTTGTGCCGTTACGACTGGCGACTGGGCGGTGGAGTTTTGTGACGTAGCATTTTGACCTTCTAGAAGTGAAGTATTAGAGTCTTCTCCCTCTTGTTTAACAATAACTTTTGCATTCTTACTCAGAGCTGGAAACTTTGCTTGAAACTTGAAGTTTAGCTCAGTTGTCATATCTTCACTCTTTGTCTTATTAATATCAAAGTAAACTCTAAAGAAAGAAGTATTTACTTCGTCTTCGTAAGCTGAGGGAGCGAAGAAACGATCTATTTCTCCCATGAACCACTTTACTTGATCTCCAACATACTTGGTCCAGAGTCAACAGCAGTTGATGTTTCATCAATTAGTGAGCTTTGATCCTTTGACGTCTTTTCCTGGGCATTGGAAATCATTGAAATAAAGAATAAAAAGAAGATAAGAGCTTTAATAGAAAACTCCTATTGAAATAAATGTATCAATATTTGAAACTACTGAATTAGAATATCTGAAATGATAACCAAGGGTATAGCTTTTAACATATCCGTATATTCCAATCTCCGAAAATAATATATTTTTTAAAGAGTAGGCGCTTACCCTGTCTCCAAGCCATGGGTCTTTTTGAACACTCGATTTTAGAGACCCGATTGTGGCAAATGGAGCGAGTCCATAGCCTTTTCTCAGAGGATATACAACGCCAGCTTTAAATCCTAATTGTGCAGAGGAGAGGTCAGTATCTTCAGAGTTTCCTTCTATGAGAACACTTTTCTTAAATTGATAGTGCTCAATTAAGGCCGAAACAAATGCTTTAACTCTTCCTTTATTTAGAAAGTAACCAAACTGAAAGTTTCCACCGTAAATCTTATCAGTAGGTAGTCGAAGTCCAATTGAAGTGAAAAATTTGCCATCAAACTTCTTTAAGCGTTTCTTTTTTACTACAACTTCATCTTCCTTCTTCTCTGGTGATGGAGCAGCATCTTGAGAATAAGCAGAAAAATTGAAAATAAATATGAATAGAATGATAACTTTCATTAGATAAAGCAGTCGATTGGCATATTGTTAACAATACATTTTAGTAAGTCAGTTTTTGTTATAATACCGATAAGCAAATTTTGATCATTGACTACTGGTAGCGAAGAAATATCTTCTTCAATCATAATTTTACTTACGATTCTAATATCAGTATTTGATTTAACGAGTATAACCTCGTGGGACATTATATCTTTAATAGGAGTAGAGGGGGACAGTTGTTTAGCCTGGGCCTTTAGTATATCTGTCTTACTTACAATTCCAAGAATCTGTGAGTCTTCAACAATAGGGTAATGTCTCTTGTTAAACTTATCCATATCTTCTGAAGCTCTAGAGATGGACTTATCAGGTTTAAATGTTACTAAAGGGCTACTCATGATATCTTTAACAAGAATAATTGATCGAGTTTTCTTGATATCTTTACTAGATTTGCCATAAGAGTTAAAGGCCTGCTTATTGGGCCTAGCACTTGAATCGTGGTTATTATGAGAAGTAATATTAAGTTGATCAAAATCTGAAACTTCTTTGGCGTAATTGGATTTGAATGTTTTTGAAACTCCTGAGAGCTCTTTATGAAAATAAGATTGAATTTTACCATTCTTTGCAATTACTAGTGACATTAAAACCTCTACTAATATATTAGTACAAAAAAAGTAAATATCAAATATTAGTGGTCATTTTTAGAGAATTCACGAACAAGACTTGTTGCGTAAGATCCTTTAGACAAGGTGAAAGAGAGGGTAATGTCATTCCCAGTTGCTGTGATATCTAATTGATTTAAAAATATATGAGCAAGCCTGCGTGATCCAGGTAGTTTTGCTAGTGTGAAGTTTTCCATTGTAACATTTTCTAATTCAAGGATTTCGTTTTCAATCTCTAGTGCCTTGGAACTTGGAGTTGAAACCTTTGCTCCATACATTGGTCCGGTAAAGGAAATTTCACCTCTTTTAAATTCCTCTATATGCTCTTTTAGTGGATCGAAGGGAAAAGGGCGTTGTTGCTGAGTACTTTGCAGTAAGTCTCCTTCAACTAAAGTTGAAAATTGTCCATTGTTTATTCTCTTGCTAAGCCATATGTTAAATAGGTGTGATTGGTATGCAGAGAGCATTAACTTTCTCACCCAGTGGCGCTTTTCTTTCTTAGTTTTTAACAGAATTTCTTTACCTACTAACTGATTGGTTTGTTTGCTACCAAAACGTTGAGGCCCATAGTAGTTTGGAATACCATTTTTTAAAATTTCGTTCTTTAGTAAATTTGCAGTCTCAAGAGCACCATCTTTGCAGTCTCTAAGAGTAAGTGTAAATTTATTTCCGATAAGGTGCGAATTTTTAAGTTTATTAGTGTGTTTAGATATCTCTAGAATTGTGAGTTCGCTAAACTCATCTTCTATTCTTTGTTGAACTTGTGTCAGTTGTGCGTTTGCGCCAAGGGATAATGAAAACCACTGTGTTACAGTTGCATTCTTATCCTTCAACCCTGCAAATCCAATATCTGTCTCATGTACTTTGAAGATTTTTTTAAGTCTATCAACAATCTCTTTCGTTGATAAGCCAGATCTTTTAATTAAAAGATAGATATGTTGACCTTCATTTGACGGGAGATATAGTGGAATCTCTTCAACAAGGAAGTCTTCATTAGTCGTCTTAAGAACTCCACCTATAGCGAGTTCCATGGAAGTTGTATAAGGAAGATTCAAAAAACTATTCCTGTTGAAGGGCACTCGAATTTAGAAAGACGATCAATATAAGACTGTTCGAATTCTTTTTTGCTTGTTAAAGATTCTTTGAAGAATTCAGAACTCTTTAATTCTGAAAGCACATCGAAGGAGATGAACTCTTCAAGCTCTTTTAAACCTCCATCTAATGTAGCGATAATTGCATGAAATGCTCTAATATATCCAAATGCCTCTTCTTGTCTTTTGTACCCATCGTATAAGGCGTTAACTATCTCTGCTTTTTCCTGAAGATCAAGCTTTTTAGAGTTACCAATTATTGACCCCCATTCATCCATAAAAGGACCTACGGGAATTAAGAAGTCACTTGATTTTCTTAAACATTTAGGTTGTCTCATGGCCATATGTCTATGGTTCTCTTTGGCAGTAAATTCTTTATTTACCTTTCCTGCATAGACTAGAAGCGGGTTGTACTGCGGATTTACAATATGACCTAACTTATAAATACTTTTACAAAATTCGTCACTCTCATGCATATCCCATTGAACCATGACTCGATCTAGGTCCCCAAAATTATGCGCGACAAGAGGTGCAGTTCTAATCATATTAATATGATCGCGATCTTTTCTCAATTGCTCTAATAAGTCTTCTTCTTTTTTTATTTCAGCGAGAATTACATCTTGTATGCTTTTGGCCAAGTCCTCCATCTCATATTTTTTAAGAGCACAGTAAGCTCCAATAGCAACACTTAACCAAGTTCCTTCATGGGTACTAAGGACTTGCTCATTATTAATATTGTAGGAGATTCTATTTGTAACTTGTCTATAATCCCAAGACCATGACTCGATTGTTAGTTCAGTCATGCGCTCGATATGTTTCTTAATTGATTTATGTTTCCAAAGGCCTTCTCGTATTTGATTATCTACATCAGTAGGTACAAATGTACCTGCCGTACTCCAATGCGCACTTAAGCATATATGAAAATACTCACTGAGATTAATTTGACTTAGGGACTTAAGGTTCTTCTTATATAAGCGTAACTTTTCAATATAGGCCCTCATTTGTCCACTAGTGTCTAATTCTCCTGTGAATATAAAGGGGGCCGTATTTTCAACATGCTTTAAGAGTATATTTGGGGCTATGCCACCAAGTTCAAAACCGGACTGTAATTTCTTTTTCTTTGCCATAGCGATTGATAGCATAGAAGTCTAGAAATTGTATATATTAGCGTCAAATTTATAGTCGCGGACTAAATAGTAACTTAGTGAAATTAAATAAATAAATAATAAAACCAAGTGTCCAAAATCCCATGGAAGTATGTAACCAAATATTAATGGCATCTCCCAGGAAAATAGGGTGAAATACTCTTAGAAGTGCTCCAAGCACTGTGCAAGCAAAAGCAAAGATCATCCAGCGTGAAGCCAGTATCTTTCTACCTGTGTGTCCAAGGCTTACTCGAGTGATCATCCCTAGCGTAATCAGCCCCAGCCCTCCTGCATAAAAGGCATGGATATCTGAACGTCCTATTGAAAAATCTTCGTTGAATAAAATAATAAATCTTAAAAAGAAATATATTGGTAAGAATACATGACCTAAATTTAAAATAAGTAGCATTGGGTCTTTCATGGTTTCTCTTGAGACTAGCTGATAAGTTCTAGCAGTAAGAAATATTGCGGCAAATATGCTCGTATATAACTCATATTTACTATCAAGCATCAGAAGTACAATTGAGAGCAATGAAAATATAATTGATGCCAAATTTATGAATGGCGCTATTGAGATTTTAGATTGTGGAAACTTATTATTCGAAAAGAATGTTATTAATTTTCCTGAGAAAATAAAGAGCAGAATAAATAAAGAAAATGTGGCAACTTTATAACTCAACTCAACCATCCCTTGGTTTGATTGCAAAGAGTTGTAGAGGTGTAAATAATTAGCTGTAGTTAATAGAGATAGAACTAAGCACACTGGAATAATATTTCTCTGTCCCCTTAAGATAATTATCATTTTGATTAGAATGTAAATAAAAGGTAGAGGAACAATTGCCATAATTATTGTACTTGAAGGTTGAGCTATAAGAATAACTCTTGCAAGTATCCAGAGTATTAGTGATAGGAGTAGCTCCGCAGGAGTGAAAGTCTTCTTTCCCGTCCATTTTGCAGAAGCTGTTAGAAGAAATCCAGTTACAAGAGCACTTGTTAAACCAAAGACCATTTCGTGACCATGCCAGGCAAAGCTGGAAATAAGCTCTTCATTGATAGAGTAGTCATTTACTAGTATACCCACAAAGTACATCGGAACGAATATTGCTACGAGTGCTGTTAGAATAAAATAGGGTCTAAACGGATCTTTTAATAAGTGCATTATTTACTAAACCTTCTTACATTAGGGCCGGCAGTTAAACTATCCACTTGATGGGCCCAATTAATAATTGCTGGAAATCTTTTTTCTATATTTGTAAACTCTGAGATTATTGGATTAAACAAAGCATGAATGCCTGCAAATGTTGAAATATCACAGTGCGCAGGTTTATCACCAGTTAAGAATGTATTCTCTTTCAGCCTAGTCTCTAATGCACTTAAAATTTGTATGATATGGTTTAAGTGTTCTGAGTAATCTCTTTTCCAAGGGTGTGTAAGAGAGATGACTTCCTCAACAAATGAACTGTAGTTATCTAGCTTGACGTGATTGCTCGAATTTACATTACTATTTAAATAGTCCTGAAGCTTATCTAAGTTATCTTTAACCCCAAACATAAAGTAAAAATATGATTGAGTAAGCTCTTTTAGGGACCATTGATGAAGAGTGAGAATCTCAAAATCTGTGAACTCAGTTGACATGCGTGGAGAAAGTCCTTCAACGCTTCTTTCTAGCATTGGAAGGGCCCTGTCAGGACCTAGAAATTGCCCATTAATATTAAAAATTGGAAGAGCGTCGTGCTCTTGCTTAATTTTATTCTTAGTGACAATAGGCATAAGTTTTAGCTCATGAGGGATTTTTAAAAAGTTAAGATAACTGATAAGATAGATACCAATGATAGAAGCGGACTCAACTCTAGGAGTCCCAAACCACGTGTAAAGCGTTAGTATTTTTTGCATTTTATCCTCTTGTTATTATGAAGAGATTTTATCGAACCTAGAGTCGTAAGACAAGATTAACCTATAGGGATAAGAAATATATGATCTATCTCATCTGTCTTTCCATTTTATATTCTTTTAATAGTCATGCAGACTCTTTTAGTTTGGAATTGGATAATGATATTTTAACTCAGACGGATTATTATTACTCTAATGGGCTTCTTATAGAGTATGAAAGTGATAAGCTCGCCACGGCCAGGCCATGGAAATGGTTGGGGGATAAAAGTGAGACAGGGGTAAGCTTTAAACATGAAATTTCTACTCCTGTTGATACAGGAACTTCTCTAGCTCAGCCTGGAGATCATCCTTACTCTGCCGTTCTATATACTTCTATGTTCAACAAATATATTGCTGAGGATAAGGAGAGTTCAAAAGAAGTCTTACTTGGTGTTATTGGTCCTCTTGCTTACGGTGAGAAGATACAAAATGGTATTCATGACTTATTTCCCTCTCATCCAGTAAATGGTTGGGCCCACCAGCTCAAAAATGATCTTTTACTTAATTTTAATTATGAGCTTTGGACAAAAAATAGAGGTCATTCTTTTACTTATGGCCCTTGGTATCGTGCAGAGTTAGGGACATATTCAACTCAATTTCATTTTGCTTATAGATCAGAAGTCTTATTCTATAAGAATCATCAATTTGAGATTCAGTTTGGCGCCTATCTCAATTTCTTCGACGTAAAATTGCAAGGAGGTGTTTTTTCAGATGATGAGTATGGACTATCTTCGGATGAGGTGAAGACTTTGAACTATCTGGGAAAAATCTTTTATCGTTACCGTCGAAAAGCTCATGAAATTAGACTTGGCAACAGCTTTAAAGGAGTCCAGTTCAAAGGGGGCAAGCCGCACTCGTGGACTACTCTGGGTTATAAGTATCACTTCTAAACTGTCCGCTTCTTAGACACTATCTTTTATTTACACAATTTCTCCACTCTGATTTCAGTTAATTAGAGCATTTTTTTGGCATAGGTCTTGCTCATATTGTCTTACGGAGAAACATATGAAAAATATTTTTAAAGCAGCTTTAATTCTATCTATCTTTGCCTCGGCCTCTAGTTACGCAGAAAATTTTCGAGGAAGACTTTCTAAGAAAAATGATAAGACTTACTTCGAAACTGAAGGACAGTCATTAATTGTCGAGATTGATAAGAGATTTAAGTATGCCCTCGATGATGTGGTTGTTAATTCTCCTGGATATATTTTCGAATTTGAAGGTGAAGTAATTGATGGTTCTTTACATACAAGTAAGGTCCCTACAATTTTTGCTGGAACCAAAGATCTCAATGGACACTTTACGAAAGACTCTAGTGGACAATTATTTATTAATGAACAAAAAGTTAAATTTGGTCGCACTAAAGTTATTTATAATGACTCCTTTGATAAGTTCTCGAAAGAATACTATTTAAATAAAGATGTTGTTACTCAAGGACACTACGAAGATGATACCTTTGTTATTAATGCTATTGTTGAAAAAGGACTAATCTCTGCTGAGGCCCAAAATCAGTATCCTCCTAGTGAAGAATTTTCTAAAGACCCTGAAGAGTTTATTCTTAAGAAGATGCCTTTGAATAAATACTCTCAATCTTCAACTCCTTTTAGAGGAACAATTATTAACAAGAAAAATTATGATGTTGAAGTCGGTGAGTCAGTTCTTATTATAACACTCAGTGGAAGACAAGGAGATGCTCCCGGTTCAGCGGCAGGACATTTCACTGTTGGTATGGGTGAGGTTCAAGAAGATATGTCTATTAAAGGAGAGGTCTTTAACTTCTACTTTGTAGGCCCTAAAGAAGTTCTTGCGGGAAATACAGATCTAACAAGTTATTTTGGACATTTGATTCAAGGTCAGCAGAATTATCGTCCTACCTATACGCTATATGCTTATGGTGTTGATAAGAAAAAACTTAGAAGTGTTAGAGATCAGCTGGAAAAAGAAAATCACAAAGTGAGAACAGTTAAAGGATTAGAAATTACTCCTGGATATAACTGTACAACTACATCTACAAATGAACTTAAGAAAATAGGAATAGTTGGTAATCATCAAAATATTTTAAGATCAATTTTTGACGTTCAAAATATTTCCTATATTAACCCTTTTTCTTACGGGGCTAGAAACTCTAATGGGCAAGGGACTTTAGGTATGATTAGAACACTTAGTTATACTTTAAGTGAAGATCCTGAAAACTATATTCCAAGAGCGGCATTTGAGTCTTTTGTTAAGAATTTTTCTAGAAAGTCTCAGATCAAAAAAATGGGGATCAAAAAGGTAGATTATGTATTTATTCCTCAGACAAAGTCTAAGAGACAGGTTGGAGGAATTTCATACGATGATCCAATAAAAGAGGGTAAGAAAGTTCTAGACTTTGATAAGTTACGCTCAGCTAGGATAGAAAATGAGCGTAAGGCAAGAGAAATACTAAATAACTCTACCTCTACAGAAGAAGAAATTTTATGGGCCAGAGAAATCTCCGAAAATGAGGTATCATGGGAGGAGGATCAAAAAATGGTCCGAGAGTTTTTATATAATACAATTGATTAGTGCCTATGACTAAAAGAAGTAAATTAAATGTTCTATTATTTGTTTTGCTATTCATTTCTATAGGATACAACTTCTTTAATGCAATGAAGTCTCTGGAGACGGAGACTTTTGAAAAACTAGACAATGTAGAAGCACTTTTTAATGGAAATAAAATTACCGGTATTCAATTTCTTGGAAATCTCCTCGTAGTCAAGGTCAACAAGAACCTACACACGTATCAAATCACAAAAGAACAAGCCGCAGAAGTTAATTTAGAGGCAAAGAAAAGAGGTCTTAGTACTTATATTTCATCTAATAAAAGACCACCTACTTGGATTAGTGCTCTCATAAACTGGGGACCGCTCACAATTATTTATCTGATTATGTTATTGAGTATAAACCTTAGTAATCGTTTTAAGCTTTAGGTTTTCTATTGTCATAAGAAAATGCCACAAGTAATCTAGCTGCATGAAAAAAACTATCAACTACTCAATTATTTACACGTTATTTTTCCTTATTGCTGTCTCTCCTGTGTTGGGACAAGAGTCTGAACCTGAAGATTGGGGAGTTGGAATAGGTTTTAGAAATGCCAAAATCCCTTTCAATACTTCTCAACAAAGTGTATCTGACGTTCTTCCTTTATTCTTTTATAAGTCGGGAAATCTCGAAATTGAAGGTCTGAGTGTGGATTATAAAATTTTCGATTTAAAAGAGAATGGCTCTATTAGTGTAACTAGTAAGTATAGGTTCTTTGATATCCCGAAGGAATATCAAAATAGTATTAGGGGTAGTTCATTTGATGCAGGTTTAAAATATGCATATACTTTTAAAAACGATCTGCAGGCGGCTTCTTCACTTTTCTTTGACGGGTCAATGAGAAGTTATTTAGTTTTTGATGTCCAGAAGGATTTCTCTTTTGGAGGCCTTGATTTTAGACCGCGTGCCTTTGTCGAGCTGAGATCTGCTTCTTTTAACGACAGGTATTATGGGTTAAATATAGATTCCCCTGGGTTTGGAGCTTCAGTTGGTGCCGGTGTTAAGGCCAAATATCATATCTGGAGTAATTTGCACTTACTCGCAAATATTAACTATAAGAAATATGACTCTAGCACATCTAAAATATCTACTATGAAGTCTAGCTCCCAAGTAGAGAGCTTTCTAGGATTTGGATTAATGAAGAGTAAATCGAAGAAAAAATCTTCGAAACTAAAGAGCAGACCTTATCTTAGAGTAGCATTTGCAGAAGCGACTCCTTCTAATATGAATCAAATTTTAAGCCTTCATACTCGCAAAGATCCCTATGAAAACACTTTAACAAGCTTTTCCTACGGAGTTCCTCTTAGCGATACTTTGCTAACACTACCTATACAGGTTTATCTACAGCCGATGCTCACACTGCATCAAAAAAGTGAGGTTCAAGATAGATCTCAGGAATTTGGACTTGTCTTTAAGGCCTATCTTCCGATTAAATGGCCATTTCTGTGGAGGCTTGGTGTTGGAGAAGGGCTCTCATACATAAACTCTGTAACTTATATTGAAAAGACAGAGATGAATGAGAAGAACTATAGAGAGACTAAGATGATGAATTTCTTAGACTTTACTATAGATTTCAATCTTGGAAGTATCTTTAGGACACAAAAACTGAATAATTCATGGATTGGTGCGATGATTCATCACAGATCTTCTATTTTTGAAAGTTCTTCATTATTTGGTCGTATTAAAGGTGGCAGCAATTATATCGGCGGCTTCTATTTACATGATTTCTAAGCACTTTCATGGACTTTTTAACATATCTCTCCTATGATGCCTCTTTTAAAAAAATAAAGGGGAAAATATGAGCGTTGATTGGAAGAACGTTAGTTATGTCTTAGGACAACAAATTGGTGGAGATTTTAAAGAGCAAAATATCGAAGTAGACGTAGAGTCTTTTTGTAACTCTTTTAAGGCCGCTTTTAATGGTGAAGCAATGACTATGGCACCAGAGTTAATGCAAGAAACTATGCAAAGTTTTCAAGCACATATGCAAGCTATTCACACTGAAAAAATGGGTAAAGCTTCTGCTGAAAACCTAATGATTGGTGCTGAGTATCTAACAAATAATGCCAAGAATGAAGGCGTTGTAACTCTTGAGAGTGGACTTCAGTATAGAGTAATCACTGAAGGTACAGGTAATTCTCCAAGTGCTACTGATACAGTTGAAACTCATTATGAGGGAAGACTAATTGATGGAAGTGTTTTTGATTCATCTTACCAAAGAGGTGAGACAGTTTCTTTCCCAGTTAATGGTGTTATTCCAGGTTGGACTGAAGCTCTTCAATTAATGAAAGAAGGAGCAAAGTGGGAGCTTTCTATTCCTGCGACTCTAGCTTATGGAGAGGCCGGTTCTCCTCCAGTAATTCCACCAAATGCTACTTTAGTATTTGATGTTGAGCTAGTTGCTGTTAAGTAATTATTCTCTATCTCCCTCTTTCTTAGAGGGAGATTGTAAAAGTTATATCAACTAAGTCATTGTTATTCTTACAAATATCCTTACTAAATAAAGTCGTTTTACAAAACGCGTTAAATATTGCTAGTATCCGAGCTCATCACCAATTCTAGAAGGGGAGTGACGATGAAGTTAATTTCGATATTATCTTTAGTACTAATTGTATCTTGTGGGACAAAGAATGAACTTGATACTCCAGCTCCACAGGCCTTAGCTGGTACTCCTGAGCTAGTCGCTTTTGACGATACTCTAGACGTAGGTAACTTTGTTGAGTTTGTCTCTCCAAAAATTGTTCAAATAACATCTGGTGAGAATTGTTCTTATTCTGTGCGTACGAGGGTGGATATTACTAACTCCGATCATATCTCTAACACTATCGAACTCAAAATTCGCAAAAATGATAGAGCGAATAGAAGAAACTCTAGAATTTGTCCGGAGAGTTTTGGAGTAAATGAAAATACGACTAAGTCATATAGCTATTCTTCTTTAGCAAAGACATATTCCGAGCGTAGAAGAGAGTCTCTAGACGCTGAGTTCTTTTGTCTTAAGAATACTTGGTGTAAGCGTGCAGAGCTTTATAAGCAAAGAGAAACTTTCTACGAAGGTATTAAAGTAGATTACACTGAGTTTAGAATTGTGAACAAAAATGGCAGAGTATTTAAAAGAATCTCGTGGGTCGCAAAAGATAATCTCTTTTTAAATACAATTGCATTTCAATTAAAGACTTGGAGCGGAAGTCAATTGCTAGATTATAGAAGAGCAACTAAGTTTTCAGTGAAAAACCAATAGTGGTTTTCACTTAGAGTCCAAAACCTTCTATTTTCTGATTCTTTGAAAGTAGAAGTGATCCAAATAACCTATCCCATATTGATAAGCAAATCCCATAGTTCTTGTTAAAGTGCTGTGGATTATTGCTGTGATGAAGCTGGTGTTGATAAGGTGATATGAAAACTTTTTCTAATACACCAAATGTGACCGGCACATTACTATGTCTTAAGTTTGATAAGCACATATTAAAAATAAATCCAATGATATTCACGCCTAGAATTTGGTAGCCACTTAAATTAGTTCGATACAAGTAAATAAAGAAAGCTATTGAAACAGAGTACGTAAAAATATTTCTAAAGAACATGATGATGGACTCAACTGGATGTGATCGATGTAAAGTCATGGGGGTTAAGACTTCTGCACTATGATGAACACGATGGAACTTCCATAAAAATGGAATCTTGTGCAGGAGATAGTGTGTATAGAAGCGTGAGAAGTCATCGATAACAAAAGTTATAACCGTGAAAATTAAGATCGATCCGTAAAGTGGAAGGGGAGATATTTCTGGAAGAACTGATCTTAAGAATCTTAGAAATAGAATTGTACTCTCTGGTAGTAGGTTTGCCCAAGTTAATAAGATAAGACCTTTGATAAGAGAGTTTAACGTGAATAAATAAAAGTCAGTTTTTGAAGAAGGATGTAGCCAAGTTTTAAGCGAAAAAAGCTCTTTTACACCTTTAGAATATAGTTTATTTTTTCGAATGATAAAGCAAAATAAAGCACACCCAAGTAGAACTGGTAGATAGAGCCTACTTTGGGCCGAAGTAAATGTTGAAGTGAGATCTTCTAAAAGCTTTAAAATCTGTATTGTAGTCCTCCAGTAACGAGACGAGGCTTGCCTGGCCTTGCTCCGTAAGGTCTGTATGAAACCAGATAAGTATTATCAAAGATATTTTCAACCTTTAAAAATAATCTTGCGTCACTTATCTTGTACTTCATGGCCAGATCAATAACACCGTAGGCTGGTATTTCCTTTCTTCCTACTTGAACTGCCTGATCATACATCTTGCTTTGCCAGTTAAAAATCATACTAGTACTCAGGTTTTCTACTCTAAAGCCTGTTGAAAGGGAGTACCTTTGAAGTGGAATGTACGGAAGTGGGTCACCTGGGTTGATTTGACCGATTCCCCATTCTTCATTATTTGAAATTGTTGTAGAGTCAAACTCTGCTCTTGTTAGGGTGTAGTTAAGAGATACAGGAAAGGTCCACTTCTTATATCGTATATCTTTAGAAATAAGTGCTTCTATCCCTCTGATCTTTGCCTTCCCGCCATTATACTCTTCTGTTAGTTTCGAGTCATCACAGCCAGATGAGAAACTACAACTTCCTTTGATATTTTTATAATCACTGTAAAAGGCAATTGTTTCAGCGTAAATCACGCCATTGTACCTAACACCTGTTTCGTAATTAACACTTTCTCCTGGAGCGACGAGATCACTTTGACCTGGACCAACTATTGTTACACCCTTATTTATTCCAGCTAAGAGTCCAAAGTCTCTGTTAACTTCATAAAAAACTCCACCTCCAGGCACGAAGTAAGTGTCCTTTCTAGTGTGGGATTGTCCAATTAATTTATCCTCTCGCTTTACTGTAACGTTTTCAACTCTTGCACCAATATCTACTTTAAGATCATTAATTTGAATTTGATCATTAACAAAAGTCATTAAAGCTTGAGAATCGTCTTTATTTAAAGTTGTTGTTTTATATGTATCTGTGGCCTTTGAAAGATATCCTGAAGTCATATTGAATAGGTTTTCGCTATGATGTCTCTTTACTTGATCTTTATGAAATCTCATCCCAATATTTATATCATGCTCAAAGCCTAAAGCATCGTCTGCATAGTAGGTAACTTCGGTTTGAATACCTTGAGAGAAGTACTTTCTGTCATTATCTCCAATAACAATTAAATCACTTCCGTTGCTGGCACTAGTGTCTTGTTCACCTTTGATAATACTGTAGTAATATTGGTTTATTCCAGACGTAGGATCATCTAATATTTCGCTTACACTTGTATTATTATTAAGTCCGTTAAACTTTGACCAATTTCTTCTAAATTGATGATGATAGACCTTGGTGTTCAAATCAAGGTCACTATTTACTTTTAAGTCATAGTGTAACTGAATCAATTGGTGATCATTAAGCATTCTATCATTTTGAGAAGCGCTATATCTTTGGTTAGGGTCACTTGAGAAGTCACTATTAGCTAAACCTAGATAAGTCTCGTGTGAATCTTCATCACTGTAGCCAAGTTTAAGGACTAGGTTTTGCTTCTTGGCCGACTTACTTCCTTTAAATAAGCTTCCTTTTACTAAGAGATCATTCTTTTTAAAGCCTGTTTCTCCACCATTTGGAAGAGTCTTAAAGCCATCGCTACTGAGGTTATTATATTCTAAAAGCCATCCAGAACCATCTGAGCTAGAGCCTGTCTTTGCACCAATTCTTTTTAAAGAACCTGCTGATAGGTTTAGCTCGCCCATAGTTGTTGAAGGTATTGAAGAGCTGACTAGGTTAACAGCTCCACCAATTGAGTTAGGGCCATACTTAATTGATGACGGACCTTTAAAGACCTCTACTGATTGTGCTCTAATAGCTAATGGAAAGTAATATGCGGCAGGGGCACTGTATGGTGCTGGACCACTAAGGATTCCATCTTCCATTAAAGTCACTTTCTTTGATCTATGTGGATGAGTTCCACGCATTCCAATATTCGGTCTAAGCCCATAACCATCTTCTTCCTGGATATTAACCCCAGGAACTTTCTTTAAGATTTTTCCAGCGTCCTCGTACTCAAATTCAGCTAACTCTTCCTTCGACACCACATGAGCGGAACCAGTTTGTGTAAAGGTTTCTTCCTTTGCCCCAAAAATATAAACTGTTCCATCTACTGGAGCAGAAGGAGTAAGTTCTTTTAGTGCGGGCGCAGGTGCTTGGATTACTTGAGCATTTGCAATTGTAATTAGGCCAAATAAAGTGAGTAACATTAGTCATTATCTCCTTGAGCTTGACGAGGAGCTTTAAGGGCCAGGTATACAAGAAAGTCATTTTTTAGATCATCTGAGATCGACTTGATATCTTTGTGAATTGCACATATTTCAACTTTTCTATCTTCTCGAGTTGTTGCCAAGCAATCTTCTTTGTTCATGCTATCAACAAGTGAAACTAGATCTTGATCACTTAACTGATCTAACTTAGTCAGAGTTAGGTCAATATTTGCATTCATTCTATTCTTAAGCTCTGTTGCACCATTCTCTTTAAGATAGTCGTCAAAGCCAAAACCGTTAATAGAGCGACTATTCATATAGTCTTTTCCATTAAATAAGGCCTTGAAGCCTAAGAGGTTGTAGTACATGGCCTTGATAGAGAACTTACTCATTTGATGTTCTGCACTTTTAGAGCAACTTGCTGTTGGACACAGGTCTGTTAAACCTAATGGCATAGCAAGTTTATTGTCTTTAAGAACTTTATCTAAATAGAAAAGAGAGTCAGAAAAATTATTAATTGTTTGGTTCTCGTCACCAAGAACTCCATTTTCTAAAATTCTTTTAGTTAGATTTCCATAGTGTGGATTCCAAGAATCATTAAGTCTTTTTGCAATCTTAATTATATAGTCTGTAGATCTTTGTATGTATGCACATTTTGATATATTTCTGACCTGTAAACTTTGTTCAGACCAATTTATCATATTTCCTCTCGCTCTTGAACAAGAGTGAGTTGGTGGAGAGTGGTAGAGATACTCTAAGGCATCAAGCCCAGTAATATTAAAACTCTCTTTATAGACATAGTTAGGGTTATCAAATAGCTTTACTATTTCTTTATCAATAGAGCAGGTATTTGTCTTAGTTAGTGCGTGAGAATACAGCTTATATCTTATTTCGTAATCTCTCTCTTGTATTGGACCTATCATCATTGCCTCAAGGTAATGATAGCTCTCCATCGCTTTTTTCCAAGTTTGCTTTATTTCATCTTCTAGCTCTACTGTATCTGTTGCTGAACGATAGGCAGAACAAAGAAGTCTCGTTTTTACTTGAAGGTTAACCGTGTCATCATAAAAACGTTGGGTTGCAGGAACAAGAACATTAAGCCCAATATTCATTATGAGTTTTCTTTTTTCAAACTCCCCAGAGTTCATGTCCGATATTTCTTGCGCAGTAAATGGGTCTACTTGCGAGTATTCAATAGTAGAATTTTTATTCGTATCAGGTAGGGAAGTATTAAAATCTCCACAGGCCGCTGATAGACAAAGTAGAGATATTAGTAAAAAATTTTTCATGTTAATCCATTTTTAAAATTGGGCCAGTTTCCTGACCCAATGAAATTAAATTACCAGTTAGAAGATGTTGTTGGAAAAGCGTAGATACTATTAAGTAACTCTCTCGCTTTAGTCAAGTCTGACTTATACTTTACAACTGTATCAAGACCATTCTTATGAAGAGCTGGCTTATCAGCTAATAGAGTATGTAGCTCGTCGAACTGAGCATCACTCATGATCGATACAGGAGAGAATTGAAATGACAGTGCAAAACCTTTCATCTCTGACCAAAACTTTGCATGGTTAGTGAATAAGTAAGCTTTAGTTCCGTAAGCATCCATTTGAGAAATTGTAGAATTAATATAATGAATAGTTACAGCTGCAAGTGTTTTTTCCCAGTTTCCTAATGCCTTATTTGCTAGGGCAACAACATATTTCTTGTAGTCGGCCGGTGCTTTAGTAATTAGTTGTCTACCTTGAATAAAAGCAGTCATTGTATTTCCACTTAGGTCCATTTCAAAACCGTAGTTTTTTGCAATTAAGTCCATTCTAGAAAAGTTAGTTGAAAGACCTTGATTTAACTCACTTAAAACAGATATCTCACCATCGTTATTAGTATCGATTGAAAGTTTTGAAGCGATTTGAACGTCTGTGTAAGAGTTATAGTCTCTTGCTGCTCCAAAGTAACCAAAGGCCTCATCAAAGTGATGTTCCATTGAAGTATATGCCTTACCTGGTTTGTCCGGAGTAGTGTTACCTGAGTTTAGTCCACCTGTTACAGAAGTCGTTGTCGCTAGGTAATCTCCAGCTGCTTGAGAGTATGAAACTGCTCCATGAAATGTCTTTTGAACAAGTTGAGCAAGGTCAAGTCCGTCTTCAGTTATATATGCACCAGAAACTCTTTGAATTTCTAAGTCACCATTTTTAACACTGAATGCTTGCCCATTTTCTGCATTATTACTAATTGTTTGAAAGAATGCTTGTACTAAGTCTTCTGGCTCAGCAAAAGAGTCACCTTTGTTGTCAGCATTTACTTTTCTTAAGTCAATGTTACCAACTTTGAATGAACTCCATCCCTTTAACTCTTTTCTTCTTAGAGGATTATCATTTCCAGCAATTTTAGATGAAAGGTTTTTACCAGGAGATTGAATATCAGAGTAGAAGTCACCTTCGTAGATATAAAGAGCTTGTCCATCAAGACCTTTTGCTTTTACTTTAAAGATGCTGTCTCCATTAATAATTTCGTCAATATATGCATCAGTGTTCTCATTGTAAGCAAAGTAGCTATTTAGAGCAGTAAGTGTATCAACGCTGTCGTGTCCGCCTCTTTTTAAAGAAGTCATATAAGACTTGATATCATTGATAAGAACTTGTCTGAAGGCCTGACCTGTGTAGCTTACACTGCTTGATCTTGAGAACTTGCTTGTGTAGTTGTACGTCGCAGGAGCACTGTTCATTATATTTTTGATATGCGCTGGAGCATTTAGAAGAGTATTATTTGCACTCTCTAGTGAATTCATAGCGTTAGTGTTTAGCGTGATTGCCAATGAGGCAAGCATTAGTTTCTTATACATTAAGATCTCCTTTTGAATCTTGGGTATTAATTGGGCTTGTTATGTCAGGGATACAATAGTTTGGCAAGTCAAACAATCGATTCGTATGTAGTTTTTATGTATTGTCGCTATACATAAAATTAGGTATAAGTAATTATTCTCAATTGGAGTATCATAAGTGTTTGATTTATTAAAAGAAAAGAGCTTTAAAATAGCAATGGTCCTATCCATTGTGTTTCATTGTGGACTATTTTATAAGTCTCAAGAAAATATTTTTAGAAATCAGCAAGCTGCTGCAGTACAAAGTAGTAACCAAAAGTTAAGAATAAGTTTACGCAAGAGAACACCAAAGAAGAAAGTCGTACCTAAGAAGGTCGTTAAGTCAAAGAAGAAAAAGTCTCCTAAGAAAATTGTTAAAAAAGAAGTTGTCGAGCAAAGAATAGAAAAGGTTCAAGCGGCCATAATGAAAACGGTCTACAATCACCAGTCTAAGTTTTCTCCGACTCCTAGATATCCTAGAAGGGCACAGAAGAGGTCTCAGCAGGGAAAAGTTCTTGTTTCAATATTTATAGCTGAGAACGGTAGTGCTTATGACGCAAAGATTATAGAATCTTCTGGTTACAAGCTACTTGATGATGCTGCGCTAAGGACTGCTTTAGAGTGGAAGTTTGCTCCGGCCATTCATAATGGTGTGCCTATCAAATCTGTTAACAATCAAAGCTTCGTTTTTTCCCTTCAAAACTAGTAAAAGGTGACTGACACCTGCGAGCTTTTCAACTATAATCACTCATAAATTTATTACTAAAATGCGTAGAGATACGCTACATAGACCAACTTAAAGAGAGCTAAATTATGAGTGTTAGAGTTAGATTTGCCCCATCTCCTACAGGGTATTTACATATTGGTGGAGCGAGAACAGCACTGTACTGTTACCTTATTGCTAAAGCAAAGAAGGGCTCTTTCGTTCTTAGAATTGAAGATACGGATCTTGAAAGAAGCAAGAAAGAGTATGAACTTGCTATGATTGATGACTTAAAATGGTGTGGTCTTACTCATAATGAAGGACCTGATATTGGTGGTGATTTTGGACCATATCGTCAGTCAGAGAGAACTCATACATACCTAAAGTATGCCAATGAATTTGTTGCTAAAGGGCTCGCTTACCCATGTTTTTTAACAGGTGATGAACTAGAAGAGCTTACAGCTAAGGCCGAATCTGAAAAGAAGGCACCTCATACCTATCATGGAAAGTATCGTGATCTAGATCCTAAGGAAGCTGCTGAGCGTGTTGCTAAAGGCGAAGAGCACGTAATTAGATTTAAAAATCCTGGCAAAGAATGGGAGTTTAAAGATCTTGTGAGAGGAAATGTTAAATTTCCTGTGGACATGGTTGGAGACTTCGTCATTATCCGCTCTAACGGCATGCCTGTTTATAACTTCTGTTGCGTAATCGATGACTACTTAATGGAGATGACTCATGTTATTCGTGCAGAAGAACATCTAAATAATACTGTAAGACAATTAATGATTTATGAAGCAATAGGGGCGAAGCCACCTCAATTTGTTCATTGCTCGTTACTTGTTGGAGAAGATAGACAAAAACTTTCAAAGAGACATGGCGCAACTTCTGTTAAGCAATATCGAGATCAAGATTACCTTCCAGGAGCTTTGATTAATTATCTTTGTTTATTAGGTTGGTCTCACCCAGAAGAGAAAGATATTTTTGATATCAACGCTCTTGATGATATTTTTAACTTAGATCGCTTTAATAAATCTCCGGCCTTCTATGATATCAATAAGCTGAAATACTTCAATGAACAGTACTTAAGAGCGCTTCCTTTAGATGAACTTGTTGCAGGTTTTTCTAGAGCGATTGATGATTCACATGAATGGCACACAAAAGATCAGCAGTGGAAGAATGATTTCAGTGAACTCTTTAGAGAAAAAGTTCAACTCTTCAGTGATATTGTTCCTCAACTTGGTTTGATCTTTGATGAAGCAATTGAACAAACTGAAGATGTGGTTGAAGTTAATGGATGGGAAACAACTCCAACAATTAGAGATTATATTAAGTCGGAAGTTCAAAATATTAAGAACTCTGGGTCGAGTTCTATTTCTAGTGAGCAGTTTAGCGAGATGATGAATCACTTGAAAAAAGGATTAAAAATTAAAGGAAAGCCATTGTTTATGGGCTTAAGAGTTGTTCTTACAGGGAAGACTCATGGACCAGATCTGTCTAAGGCCATTCCACTTACACCTATAAGTACTATTGAAAAAAGGTTGAATTAATGAATTGTTACGAAGATTTTAAAAAACGTGGACTTATCGAAACTGAGTCTCATGAAGAGATCAAAGATGCTTTAAATAATAAGAGTATCAGCTTTTACTGTGGCTACGATCCGACAGCAAAATCTCTTCAAATTGGAAATCTCTTCGCTGTTATCACAATGATGAGATTGCAGAAATATGGGCATAAGCCTTATGTCCTAGTTGGTGGTGCGACAGGAATGATTGGAGATCCATCAGGAAAGAATGCTGAAAGAAATCTTTTAAATGAAGAGACTCTACAAGCTAATATAAATGGTCAAAAGGCACAGCTAGAAAATCTTCTTGATTTTAACTGTGGTGAAAATAGTGCAGTTGTTGTTAACAATTATGATTGGATGAGTGGGTTTACTTTCTTAAATTTTCTACGAGACGTAGGTAAGAGATTTAGATTATCTGAGATGCTAGCAAAGGACTCCGTTAAATCGAGACTCAACTCGGAAGCAGGTATTTCATTTACAGAGTTTGCTTACCAAATGCTACAGGCCTATGACTTTTCTTATCTGAACGAGAAGTTTGGTGTATCTATGCAAATAGGTGGAGGCGATCAGTGGGGAAATATTACAGCAGGTATTGATCTCACGAGAAAGTTACATTCTAACCAAGTTTTTGGAATGACTATTCCTCTCGTTACAGACTCTCAAGGAAAGAAGTTTGGTAAGTCTGAAGGTGGAGCAACAATTTACCTAGACCCTCAAATGACTTCGCCTTATAAAATGTATCAGTACCTTATTAACACTGATGATTCTTGCGTAGAGAAGTATCTTAATTACTTCACTTTCTTATCTCATGAAGAAATAGAAAGCATTGTTCAAGAGTCAAATGAGACTCCTCACTTGAGAATTGGTCAAAAGAAAATTGCAGAAGCTGTGACAGAATTAGTTCATGGTAAAGAGGGCCTAGATTCCGCGAAAAGAGCGACTCAGTTCTTCTTTGGTGAAAAAATTGAGAATGTAAGTGATGCAGATGTTGCTTCTATCTTTGAAGATATTCCCTCGGTAACACTTTCAGCTTCAATTTTAGAAGGCGGTCTTGTTATAGATATGCTCAGTGAAACACCACTATTTAAGAGTAAGAAAGAGGTGAGACGTTCAGTTGAACAAAAAGGTGTTTATATCAATAATGTTGCTGTTGCTAGTAGCGAGCAAACTCTCTCAAAAAGTGATTTGGCCTCTGAGACTTCTATGGTTCTTAGAAAAGGAAAGAAGAACTACTGTGTAGTTACCTTTTCATAATTGGTTTATCCTTAATATAATCTTAAAGACCACTTTATGTGGTCTTTTTTTTTGTCTGCTAACTTCTCATAATTCAAGAGAGTTTTAATTTTCATTCATATTGTCCTAATACTCTGCCGATATGTTTATATAATCATAAGCAATTGTAGGAGCTATTATGTCATCATTTGACCAGAGTAAATTAAATGAATATTTCGAGGACGAAAAAGATATTCTTGGTGATTTGATTGTCGATTTCTTTGAGGAACTCCCCGCTATGTTAGAGCCGATTAAGAAGTCGATTGAGGAGCTTGATGCTTCAGGGTTACAAATATCTGCTCATACTTTAAAAGGGTCTGTTTCAAATTTCTTTGCAGCTGAATGTGTTGAGCATGCATATTTTTTGGAAAAAATGGGAAGAGACGGAAGTGTGGACGCTTCAGTAGCAATGGAGTCATTTAATAAATTAGATGATGCTCTGAAGGTTTTAAATACTGATTTAGTGAATTATTCAAAAGGATTTTAGAGCAAAAAAAAATCGACGACTGCTAAACGTCCTGTTGCTATCGCCGACTCAAAGTGCTCAAATATTTTGTCTCTGCCTATTAAATATTCTAATCGAGGCCTGCGTTTTTTAAAAGAATTATTTTAAAAAAAAATAAATGAAGTCTATTCCTCGGTTAAAGATAAGTGTCTAAAATTTATCACATACCATCGATTCTATTGATTACTGTTTTTTTTTAGTCAGGTTTGTTTTTTCTGGCATTATCTAACTTCGTATACTTTTTCGCCTGAAAGTGACCTTTGGATGTACGAAATGTATTTCTTTAGGATGGATTGATCTTCTTTTCTCACTCGTTCTACTTCATCTCTTATAGCAATGATTGAATCTGTTGTATCTTTAATCATAAAGCCTCTTACAATGCCAGATAAGGCCGATTTTGGAGATATGAGAGTCTGGTATTGCATGAGTGTCATGCCATTATTGTAGCGAGTGAAATAGACATTTCCATCCACTGAGTAAGCACTGTCAGACTCTACTAAGTACCATCTGGCCATATACTTATTTTCTGAAATTTTCTTAAAGTCACTACCATTAGTATACTTACTATTTGGAAGTGGCCATGGGAGCTCTAGTTCATAAGCGGTGTGAACTTCAGTTGCGCTAATGTGTTTAACTGGCGTTGATTTTATCAAGTTAGGAAGATAGTTTTTTTGATGATCAAGAGCTAGAAAAATCGCCAAGGCCTCAAGAGGGCTTGAATCGATTAAGATATTAACTCTCACTCTTGGCCATACATTACCTTTTACTTTTTCTTGATAAATTACGGCCTTCTTACTTTCTAGTTTTTTATGGTCCTCTTTTTTTATGACGCTTTGCGCGAGAGAGCTAGATGAAATTAAAATGAACACAATGAGAAAAATTTTCATGTTTTTACCAATATAAGCTGAGTTTTATTTCTATATTCTTTTACAAGCTTTTGTCGAATTTACAAGGTGAAAATTTTCTGGCAAAAAGGTCATAAATCAAAAAGCTAGGCATCCTATGAAAAAATACGAATCAATACGAATTTTTAAGAATCCAATATTAGAGGCCTGTACTCATGTACATCCTGTTGTCCCTCTCTTATTATGGCTTCCTGTTGCTGTCTACTGTGCCATTGTAGGCTTTAACAGCAACAATCTAAGTATGGGGCAAGCTGTACTTTGGTTTGGTATTGGGTTGATTGTGTGGACTCTTACTGAGTATCTACTACATAGATTTATGTTCCACTTTCCTGCTAAGAATAAGTGGACTAAGCAGTTTGTCTTCTTATTTCATGGTCTACACCATGACGATCCAAATGACCCAACTAGACTGGTAATGCCTCCAGTTCCAGCAGTTTTGATTATGGCGTTGTTATACTATGGATTTGGTCTTGTGGTACCAGCTCAGTTTCTACTTGTATTTATGTCGGCCTTCATAATCGGCTACTTATGCTACGACTATATTCACTATGCGACTCATCACTTTCCAATGAAAGGTGCTATCTCTAGATACCTCAAGAAGTTTCACTTACAACACCACTTTAGACATGAGAAGGCCAAGTATGGTGTTTCTTCTCCGCTATGGGATATTATCTTCAGAACGATGGAAGGCCCAAAAGAAGATGGTCATTAGAGTGTTAAAGAAATCAGTTCTAATTATTTCAATTTTCTTAAGTTTAAGCTCATATAGTAAAGAACAGATAGGTCTTGATGCTTGGAGTGATATAAAGACTTCATTCAATTGGCTCTTAAAAGGCTCTCTAGAGCAATTTACAACACAGAATAACTTATATTATGCAGCCGCTTCTGTGCCGGCCCTTTGGTATAGTTTTGAAGAAGATGATCGACTATCTGATCACGCTAGGACAAAGAGTATTCCAAAACAGATGGAACTCGCAGGTGACTTTGGTGTTGTTTTGAGTTTTCCTATTGTCCAAACTGGATTCTATATTTACGGTCGCTCTACAAAGAATAATCACCATGTTCAATTTGCTATGGAGTATGTTTCTTCTATGTACTTGGCCTTAGCTGAATCAGCACTTCTTAGTTTAGTTGATGTTCACCAAAGACCGGATGGATTAAATCTTTCAAAATGGGAAACTGGCTTTAGGGGAGATTCTTCTTTTCCTTCTGGACATGTCATTCCATATTACGGTCTATTTTTTAAAACACTACAATTCTATGGCCCATATTGGTCAATTGCTCCTGCTATTCTTTCGATTTGGACTGCTCAACAGAGAGTTCGTTCAGGAAAGCACTACACTTCTGATGTTGTAGGCTCATTCTTTTTGATGGCATTTGCATCTGAAGGGGTCAGAAAAGCGGCAGGTTACTCTAAGAATCATTCATTTTATAAATGGATCTTCGAGCATGAAGCCACTCTTTCTGTAATTGAACATAAGAATGTCTATGGACCAAAGGTTGTGTGGAAGTTCTAGAGCCAATTTCTCGTTTTATAATCTGAAAATGTCACTTGTATTGTACGCTCCAGATCCCAATCATATTCTTTAGCTAGGTCTTGTTGTGACTTTGTTGAGTTACAAACCCAACCGTTAGGTAGGAGCTCATTTACTTTATCAGGAGTAAGTCTTATATCTAGTTTTACAAACTTAGAGAGGACTCCAATTGATTTTCCAATGACTTTAATTAATGGAGCAGGAATTTTCACGTTAATAATATTTTTTTTATCAGATAGTTTCTTTATCGTTTTATACAGTTCATCGAGTGTGATTTTCTCTGGGTAAGATGCAAAGTAAGACTCAATTTTAGAGTTCTTCATCGATAGCGTTTTGATAATACAGTCTACTAAATCATAAACGCAAACAAAGCTATATTCGTTTTGTGTTCCTTGCATACCTGCTGTAACGACAAGTCCAGATTTAATCATTTTGAACACATCTAAAACAGCAGGGTCTCTTGGGCCAATCACCATTGGTGGGCGAACAATATTACTTACCCATGAATCTTTAGCAAGCTCCACGAGGTAGTTTTCAGCTTTTAGTTTTGAGCGGCCATATTCGCTGACAGGAGCTGGAGTAGATGTCTCATCGACTCTATTGCTCACACCGGAAGGACCAACAGCGGCAAGAGAAGATATAAGTGTAAAATTTAGTTTATTATAGCGCGCTACTAAGTCGAGAATTAATTGTTTTGTACACTCCGCATTGATTTCATAGAAAGCACTTGTGTCCATCGAGTGAACAATACCTGCGGTATGTACAACAGCATCAAGATCAGAAGGAAGTTTTTCTAGCCAGGAGTTTTCCCCCGATGAACTTAAGGAACCTTCAATATAAGTTCCTTTTACATCGAACTCTTGTGCCTTTTTAGGAGATCTTATCAAAGAGAATACTTCATGGCCTTGTTCAGTCAATTGATCAGTAAGATGTGAACCAACAAAGCCGGTGGCCCCAGTAACTAAAACTTTCATTATAAATTCTTTGAGAAAACTCTATAAGTCTTATAAGGCTTTGCGCCCATACGAATAAGAGGTTTATTCATATTGATATTATCTTCTAATATCCAACTCATTTCTACTTCATCGTAACCAGCATCAATACACATTTGTTGCGACTTTGTGTATAGGATTGTGTCTAACCCAATTTTTCTATATTCGGCCTTTACTCCCATGGTTAGAACTCTTACTCGATTCATATATTTTTTAGCATTTAGTAACTTTAAAATACCAAATGGTAGAAGCTTTCCGTTTGGAACTTGCTTTAACGCTTGATTAACATCAGGTAGCGCTACAACAAAACCGGCAGGGTCACCATCAACTTCACAAATGAGAATTAGCTTAGGGTCAACGACTGACTTTAAGTCCTTACAAGTATGCTCCCATTCTTCTTTAAGCATTGGAACAAAGCCCCAATTGCTTTCCCAAGCACTATTATAGATATCCCACATGAGCTCAGTTTCTTGTTTCCATTTCTTCATATTTACGAAGCGATAAGTAATCTTTTTGGATTTTTCAGCTCTTTTAGAAATTCTTTGAATTACCTCAGGCATTTCAAAATGAAGATTGAGACTATAGGCAAGAAGGTCTTTAGATTTTTGATAACCACAATTTGCTGTTTTAGGTCCGTGGTACGGAAGATTATAGGTCATCATAATCTGTGGGTCGTCATTAAAACCATCAACTAATGTTCCTACAGTATAATTCGTTGAAGGATTCACTGGACCACGAATTTCAACCTTGCCAAAAGATTTTACATATTCTTCAGCTTTTCCTAGAAGTTGTTTAAAAACTTCTTCATCATCAATGGCCTCAAAGAAGCCATAGAAACCAATATTTTCTTTATGGAACTCATTATGCTTATGGTTGACTATTGCTTGAATTCTTCCTACGTCTTTGCCGTCTAGGACTGCTATCCAAGCTTTGGTATCTGATGTTTTATAAAATGGATGTTTAGGATTGAATTGGTCTTTTAGAGCGAGTTTTAATTGAGGGACCCAGTGAGCATCATTTGCATAGAGGTCCCACTGGAGGTTGATAAATCTTTTTTGATCTTTCTTATTGTTGAGTATATCAACCTCTTGAATTATTAAACTCATTTTTTGCCTCAGTGATGTATACTAGGGATATCAAACTCTTTTTTCGCTATTGCAAAAATCTCTAATACTTTAGTTAATTCTTCAATTGAATGTGATGCCATATAGCTTGTTCTAATTAGGGCCTCTCCCTTCGGAACCGCTGGGGCCACAACTGGAGTGGCGAACACACCCATCTCTCCTAAGAACTTAGTAATCTGCATTGCTTTTAAGTCGTCTCCAACAAATACAGGAATAATTGGAGTTGTTGACTCATAAGTGTAGAAACCAATTTCTTTGAAACCTTTTTGCATGAAATCAACATTTCTCCAAAGGTTTTGATGAATAGTTTCATCGGCCAGGATTACTTCTAAACAAGCTCTAACCGTAGCAACGGAAGCCGGTGCCATTGAAGCAGAGAACATAAATGATCTCGCTGTATGTCTAATATAGTCAATATCTGCCTTTGAACCAGAAAGTACTCCACCAATAGAAGCAAATGACTTTGAAAAGGTACCCATGTTAAAGTTAACTTTTTCAGTTACTCCAAAGTGGTCCATTGTTCCACGACCTCTATCTCCCATAACACCAAGGCCATGGGCATCGTCTACATAAACAATCGCTCCGTACTTGTCTGCTAATTCGATTACTTTATCAAGCTTAAGAACTTTACCTGTCATTGAGAAAACACCATCTGCAACAATGATAACATTCTTAAATCTATTTACGTTTGCCGCTAATTGTTCTTCAAGAGACTCCATATCATTGTGTCTATATTTAAATGTTGCACCAAGAGCTAATCTAGAAGCATCAATTAAAGAGGCATGATTTTCAGAATCAAATAGCATACAGTCTCTTGGACCACACATTGCTGAGAGAGCGCCTAGGTTAGTCTGCATTCCTGTTGAAAAAACAAGAGCATCTTCATGACCTAAGTACTGAGCTAATTTCTCTTCAAGCTCTTCATGAATTGATAAGTTACCATTTAAAAATCTAGAACCAGTACAACCTGTTCCATACTTCTCTAATGCCTGAATAGCAGCTTCTTTAACGTGTGGATGGTGAGTAAGACCTAGATAATTGTTAGAGCCGATCATGATCTGATCTTTATTACCGTAAGTAATCACTGTACCTTCAGAAGCTTCAATCGCTCTAAAGAATGGGTAAATATCATGTTGCTTCATCACATTTACTCTATCGATTATCTTAGTATTACTTCCAACAAATTCTCTTGCCATAGATCATCCAAAATTTGAAAGGGTCCGCGATGTCCCTTATTGTGTATTTCATAAATATAGTTCGTCTTTTTAGCTTTTAGGCTAAAAGTAGTCAACGAAATCCTTGATGCAGTGAAATATCTATATATCAGTATTTTTATTGTTATGTAAGGCTAAGTTATTGAAATATGATATTCTTTTACCTTGCAAATAGGTCTCATCCGCAATATTTAAATATAGTGAAAAACTTAATTCTTCTCCTATTTTCTCTTGTTGCTATTGCTGTTGGTATTGGTGGTTACGTCTATTTAAATAAGAAAGAACAGGCGCCAGTAAGTTTTGATCCCTCTCTTGCAATAGATGAAACAAACTTCAAGAGTCCACAGCTAGAAATACCCAAACGTATTTCGGCCTTCAAGCGTTTGGCCCAAAAAAGAAATCATAGTTTCAGGCAATGGTTGTTAGAGAACTTTGAAAAACTTCCACATCGGCTAAAAGAGGTCGCTTTAGAAGAAATTGGCAATTTTGGTGACGATGAAGTGAACTCGTTTCTACTTGTACACCTCGAGGAGACAAAATTTAAGTTAGCTTCTCTTAAAGGACTAGGTAAGATTGAAAACGAGAAGAGGGCAAAGATTTTAGAACAAATTGATATTAGTAGTTATAGTTCTTTGGAACTTAATCAGTTTCATTTCTCAAGCTTTAAAGCAAATATTTATTTTTCTAAAAAAAAGACTTCTCTTTTGTATTTAACAGACAAGGCCAAAGAACTACCCGATGGAGTTGAAAGGGAGAGTATTGTAAATTTTCTTGCTATCTCTGTTCCTAACTTTGAACGCTATCATGAACTGCTCAAAGATCTTATGTTCGCAAGCAGGAGTGCAGTTATTGTAAAGCGATCAATTGTTCACTTGGCCGTCTATGAAACATCTTGGATGAAAATTCAAATGAAAAAAGTGTTTGCTAGTAAAGATGAGTTTCTAATTCGAGCCTACTTAGATCGGGTAGGAGCGGTATGTCCGATCAACTTTTGGAAAATTTTAGATGAGTTCTTTTCATCAAATAAGAAGCTCGCTCTCGATTACGCATTTAAGATGAATACTGCTTTAGCTATACAGTTCATTAATTCTAGGCTTAAGAAGTCTGAAAAACTATACGAGATTTATAAAGAAAGATTTAATGAAAAAGTGAAGTTGTGTTACTGACCGGCGGCCTTTTTACTTTTTAGATTCTTACGAATTTCTTCGGCCCTCGCTTCACCATTAATCGACTTAAAGAGTTCTTCTTCAGTATGTTTAGGTACATCGATAAAGGCAACTCCTACTTTGAAATTGCCAGTCAGCTCACCGTCACGGTCTTTATCAGGCCATGTTTTCGCTATCTTTGCTTGAGGAATACTAAACTTGTCTCTATTAAGTCGTAGCATACAGTCATCAAATATAGTTCCTTCTGGTAGGTCCTTTACTTCTTCCTCAGTAACTGTAAACGAAGTTCCGCCGGCTGAAATATCATGCCCATCGTAAACTTTATCATTTATTTTGAATTGAACAGCGACAAAAGGTCCTGCGTTTAATCTGTAATTTGATCTTTGTTGAGATCGATAAACATCATTATTTACTTTGAGACTATAATTCTTTGTTTCAGAATCATACTTTAGTGTACTGTAGCTGAAGTATTGAAATTTATTGTAGTTAATTTTTAAATAAACTTCTTTATCGGTTAACTTTGACTTACCAAGTTTAGAGAGAAAACCTCCCTTTACTTTCATGGATATAGTATTTTGATCACTCACATATTCGTATAATTCAAACTCTTCTAATTGATCTTCCTTTTGGCCTTGACACCATAGGTAAATAGTCAACGCTTCTTTGGCGCAGTTTTCAAATACTGAGCTAACCTCAGTAGGCTCAACGATAGAAAAGTAATGTTTTTTATTCGCGTCTTTAATAGTCATTTTCTAGTTAAAAATTCTTTATATATATATTTTAATCAAATATTTACTTTTTAGGAAGAAAGGAAGATTTTTCAGCTACTTAGGTTTTCTTGTCTATGGAGAAATAGTGACAAATGCCAAGAAAAAGGTGTAATTATAGGCAAATACACTTTAAAAAGAGGATTTCTCATGAAAGACGCGGCTCCGCAAACTATATATTTGAAAGATTACAAGCAATCAGACTATTTAATCTCTGATATTCACTTAACATTTGATTTAGATGATACAAAAACTCAAGTAATCTCTGTTATGAAGGTCAAAGCAAATTATGATTACTTACAGGGATCAAGAGAGCTTTTTTTAAATGGAGAAGAGCTTGTTTTAAAAAAGATTCTTATTAATAAAGTAGAGCTTAGTAATTCTCAATATGAATTAGTTGAAGAGGGATTAATTATAAAAGAAGTTCCTGCTGAGTTCGAACTTGAGATTCACAATGAAATAAACCCGCAAGAAAATAAGGCCCTAGATGGTCTTTATAAATCTGGAACAATCTTTTGTACTCAGAATGAACCAGAAGGTTTTAGAAGAATTACTTACTTTATAGATCGTCCTGATATTATGGCCGTTTATACGACTAAGGTAATAGCGAATAAGTTACTCTATCCAATACTTCTTTCTAATGGAAACCCAATTGCTTCTGGTGACTTAGAAGATGGTAAGCACTTTGTAGAGTGGTTGGATCCATTTCCAAAGCCATCATATCTGTATGCTCTTGTTGCTGGAGATCTTGGACTTGTAAAAGATGAATTTACGACAATGACGGGACGTAAGATTGCTCTTGAAATTTACGTAGATAAAGGAAATGAGTCTAAGTGTGATCATGCTATGAAGAGTTTAATTAACTCTATGAAATGGGATGAGCAAGTATATGGCAGAGAGTATGATCTCGATATATATATGATTGTTGCAGTAGATGCTTTCAATATGGGAGCAATGGAAAATAAGGGATTGAATATCTTTAACTCTGCTTATGTTCTAGCAAAGCCTGAAACAGCGACTGATGATAATTTTGCAGGAATTGAAGCTGTTATTGGTCACGAGTATTTCCACAACTGGACAGGAAATAGAATAACTTGTCGTGATTGGTTTCAATTAACTCTTAAAGAAGGTCTTACTGTTTTTAGAGATCAAGAGTTTTCTTCAGATTTAAACTCTAGAATAGTAAATAGAATTTCAAATGTGAAAACGCTTAAGTCTAGACAGTTTGTCGAAGATGCTGGACCTACGGCCCACCCGATTAAACCAAGTAGTTATATTGAAATAAATAACTTCTATACAATGACTATTTATGAAAAAGGAAGTGAGATCATTCGTATGATTCACACTCTATTAGGAAAAGAAGGCTTTAGAAAAGGTACTGATAAGTACTTTGAACTTTTTGATGGACAAGCTGTTACGACTGAAGACTTCTTACATGCTATGAGTATTGCAAATGATAATTATGACTTCTCTCAATTTTCAAATTGGTACCATCAAGCTGGAACTCCTGTTATAGATATCAAAACGTCCTACGATCAAAGCGCTAAAGAGTTCTCGATAACTCTGGGACAGTCTTGTCCAGCTACTCCAGGACAGGCCACTAAAAAGCCTTACCATATGCCGTTTGGTGTCGGTTTAGTTGATAAGCAAGGAAATGATATTACTCTCAAACTTAAGGACTGTAAGAGTGAGCAGCCTCAACTTGAACAGAATATACTTCATCTTACTAAAGAAGTTGAAACATTTACTTTTTCAGGTGTTGAGCAAGAACCTGTACCATCTTTAAACAGAGGGTTTACTGCACCTGTTTTACTTAAGACGGATAGGGGACTTGGGGATTATGTCTTTTTAATGGCCAATGACTCTGACGAGTTTAATCGTTACGAATCTGCACAAGCTCTGGCCAAGTCACTTATGAATTGCCTAGTTACAGATGAGCAAAATCAGCAAGAGCTAAAGCTTGATCTGCCGTATGTAGAAGCTTTTGGAAAAATGCTAGCAGATGAAACAATTGATAATGCTTTTAAGGCCCTCGCAATTACTATCCCAAGTGAAGGTGATCTACTGCAAATGCAAGAAATTGTTGACTATGAAAGTACCCATAAAGTTAGAAATTTTGTAATTAAGACTTTGGCAAATACGCACAAAGATCTCTTTGAAAAAATATATCATAAACTAAATGTTAAAGAAGAATACTCTCTTACTCCACAAGCAATGGGAGCGAGAGATCTTAAGAGTGCAGTTCTCGGTTTCTTAATGGCAACTGGTGAGCAGAAGTACGATAAACTGTGTTTTGAGCAATTTGATAGCTCAACGAATATGACTGATGAATATGCATCACTTGTCTTATTGGCTGACGGTAACTCTTCTTATAAGGATGAAGCTGTAAGTTCATTCTACAAGAAGTGGAAGCATGAAACTTTAGTTATGCAAAAGTGGTTAACTGCTCAGGCCAGCTCATCAGCTGAAGGGACTTTTGAAAGAGTACAAGAGCTTTTAAATAATGAAGTCTATGATAAATCTGTACCTAATCTTGTAAGGTCTTTAGTATCAGTTTTTGCAGCTAACTTAACTGAGTTCAATCATAGCTCCGGAAGAGGTTATAAGTTTATAGCTGACCAAATTATTGAGATAGACAAGATTAATCCGCAAATGGCCTCGAGATTATCTAGTGCCTTTAAAGACTATAAGAGGCTACCTGCTCATCTAAAGGGTCTAGTGAAGGTTGAGCTAGATAGAATCCTCAGTGTTGAAGGATTGTCTCGTAATGTTTATGAGATTTTATCTAAAACTAATTCTATCTAAAATAAAATAGCACGTTGTAGGTCTTCTATAACGTGCTGAAATTATATTAAATTTACTCATATTTACTACTATTAAAGCTTTACCTAGAAGTTGATACGAACTAATATTGCTTATGAAAAAAATTACTTTAGTCATATTCTTCTTTTGCTCAATATTGCCAAGCTTCTCAAAGGAGAAGCTTGTTCTTGGGACTTTTATCATTCCTCGCTATATTCAATCTTCTACAAAGGGTGAGTTCATTGAGCTCACAAAAGAAATCTCTAAGCTTTCTAATATGGATATTGAGATAAAAATACTTCCACCTAAAAGAACATTGCTCGCCTTTACTCAAAATGAGATCGATGGTTATTTCCCTGCACTAGATGCCTTACAACATGGAAAAGTAAATAAGACCTCTGACTTCTACATAAAAGAAGATTTCATCTTCGAAAGAAAATTAAGTTCTTATAAGAAATTAAAAACTAAAGTAAGAGTTTGTCTAACGAGAGGCTACCCTTACCATCGTAAAGTGTTAAATAACAAAGACTGGGTTATTTCCTATGCTAGTTCGGATGAAAACTGCATTGAACTTGTAAATTTAAATCGGGCAGATATCTTTATTGGAGAAGAGATTACGGGTCTTGCTGCAATTAAGAATTTAAACCTATCTAATAAAATTACGTATAATAAATTTACTCCAATATCTGAACAAAGTGTTTACTTTGCTTTTCCTGATAATGAAGTTGGAAAAAAAAGAAGCGCTGCCTTCGATAAAGCATTAAAGAAAATTATAATGTCAGGTAAGTATAATAAGTTGTTTCATTTAAAGGAAAAAAAATAGTGGATAAGTTAAATAGTCAAAGCTCGAAAGAAGACTTAGAAAAATTAAAAGTTGAGATGGAAACGAAAGCGCGTGTCTCTCTTAATGAAGAAGGTTTAAATGGTCTTCTTGTTTTTACACTAGATAACTTTGCCTATAGGTACCTCGAAACTTCAAGTTGTACTGACATACACTCTCAAAAAAAATCTGATCATCACTTCTATGTTGAAAGTGAAGATACTGATGTGATGAGTATATTAAAAACTAAAGACCCAATCGCTAAGCCGGCTTTAATTCAATTAGCAAAGAAATTTTCTTCTACTAAAGGAGTAGGCATAAAAGTAAAGTATGAGCTTCATTGTAGATTCACTGAGCTTAATTCTGATAATACTGGTGAGCTTGAGTGCTTTTCAATAATCAATTGGAATAGTGATCAGAACTTTAAAGTTGAAGAGGGTCTGCATGTTAAAAAATCTTCAAAACTTAAATTTTCTGACCCTCTTATTTTAAGAAATAAATTGGCTCTTCTATTAGAAGAAGTTTGCGAGATTTTCTAGAAGCTAGTTCTAATAATAAGATCCGTTTCATTAACTTTTTGTTCAATATTAGTGAGCCTCTTTTTCAAGGCCTTAACATTTTGAAACTTTACTTTTTCTACAGTTAACCCATTTCCAGAATAGGTATCTGAAGCGTCCTCTGTACAAAAACCTATTGTAGAGTCAGCAAGAACCTTAGCTTGGCCAGCGACTTGTAAGACCTTCTTACCTTCTGCGTGCTCCTCTAGTAAAGAGAAAGAGAGCGTCGTTAAGTCGCTCAAAGTTGACTTGAGAGAACCTAGGTTAAAGCAAGTTGCAGATAGTGCATTCTTAGAGATATCGTCTTGTATGGTTTGTACTTTTATGATGGCCGTTTGCGATTGACCTTCAATCGTCGGTATTAGTTCTATCGCTTGTACGTTTGAACTCATTATCATTAGTGTCACAAGGAAACTTTTCATAATAAACTCCTGTTTCATTTATATGAATGACGCGATGTTGTACAACTAGCTTCAATGTGGCCGTACAATTGTAAAAAAGTTATGGGATATAACTATCTGAAATTATATAAAAACAGGCGAATCTCTTCGCCTGTGATTAAGAAATTATGAGTGGAGAATTGATTTTCCATCTGACTTAAGGTCACGACAGGCCTGTTCAATTCTAGCAGTCATTGTCTTTTCTGCGGCCTTCATCCATGCTCTTGGATCGTAGAAGCTCTTATTTCCAACTTCACCGTCGATCTTTAACATAGAGTCATAATTTTTGAACATATGATCAACAACACCCTTTGAATAAGCGTATTGAGTATCAGTATCAATATTCATTTTCACAACACCATAACCAAGTGTTTCGTGAATTTCACTTAACTCTGAACCAGAACCTCCGTGAAATACGAGCCAGTTGGCAGCTTCTTCACCAAATTCTTTTACAACTGCTGCTTGTCCATTTTTAAGGATCTCTGGACGTAGCTTTACGTTACCAGGCTTATAAACACCATGAACATTTCCAAAAGTTGCAGCATACATAAACTTACCGACTGGTCTTAGTGCTTTTGCAACTTGAACCATCTCTTCAGGAGAAGTGTAGAGTTTATCAGCTGGAGTATCTTCATTGTTAACTCCGTCTTCTTCTCCACCAACAACACCAGTTTCAATTTCTAAAATGATTTCATTTTTTGCACATCTTTCTAATAGTTCCTTAGATACTCTTATATTTTCTTCAAGAGGAAGCTCAGAACCGTCATACATATGAGAGTTGAAAAGGTTTGGCTCACCCTTAGCTCTTCTTTTTTCAGTCTCTTCAATTAGAGGAATCATAAAACCATCTACTTTATTAGGATGGCAGTGATCTGTGTGAAGCGCGATTAGGACATTATATTTCTGGGCCATTAAATGAACGTGTTGAGCAATTGAGATTGCTCCGAGGGCCATATCTTTTACAGATTGACCTGAGGCAAATTGTCCTCCACCAGTTGATACTTGGATGATTCCATCTGATTTCATATTAGCAAATGCTTCTAGGGCAGCATTGGCCGTAGAGGTTGAAGTAACGTTAATGGCAGGGTAGGCAAAACCACCTTTTTTCGCTCTATCAAGCATCGTACAGTATTGTTCATAATTAGCTACAGGCATATTTACTCCTTTTATGGATTAATTAATCATTAGATTGGTCTAACATTAAAGCTTAATTATTCTAATCTTTCACCATGCAATGTGTATAAAAACACTCGGTTTGTGCCGTGCGCATATGCGACAATTGTTTTCAAATCCCTAAAAGTATGTTTAATTAGCCTTTCGCAAATACAAAAATAAATATAGATCCCTAGAGGAAAGTTATGCTTAAGAAAACAGAATTAAAGTATTCACTGAAAAAAACAGACAAAGCGACCCTTCAACAGTGGTACACGCTGATGACAGTGGGAAGATTAGTTGATCTTCGTGCTCCTAATTACTTAAAGCAGGCCATTGGTTGGTCATATCATGCACCTTATGCAGGTCATGATGCTATTCAGTTGGCAATTGGACAGATCTTCACTTTAAATGAAGACCATCTCTTTCCTTATTATAGAGATATGTTAACAGCATTATCAGCAGGTTGTACTGCAGAAGAGCTTATCTTAAACGGTATCTCAAAAGGAACTGACCTAGCTTCTGGTGGTAGACATATGTCGAATCACTTTGCTAAACCAGAGTGGAATATTCACAATGTTTCTTCTTGTACAGGTAACCACACGCTTCATGCTGTTGGTGTTGCTCGTGCGATGAAGAGGTATAATCACACAGGTGTTGCTATTTCTTCGCAAGGAGAGTCATCGGTTTCCGAAGGTTATTGCTACGAAGCGATCAACGGAGCAACTAATGAGAAACTTCCTGTTATTTTTGTTTTTCAAGATAATGGTTACGGAATCTCTGTGCCTAAGAGAGATCAAACGGCAAATGAATTTGTTGCTGACAACTTTACGGGTCTAAAGAACTTAAGAATTATTCACTGTGACGGAAAAGATGTCTTTGATTCAATGAATGCAATGACTGCTGCTAGAGCACATGCTATTGAAAAAAATGAACCAGTTATCGTTCATGCAAAGTGTGTGAGAATGGGAGCACATTCGAACTCAGATAAGCACGAATTATATAGAGATGAAAAAGAGATCGCAGACGCAGTTGCTCAAGATCCGTATGAAGCATTTAAGAAGCAGTTAATAGATAATAAAATTTTTACGAAAAAAGAGCTTGAAGCAATTGATGAAGACTCTAAGAAGACAGTCTTAGAAGCACATTCGGCTGCGATGAAAGCTCCTAATCCAACTCCTGAGTCAATTTATGACTTTGTTCTTCCTGAGCCTCACGTTCCACAGAAGTATGTAGACGGAACTCATAATGAAGAAGGTGAGCCGATGAAGTTCATCGATGCTCTTAATGGACAACTTAAAAAAGAATTCAGACACAATCCAAATACTTTTATCTGGGGGCAAGATATGGCCAATAAAGATAAGGGTGGTATCTTCAATGTTTCGAAGGGAATGCAAGCTGAGTTTGGTAAAGAGAGAGTTTTTAACGGTCCAATTGCGGAGGATTTTATTCTTGGTACGGCCAATGGTTTCTCTCGTTTCAATAAGGACATAAGAGTTGTTGTCGAAGGTGCAGAGTTTGCAGATTACTTCTGGCCTGCAATGGAGCAATATGTAGAATGTTCACATGATTACTGGCGTTCAAATGGTGCATTTGCTCCAAATATCCTGATAAGATTAGCCTCAGGTGGATATATTGGTGGTGGTCTTTATCACTCTCAGAACTTAGAAGGAAACCTTGCTGGTATTCCTGGTGTTAGAATTGTTTGCCCATCATTTGCTGATGATGCCGCAGGTTTAATTAGAACTGCTATGAGAAGTGAAGGTCCTACATTATTCTTAGAGCCGAAGTCTCTTTATAATGCAAAACAAGCAATGACAGTTGTTCCTGAAGACTTTGAAGTTCCTTTTGGAAAAGCGCGAATAAGAAAAGAAGGTAAGGACTTAACAATCGTTACTTATGGAAATACTGTTCATCACTGTCTTGAAGCGGCACAAACGCTTACAAGTGAAGGATATGATGTCGAGGTTATTGATTTAAGATCAATCGCTCCTCTAGATGAAGAGACTATCCTTAACTCTGTTAAGAAAACTAATAGATGTGTAGTTGTCCATGAAGATAAGGTCTTTGGTGGATTTGGTGGTGAGATTGTTGCCATGATAAATGAAAAAGGGTTTGAAGACCTTGATGCTCCAGTTAAAAGAATTGGATCAACATTTACTCCGGTAGGTTTCAATAGAATTCTAGAAAAGGCCGTTCTACCAAATGTAGATAGAGTTTTAACTGGAATTAGAGAAGCTCTAGCTTACTAATAATTATTAAGCGCTCACAAAGTGAGCGCTTTTTTTTTCCTAAATTAAATTATCTAAGTGTTCGATTTATAATTATCTTTTTATTTTTGAGTTAAAGTAAATACGCCGTCCCAGTCTGCAGGCGGAGGATTTTCTTTAAACTGTGTACATCTTTCGAGATATATTTTTGAAGGGTTCTTCTTTTCCTTAAGTAGGGGAAACCTTCTTAGCTCTAAATCTAGAGTTTGGTTAAAGTAGTCTATCGCCATATCCCACTGTTGGTTCTTATAATGAATGAGACCTTTATGGAATAACTCTTGTAGCTGAATTAATAGTTCCGATGCATCTTCTCTAAGATCTAGTAATTCATAAGTTGTAACTGGCTCAGATTTTCCCACAACACGAATTGTATCGAGTTCTCTAAAGAGAAATTTAGACTTTTCACATTCATTTAAAGTGTATTCTGATAGTTGAGTGAATATTCCATACTGCTTAGCTGCTTCTTCAAGTCTGGCCGCAAGGTTCACAGAATCTCCCATCATTGTATAGTTCATTCTTGAGGCCGAACCCATATTCCCTGTTACAATTTCACCTGTATTAATTCCGATTCTCATTCTCATTTCATGAACGATTGTTGGCCACTTATCTCCTTCGCTGACCCATTTTTCTCTTAGTTTTAAAAGTGCAGCTTGCATTCTTGCTGCAACAACTAGCGCCCTTGTTGCATGATCTTCTAGAGGCATTGGAGCACCAAAGAAGGCTATGATTGCATCTCCTTCATACTTATCGAGAGTACCTTTTTCTTCGAGTAGAATATCGGTCATTACTGTTAAGTATTCATTTAGAAGGTCTACAAGTTGAGTTGCCGACAGAATTTCAGAAAAGGTCGAAAATCCCTGTATGTCTGTAAAGAAGGCCGTTCTAGTTCCACATTCACCACCTAGAGCAGGTTGCTGACCATTGGTGTACATCTCATCAATTAGCTCTGGAGAAATATATGATCCAAAAGCAGATTTAAGAAATGCTTTATCTTTATTAGCTAAGTAAAAATGTAGAAATGTATTCCAGGAATAACTGGAGACAATGGAGAAGAAGCAAAAGAAGAGCTTAACTTCATATCCATCTGGTATTAAGTAGTAAGTATCATAGTAGTAAAGACCCGCAATCAAAACTATAGTTGAAGTAATATCAAGAATAGGGTTTTCAAAGAATTGGATAAGAAGAATTATTAGTGAACCTCCTAGAAGTATTGACCATGATATGAAAGTTGAGTCATTTTGAGGTCTAAAAAATCTTCCTTCTAAGAGCATTTGAGTAAGGTTCATGTGAAAATAAACCCCTGGAAGCATAGAGCTTACTGGAGTATGACGAAGATCATACGCTCCATATGCACTGGCACCTACAAAGACGATTGTATTGCTAAAAACCTCTTTCATTTGTTCGTCGTTATCTGCGGCCTTTACAATATCGGCTATACTTACTCTAGGGAAGTTCTTTTCACTACCAAACCATCTAAGTTTTGTTTCACCTTTATAGTTTAGTTCGAAATCACCTGTTTTTATTTTAAATTTAAATTCACCTGGAGTGAGAAGATTAATCTCTGGAGAGTCTCCCGTGTATTGAGAGTACGCCTCTAGTCCGTAGCTTGGAAGGTATAGGGTATCAATATTACCAACAATTCTATAATGTCTCATTATTCCATCGAGGTCGGCCTCAACTTGAATATGTCCTAGACTTGGCTCCGTTTGTAATAGTTTTTCTATTGGCCATACGGCCTTAGAGACTTTTCCAGGTCTGAGCTCAATGCCTTCTCTCGTTTTTGACTCTAGTATAAAGTTGTAAAGTTGGTCTGGTAGTTCTTCAAATGTTTCTGCGCCTTGAGTGTCTAGAGAGTAGGGAATGATCACCTTATTTCCCGGTATACTTTGAAAGTTAGTGATCGCATTTGCCATTAAATCATCAACAGAGAGCTCGTTACATGACTGACTTTTTTCTGCGAAGAAAACATCAAATGCAATTACCTTTGCGCCAAAATGTCCTAACTTAGTTATTAGTTGTGCCCAGGTCTCTCTGTTGACCGGCCACTGACCTAGCTCCTTTAATGAATAATCATCGATATCTGCCATAACAAGCCTTTTGTCTTGTTTGGACATATCTAGAGTTTTCCTCATTCTAAAGTCGAAGAACCTATCTTCAAAAAATGAAGTATAACCAATGAGGTTCTTAATTTCTGGATCTTCTATTTCTCTTTCTGATAATGAGAAAAACACACTAAGCGAAGAAAAGGAGATAATAAAAATAAATCCCAGATATTTAATTACTTTTGACCACATAATAACGTCCTAGAATTTATACTTTAGCGCGGACGTCGTCACATGCTTTGTATATTGGTAGTCGGATTTTAAAGATGTATTCTTTGTATACTCATAGCTGACTGTAAATTTTAATTTCTTTGTAACTTTCTTAGTGAGCTTAATGACTGGGGTAAAAGTTTTTTCAACTCCTCTGGTTAAGCTCTCTGTAGGATCAACATAGTCTATGAAACTCATAGAGGCGCCCATAAGAAGTGTTATGTTAGGAAATAGAGTAGGGTTTATAAAATCAAATCTTAGCAGAGTCGTATTTGTTGAATTTTTTGGATTATTATAAGTATCCATTGAGTCATATGAAAGTAAGAAAAGTAAGATATTTCCTCTTAGTGTTAAATAGGTTTGATCAGCTGAAAAACCTGTCGTTTTTGCATTCTGATCTTTTGTTTTAGAAATCAGGTCTTTATATTTAACTTTAAAAGTCGTGTCACCCTTAGTAAAATACTTAAACTTTTCTCCTAAAGAGTAGCTCATGTACCTAGAGTAGAATGAGTTTTCATTAGTATCGGCCCTGTACCTTCCACTATAGTTATAGTTAATATCAAAAAGAAGTGAGGCCGGATTGTTAAATAATTTATGTTCGTATGAATTATTTAATCCTGCTCCAAGATCAAAAGAATCTTGTGTTTTAACATTGATTGATTCTCTATTTGTATGTTTTTTGTAATCAAGAGAAGTTTCAGGACTAATGATAAATCTCTTTTTTAAAATCCAATCATAGCTCGCATTCGCTTTTGTTCTAAATATAAATGAATCTTCAAGTGAAGCTGCGGAAGCGGGGAGATCACTTGTTAAAGAGATATTATTATCGTAGCTAAATTGTTGATCAATGGAAGCGTTCCATCTTCTTTGATCAATTCTTCGTCCATTATATAGAAGATTAGGGTCTAGGCCGAATTCTTTTTCAATTTCTTTTTTTCTGTTGAAAATCTCACCACTGAGTGAACTTGACTTATCAACTTTAAGGGCCAAGTCCATTTGTGGGAGTACAAATTTTTCAACTAATCTTTCTGTTTCGGCCTTTGTTCTGGCCATTGAAAGGAGTACTTCAGCAAGTTGAAACCTCGCAACTTGTAAAAGAGCGGTATCATTATTCTTCGATTTAATCAGCTTGACGTAGCTGGCCTTCGCTTGCTTATACTCTTCCAGGATTTGCGAGATATGTGCAACATAGTAAAGGGAAGACTCTTGCTTGTAATTTAGTTTATATGATTTTGAAAATGCAATTCTAGATTTAGTGAGTTCATTATTTGCATATAATGCTTGGCCAAACTCGTAATATAAATCAGTCGCCCTGGAGCCTAGTTTAATTGCAGTTCTAAAGTGAGAAATTGCTAGGTCATAGGAGTGAATACGATTATATGAAAGAGCTAGTAGGTAGTGCTTTGTTATGAGCGAGTTTTTTTGAGTATGGCTTAGTTTTTCGAGATTACTTATTACGTTCTTGTATTGCCCTTCTTTAAAGTCTAGGAGTGCATCCTTAATTTTTGAAGATGTGTCTGCAAAGCTAGTACTCGAAAGTAGAAGTGAAATAAATAAAGATTTATTGAGTATTCTCATAGGGTCAAGTCCATTTAACCAATAGAATTGAGCTCATAATGAGCTCAAAGTATCTGATAATATTAGATTATATTATAACTAAAAATGACTTATTTTGAATCAATTAATTAATATTGAATTTTACCCGAGTGCTATTGTTGAGTATATCGTTTCTCGCATCTGTTGCGTCTTCGATATTTGAGTCTATTTCATCTTTTATCTCATCAAGGTCTACTTCTCCTTCGTCGTATCCATCGTCACTTTGATTATAGCTTTCATTGTAATCATAGTCTTGAGCAGTATTATCGTCATAGTCCATCTTTGGAGCAATAGGTTGGTCAAGTTTTGGATCGATTGGCTTATTAATAGGGCCATCATCATCGTCTGTACTTGCAGGAGCTCTTTGCTTTGAATCTTCTAGCGCAATAAATTTCCCGTCATGAGTAAGCTGGTACTCAGGATGATGAAAGTCTCCAGTCGAAGGATGAAACCCTCCCATATCTGACGGAGGAATATAGGTTTGTGTTACAGCATCAAATGCTGAACCTGGTGGAGGTGGAATATATTGGGCCGTATTAAGGTCTATAAAACCACCTGCTGCAGGTGCTATTTCACCTGTTACTTTATTAACCATTCCCTCTGGAGGGGCAGTGTTCACAGAATTAGTCTTAGTTACTTTTTCTAAAACTTCTTTAGTTTCTTTATAACCGATAGTCTTTTGAACTTGGTCTTCGACTTTAGAGTGATTAGAGAATTTCTTAGCATCAACTCCTGGAGGAATTACATTTCTAAACTTCTTCTTTGGTTGAATTGGAGCAGTATTAGTTTGATCTTTTAGAGTAGTAGGTCCATCACTTGACTTCATGGTTTCAAGTTGAGCTGGATTAATTTTTACAGGAATAGTTGCTCTATCTGTTTTTCCTGGAGCAACTCCAGAGAATTGACCTTTTGTTACAATTACGGCCGTATCTCCAGAGACAATCCTCTCAAGAGAGCTTTGTGTTTCTCTAATATTTCTTACCGATTCATTAATTTGGGCCATTGCAACGGCACCTGAGAAAGTAATTAGAGCAGTATTTTCATTAAGAGGATTATAAGTTACAAGAAAGTCTGTTCCTCTTACACCCATGGCAGCCGTCTTCGTTTTAATGAAGAGTTTTGATTTATCTTTATCTTTAATATCTAAGTAGTTCTTAGTTACTTTCGATCTTAGAGATCCTTTCATTAGGGTAATGATTCCGGCCTTATTCTTTGGAAATTTACTGATAACCATTTCCGACTTTGGACCGAGGTTCATCTGAGATTTATCAATGAATAGAAGTTTAACAAAAGACTTACTTTGAGTTTTAACTAGTAATCCTTCTTTTACCCATGAGCCTTTCTTAAGAGGAGTTAATTCTTTAGTTTTAGGGTTTTCTACTAGAACTTTCCCTTTCAAGATAATTGCTTTTGCCACACCTTTGCTTTGTGCAAATATATTTGTATTTATACTAAATATAAGAGTCAAGGTTAGTAGTAGTTTTAGCAATTTAGTCATTCGTAGGTCCCATTAACAATAAACAGTTTTCGTATATCTTTTCGTCTATTATAGGATGAAACTTGAGATTCTTTGTTTATGAGAAAATGAGTAGGCCAACTAGTTGAAAGTTAGTTGGCCTATAAAAAGGACTGAGTACTATTCTTGTCAGTCTTATAGAGCTTTGAGTAGGTCTTCTGGAGGTCTTCCTATAGCTACTTTGCTACCATTTACGAGTATTGGTCGTTCTAGTAATACAGGATTTTCACTAATAATCTTTGCCCATTTAGTGTTACTAAGCTCATCATTCTTAGAGAGGCCTAGTTCTTTGAAAGTGGCCTCTTTCACTCGGATAAGCCCTTGAAGTGGGTTGATTCCTAGATCTTTTATTATAGAACTAACTTCTTTTTGAGCTAGGCCTTCTTTTAAGTACTCTTTAATTTCGAAGTCTACGCCCTTGGTATTTAAAAGTTCTAAACCTTGTCTCGATTTGCTACATCTTGGATTGTGATAATAAATCATTGTAATCTCCTAAAATAAAACGATTCCCATACTGATCATAAAAGTTTCTGCTCCAACGTCATTTTCTTTTGTCTGGGAACTTAGAATATTTGTCTTGGTTGGGTCAGTTGTGTCAACTAGGTACGACTTAACAGAGTATAAACTGAAGTATGAAATTTCAATATAAACTGGATGCATCTCTTTTAGCTCGAGGTGCTCTTCAAATCCTAGGCTCACTCCCCATCCGACAGAGTCATAGGTGAGTTTAAATTTATTACCTTGAAATGGACCCGTTGAAATAAACTCTTTTAAGCGTACTGTTTGCTGTGAAAAGATTGGACTAACTCCTGCAGCGATTCTCCAGCTATTCAGTGGCTCCCAAGGAATGAAATATTTTAGGGTAGGGTAGACCATTAGGTTTTGATAATTACCACTTCCAGTGAATTTATTATCATTAACTTTAAAGGAGAGATCATTTACTTTACCAAAGAAAATTGTAGAAGAAGCAGATAGTTCATAGCGCTTCCATCTATAACCTACGTGAGTATTAAAACCATATGATCCAAAGTAGTTGTGAGCAGCAATTTCTTTATCATCATCCCCTGGCTCTATTTCAAAAGTACCAATTCTACCTACACCCATATTTATACCGGCCTTAAGGTAGATATCATTTTCAAATGCGAACGTATGAACTGAGATAACGAATGAAAGAATAAAAAATAAACTCTTCATTAAAAATCCATATAAAAGTTGAGTCCAACTTTCCCTTTGAGATCATAAGATGGTGTAAGCATCATCTTACCTTCGTAAAACCAAAAAAGCGTAGAGGGGTTAATGATGTGTCCAAAGACTCTTCCAAACATATTTCCGGTATTAAGTAAGTAAAGTGAGAATGTCTCTATTCCAAGCCCTAGAACCGAACCAAGAATTGGTGTTTGATAGAGGTCTTGAATACTGGCTGGCTCTGTATAAATTTCAACTGTGAACTCAAAAAGGGTAGAAGAGATCATAGTCATCGCGAGGGAATGAGTTCTTGAATAGCCATTGGCCCGATAATAGAGAAAGAGTTGAGATCCAGTATATGGATGGACAATCCAATTCCAAAAAGGTTCATCCTGATCAAAGACAATTTTTCCAAAGTTTTCTTTATAACGATCAAAGCTCCCTTCATTCTTGAAGGTGTGTATTTGAGTAAGTGGGTAGACAAACCAAGAGGCGGCATAGATTCCTCCAATATGTTTGAAGTTCTCTGCTGTCGTGTGATCTCTGTCTACATAAGTATAAAAATACTTACTTTCGCGTCTCGCCGAGTAGGTATTTATACTTAAAAGAATTGCGCTTAGTAATAATACTAATTTTATAATATTTTTCATTAAAACTGTCTTTATATGTTCTACTCTTATTGATATCATGTGCCGACTAAATATTAAACAACTATGGTGAAAAATGCTTGAACAATTAAAAGATGAATTTGTTAAACATGTTCGCGGCTTACAGGATGAAATAACTGCAAAAATGCACGAAATTGACGCTAAATTAGAGCTTCAAGAGGATTTGTGGGAAAGAGAGGATTATGAGTCAAACCCTGGGGGAGGAGGTATTACACGTGCCTTTACGGGGGATATCTTTGAAAATGCAGGGGTTAATACATCTGTCGTTCATGGGGCAATTTCGCCAGAATTTGCTAAGAAGATTGGAAGTAGTGATGCCAGAATGTGGGCCAGCGGTATTTCTTTGATTATTCATCCAAAGAATCCAAAAGTTCCGACTTGTCATGCGAACTTTAGAATGATTCAGGCCGGGGATAAGTTCTGGTTCGGTGGAGGGGCAGATTTGACTCCTTTTTACCCAATTGAAGAAGATTTTGAGTACTTTCATGGTGTGTGGAAAGAAGCATGTGACCCTTACGGTATTTATCAAGAGTTCAAAGATAAGTGTGATGATTACTTTGTAAATAAGCACAGAAATAATGAAATGCGTGGAGTGGGAGGAATCTTCTTTGATCACTATAATACTGGTGATACTGAGGCCGACTTTAAAATGGTCAAAGATTTGTCTAATCAGTTCATAAGATCTTATTTTCCAATTGTAGAGAAGAGATTGAATGAAAAATTCGATTCAGAAGATGAGGACTTCCAACTTCATAGAAGAGGAAGATATGTAGAGTTTAATCTGTTGCACGATCGTGGAACAATGTTTGGTCTTCAATCTAATGGACGAACTGATTCTATTTTAATTTCTCTACCTGCAAGAGTGAAATATTCTTATAGGTATGCTCCTAAGAAAGGTTCGGCCCATGAGAAAATGATGGAGTATTATTTCCCGAAGGCATGGGTTTAGGCTTCTTATAATCTAGGAGATGAGGTCGAAATAAAAAAGGCCCACTATAAAAGTGGGCCCTTATAATACTTACTAGATATTTCTAGTATCTCTTTTGTGCTTTTTTAAGAAGTTTTTTCCACTTACCTTTAATGTCTAGCATAAGTAGTACACCACCATTTTCACCGTCTTGGTCATTACCAACTACAGAAACAGTTCCTGCTCTTTTCTCAGAGATATAGTATCTGAAAGAAAGGATAGAGTTTTCAACATTTAAGTTTACTGGAACGAAGATACCAAATACTTCTGGCCCAACATAAACGCTCATGTTGTTAAATTTTTCGATACTAAATGCAACCGCTGGTAATGATCCTGAAACAACTCCTGGAAGTGGTCTACCACCTGGAAGTTTCTGTGGATCAAGTCCGTAAAGGTCATCGTTGAACATGTCATCAATTGAAATTGAAACTGACATTAATGTTCCGTCTGATTGAAGATCCGGTGAGATTTCAATATATGAATTTGGGTATTTTGGAATGTTGTATCTAAGTCCACCATCAAGTTGAACATTTTCTAAGACCATAGAGATCATTAGATTGTCCTCAAGTAGAGTTACATTTGGTCCATCAACACCATCAATTTTTACGTTTGAGTTTTTTCCATTACATGCAGTAAAAGAAAGGAGTCCGACAATTGTTAATAATAAGAGAGTGTATCTCTTTAGTAGAGAAGTTGAATTCATTTAATCCTCCAATGAATAATATTTCGTGCTTGAAATAACTATCGGAAAAAAATTCCCCTCCATTAGGAAAACTTTGCTTTTTTTATTTACTGTTGATCAGACTAATCAAGTACTGAGCTTAAGTAGCTTGAATAAGAAATGAGCGAAGGCAAGGAAATTGCCTTCGCTCGAAACTGATAAGAAAGAAAAGATATAGGCAATATATCTTGGCCCATATTTAAGATGATTTGAGATTTGTGATTTTGTTCAAAAGAACTTCTTCACTATCTATTTGGATACCCAACTCTTCTAGAAGTTCAAGTTTTTCACTTATCTTTTGCTCTAACTCATGAAGTTCAAAGAGTAGGTCAAGTCGTCCGCGAATAATCATGTTTATCTCCTAGAAATAAAGTTTGATATGTAAAACAATTATATGCCTTATTATACTTAAGTCAAGATAAAAAAAAGCACTAATAAAATTAGTGCTATTTTTATAGTAAATGTGAATAATTTTAATAGCTTGGGGCTATGTAGACATCAATCTCAGGATGATACTCATCTCTTAGTATTCCTTTAATTGCTTCAAGAGTACCAGTTGTCGAAGATGGACAAGTACCACAAGCACCTTGATATTGAACAAGGAGAATATTGTCTTCTAGTGAAATTGTTTGGATATCACCACCATCTCCTTGGAGCCCTGGGCGTATTGTCTTATCTAAGATCTCTTCGATCTTAGTTAATTCAGGAGAAAGAGACCTTCTTCTTTCTGCTTCAGGATCAGGGTCAAAGTAGTCAGGATTATGATTAGGGTATTCGGCCTTAATGAAGTCTATTATATTTGGCTCCATAGCATCCCAGTCTTCATAACCAAATTTTGTTATCGTAATAACGTTGTCGTAGAAGTGAAGTTGGTCAACACCACGAACAGTGAAAAGAGTCATTGCTAAGTTGTTTTCACCACACTCCATAGGAGATCTGTAGCTTGAGTTTCCTTCTTTCTTTACAGGCTTATCCAAAATAAACTTAAGAGCATTTGGGTTTGGCGTAGGCTGGATCATGATTTCCAGGTTTTCCATAAATTCTTCCTTTATATTATAAAAATTCTTTCGTTTTAATTATTCCAGCAACTAGCTGATCTACTTCAGACATGGTGTTGTAAATCGAAAAAGAAGCTCGTGTTGTAGCAGGTATATTAAAGCGTTTCATCAGAGGTTGAGTGCAATGATGACCCGTTCTTACAGCGATACCCTGTCTATCTAATAAAGTTCCTATATCATGAGGATGAGCACCATCAATTGTAAAAGACACAACTGATGCTTTATGCTTTGCTGTTCCAATAATCTTAAGTCCTTCTATTTTTGAAACCTCTTCTGTGGCATAGCTAAGCAGTTTATGCTCCCATGCTTTTATCTGCTCTAGTCCGATTGATTCAATATACTTGACGGCAGCATCTAGAGCAATAACTCCTGCTATATGAGGAGTACCTGCTTCAAATTTATGAGGGAGAGTATTGTAAGTCGTTTTTTCAAAACTAACGATATCGATCATATCTCCACCACCTTGGTAGGGAGGCATTTTATTTAATACCTCTTCTTTTCCGTAAAGAACTCCAACCCCTGTTGGTCCAAACATTTTGTGAGAGCTAAATGCTAGGAAGTCGCAGTCGAGATCTTGCACATCAACTTTTTCGTGAGCGATAGACTGGGCCGCATCCACGAAGTAAATCGCTCCGTAGTCATGGGCGAGTTTAATCATTTCTTTTATTGGATTAATTGTTCCTAGAGAGTTTGAAATATGGTTTGTTGAAACAATTTTAACTTTCTCATTAAGTAGAGATTTGTAGGCCTGTTGGTCAATTTCGCCTAAGTCATTTATTGGAATTTCGATAACTTTTGCACCAGTAATTTCTGCGATCATTTGCCAAGGAACAATATTGCTATGATGTTCTAGGGTACTTAGAAGGATTTCATCACCAGCTTTTAAAAACTCTCTGGCGTAGCATTGGGCCACTAAATTAATTGATTCAGTGGTTCCTTTAGTGAAGAGTACTTCATACTCTTGCTTTGCATTGATAAAGCTTTGTAGAGACTTTCTTGTCTGTTCATACTTAATAGTACCCATTTCACTAAGGTAGTGAACACCTCTATGAATATTAGCGGCCTCATTCGAGTAGTGAGCGTTAATTGACTCTATGACCGGAAGGCACTTAAGAGTACTTGCAGCATTATCTAGATAGATCAATGGCTTGTCATGAACAGTTCTAGAGAGTTCAGGGAAGTCTGCTCGAATTTTATCAATATCAAATATACTCATTATTGACCTTGTTCTAGTGTTTCAAAAACTTCTTTTTCGAATGATTCAAAAAGAATTTCTGAAAGGTAAGTCTCAACTTTTTCGTTATTTACCTTTGCAATTGCTTCAGAACAAAATGCGTGGATTAGAAGCTTTTGTGCTCTTTCTTTTGAGAGACCTCTTGATTGTAGGTAGAAAGCTTCTTCGTCACTCATCTGGCCTACAGTTGCTCCGTGAGCACACTTTACATCATCTGCATAAACCTCAAGTTGAGGTCTCGTGTCTGCATGGGACTTCTTTGAAAGTAAAAGGTTCTTGTTAAGCTGCTCTGAAGAAACCTGTTGAGCATCTCTGCAAACAAGAACTTTTCCTGTGAATACTCCACGCGAGCTACCATTTAAAACACCTTTAAAGAGCTGTGAGCTTTCTGTGTGTGGCTTAATATGTGCAATGAGAGAGAAGTTGTCGCTATGTTGATCACCATTAAGTGCATAGAGACCATCCACACTACAAGTTGCATTTTCTTGTTGTAATCTTACAGTTAGATTATTTCTTGATTTCTTAGCACCTGTTGTAAAAGTGAAAGAGTTAAAATGAGCATCTCTGTGAACATCTGCATTCACACTATTGACGTGAAATGCACTCTTACCATCTATTTGTACTTTAGTATGAGTTAACTTAGCTCCTGCCAGAACTTTGAAATTAGAAACAGCGTTAACATTATACTTAAGCTCATCTGCTCCAGTAAAAACTTCAACTAGTGTACATTCACTAAGTTCTGCAGCTGTTACATGAATTCTTGGGTTTGAGAATTCACCTTCAAAGTCTGATAAGTGAACTAGAGTGATTACGTCATCGCATATATAATTCTTAGGAATTTCTAGTGATATCACTTCATCGCAGCTTGCTCCATTAATACGAGCAAAAATATCTTTCTTGTCATCATTAGCATCTTCTTCGTCTAGTTCGATGAGATTTAATTTAATTTCATCTGGAAGAAAGGAGTCTGCCACGGAGACTTTTCCATTAAGTGTGACAATTTGATACTTACCTACAACTTTGACATCTTTTAAAATAGTAGTCTTACTTACTTTTTTATAATTCGTAGGAAGTACATCTGTTAGTTTTGTGTAAATCCAATCTTCCATTTTTGTATGAGGAAGACCGATTTCTTTAAAAAGCTCTAGTGATGACTTTTGCGAAGAAGTTTTCGCAATTGCTTCTAGATCACTTATATAGTTATTTGTTATTTCATTTATATTCATGTGAATACCTTAATTAATTAGCCAGTCGTAACCTTTAGTCTCAATTTCCATTGCAAGTTCTTTAGTTCCAGATTTAATAATCTTTCCTTCATAAAGAACATGCACATAGTCAGGAACAATATAGTCTAATAGTCTTTGATAGTGAGTAACCATAACGACTGCATTGTATCTACTCTTTAATGCATTAACTCCCTTGGCAACGATCTTAAGAGCATCAACATCAAGTCCAGAGTCAGTTTCATCTAGAAGTGCTAGGCGAGGATTTAAAACTGCCATTTGAAGAATCTCATTTTTCTTTTTTTCACCACCCGAGAAACCAGTGTTTACTGGACGAGTAAGAAATTCTTCACGCATTTCGAGTAGTTCAAGCTTTGGAATTAAAAACTCTCTAAAAGCGTCTTCTTCCATTTCTGGTGCACCTTGAGATTTACTTACTTCATTAAATGACTCATGTAAGAAGTTAAAGTTTGTTACACCTGGAATTTCAATAGGGTATTGGAAACCAAGAAAGATACCATTCTTAGCTCTTGTGTCGGCCTCTAGTTCTAAAAGGTCAGATACTTTTCCATTAATATTATAGTCGATAGAGCCGCTTGTTACTTCAAATGCAGGGTGACCAGCGATAACTTTAGAAAGAGTACTCTTTCCAGACCCGTTAGGACCCATGATCGCGTGTATCTCTCCGGCCTTAACTGTTAAGTTAATTCCTTTTAAAATTTCTTTGTCTTCAACTTTTGCATGTAGATTTTTTATTTCAATCATTATTCTTTCCTAACCAATAGAGTTTTCTAATTTCATTTCAATTAATTTTACGGCCTCAACAGAGAATTCAAGAGGTAACTCTTTAAAGACATCTGAACAGAATCCGTTAACTATCATAGATATACATTTTTCCATATCCATACCACGTTGTTGTAAGTAGAAGAGTTGGTCTTCGCTTATTTTTGAAGTTGAAGCTTCGTGCTCAACTGTTGCAGTATTATTCTTTACATCAATATACGGAAATGTATTTGCCGAACATTTATCACCAACCAACATAGAATCACATTGAGAGTAATTTCTTGCGCCGGTAGCAGAAGGCATAACTTTTACAAGACCACGGTAATTATTTTCTGATTGTTCAGCAGAGATTCCTTTAGAGATAATAGTACTCTTAGTATTCTTACCGATATGAATCATCTTTGTTCCAGTATCAGCTTGCATCATATTATTAGTAAGAGCGACTGAGTAAAAAGCCCCTTGAGAATTGTCCCCGATGAGATTACATCCAGGATACTTCCAAGTAATTGCTGAGCCGGCCTCTACTTGAGTCCAAGAAATCTTTGAATTTCTTCCTAAGCAATTTCCTCTTTTGGTAACGAAGTTATAAATACCACCTTTACCTTCTTTATTTCCAGCATACCAGTTTTGGACTGTTGAATACTTTATCTCAGCATCATCTAATGCAATTAGCTCAACGATGGCCGCATGAAGTTGATTCTCATCTCTTTGTGGAGCTGTACAACCTTCAAGATAATTAACATAACTTCCTTTGTCAGCGACTACTAGAGTTCTTTCAAACTGACCCGTTTCTTTCGCGTTAATTCTAAAGTAAGTGGAAAGGTCCATCGGACAAGTCACTCCCTCAGGGATGTAGACAAATGATCCATCTGAAAATACTGCCGCGTTTAGAGCTGCATAGAAATTATCAGCAGGAGGAACAACTGTTCCAAGATATTTCTTAACGAGCTCAGGGTATTCTTTAACAGCTTCTGAAATCGAACAGAAAATAACACCCACTTTTTCGAGATCTTCTCTGTATGTTGTTCCTACAGATACAGAGTCAAAAACAGCATCAACTGCGACACCAGAGATTCTCTTTTGTTCCGAAAGAGGTATTCCTAGTTTTTCAAAAGTCGCAAGTAGTTCGGGATCAAGTTCATCTAGGCTTTCAATACTAGTCGATTTCTTAGGAGCAGCGTAGTAGTAGAGATCTTCGAAATCTATTTCTGGAATTTCTAGCTTCGCCCAGTTTGGAGGAGTCATAGTTTTCCATAATCTAAATGCTTTGAGTCTATACTCTAGTAACCATTCAGGTTCTTCTTTTTTTGCAGAAATTAGACGAACAATATTTTCATCCAAACCTTTTGGAAACTCTTCAGTTTCTATATCTGTATAGAAGCCGTATTTGTATTCTTGAGAGGTAAGTTCTTCACTCATAATTTTAATCCATTTATCTGTAGGGTCTTGGTTACTGATTCTATTGGGCATGGCCCTTTGTCTTTGCAAAATTCATTACTAAAAAGTAGTTCTTGAATAGAGAGTGTGCTTAGGAAGTAGTTTAGTTTTTCTCCTAAAGTGATCATTGGGTTAACAATATTGCAATCACCATGTAGTTCACATAGGCCTTTGTTAGTTTGGCAAACTGTACCTAATTCCTTTCCTTCAATTACTTTTGCTAGTTCGAGGTAGCTTAAAGTGGAGAGCTCTCTTGCTAGAGTGTAGCCACCTTTAATTCCTTTGACTGATTTTAAGATGCCGTGTGAGTTCATTGTCTGCATAACTTTTGCAGTAGTATCAAATGGTGTCTTAAACTTGTCGCAGATTTCTCTCGCGCTTGTGAGTTGCTCACTATTTTTGTCGGCCATAAATTTCAGGGCCATCAAAGCATATTCGAGCTTCTTATTTACTTTTAACACTTAGGGGTCATCCTTAGTTGCGAAGTCTTTTTTTTCTATAATTTCAGTTAATTAGAGTCTATACCTCTAAATAAGCCAAAAAGAAACCTATTTATATATAATATATATCATAAATACGTCAAAAAAAGACGTATTTAAAAATGAAAAGGATTTAAATTTTAGTTTTTAGACGAGATTCCGATAAGTTAGGCATGTTTAAGGTTTATATTTTAATCCTATTTACTTATAGTGCGTCAACTTTTGCAATCTGTTCAGAAGTTGAAGGCGTTTTTAATAAGTTCTTATCTCTAGAAAAACTTAGTGCAAAGCAGAGAAGTACGATTCGAGGCACAGCACAAGTTAAAGAGTTTTTGGGTAAGTGGAAAGATCAGAAAGTTATTTCTGACAACCGAGCATTCATGAGTTCTATGGACCGAGCAAGTGGATCATCGCAAAAGAGAATATACTTTGATGTAGAGAACTCAGTTTTGAAAGGTTTAAATGATCATGTGTTAGAGGATAAGGGTCTTGGTGATGCTGTTAATAATCTCTTTAATCAAAAATTTTTAAAGAACCTAAAATCTCATCCTGATTTATTAGATAAAATAAGTGGACAGTACTCAGACTTTAAATCAATGCGTTTTAGTTTTGATTATAAAGACGCATCAGAAGCAGATTCTATAAATAAGGCCTTAGCAGAAGTTTATCAAAAATCGAATGATGAGTTTCTATTAGAAATGGACAAGGCAAAAATGGCGGGGCTTTGGCAAGGTCATGAAGGTCAACTTGGAAGTCCTCAAACTTGGTTTCTTGCTGGAACTGGAGACAATGCACTAGAGGCCAATATGGCATCAAGGGCCCAGAGAAGAAATGTCGCTTCTACTGGAGTAGCTAGTCTTTCGAAGTACTCTGACAATGTAGATGAACTCTATTCTCAAATGAGAGGAATAAGTGGTCTTCAAAGTGAGCTGGCCTCAAATCAGAAGCTTGTATCAAAGTCTATAATGACAAAAGTGAATGATGATTATGTCCTTTCAAAAGAGATGATTACTATCTTACGTAAAAATAAAAGATCGGACTTTTCAAGTGAAGCAAAGTATCTAAAAGAAATAGAGCAGAAGTCTAAGAGTTTATTTGGAGTGAAGTTAGAAAAGGACGAAATTTTAAAAATGACAAAGTACTTCGAAGATATTGATTCAATGAGCCCTCCTTTGTTTATTAGAGATAGACAGATCATAAATTTGGAAGAAGCTAAAAGCGGTCTTGTATCTGTAGACTTTGCGGGAATTGGTGTTGATAACGCTCAAGCGGCCATGATTGGACTTGGAAAGAGTTCAATGAATGATGCTAAAAAGATGAATAGTGTTTCAAAAACGTTAGATAATGTCTGGAAAGAAGTAGATAGTGTGACTGATGAGATGCATATGGCGCAAAGATCATATAACTCTGCAGTAAAAGAAATTGAACCAACTCACTCAGGGGCACTTTTTAGTGGGGATGATGGAATGTTCTTTCCTACTAAGTCATGGTCTAGAGATGAAAAGGTTAAATTAGTCGAGAAGCTTTCTCAAAAAGATCCTAGTAAGTATCGAGTTACTTTTGTTCCAACTCAATATAGTGATGGAACTTTGATTTCTGCTGCCAATAGAAGTGAGTATGTTGTTAAGGCAGAAAAAGTTGAGAAGTCTTTGAGAGCGAAGGTTACTGGAGTTGGGAAAGACAAGGTTCACTTTAATAGAGCGAAGGATTTGATTTTCGCAATTGAATATAATCCAACTAAAGATGGAAATGGTACTTTTAATTTAATTGTTAAAGGTGGCGAGCTTTCTCCTAAAGAGCTTAAGTCAATTCATAAAGTTTTCTCACAAACTATTGAAGAAGGAAGTTCTGCTGGTATAATTATACATTAATGGAACATTATCGATTAATAATATTTCTTGTCACGATTGTCTTATTTTCTATTTTACAGAATATCTTTAAAAGAAATTCTTCTATCTACTCCGCACGTCAATCGAAGCAAAGATTGAAATTAAATATATCGATGCTTCTCATTTTCTATATATGTTTCAAAGTATTTATTCCCTATGAACTTTTTAGTATTGCTAAATTGGTTCATGATAAAGGAATTGGACTGCTTAATTACTTTCAGCTCACTGGTGTAGGATATTATGTCTCTAGTGTTATACTTCTAGACCTTGTCATTTACTGGCAGCACCGTCTGTTTCACACTTCAAATTTTCTATGGAGATTTCACCGTGTACACCATAGTGATAAATTCTTAGATGCTAGTTCTGCGTTTAGATTCCATCCAATAGAGATGTTTCTGTCTTTTGGTGTAAAGGTTTTCTTTATTGTTGCTCTTGGTTTATCTCCACAGGGCGTAATTGTATTTGAAGTCCTGCTCAGCTCATTTGCTATCTTTAACCATGCTAATCTTAGGCTTTCCAATAGATTGAATCGCCATCTCGCTAGGTTCTTTGTTACACCTGATTTTCATCTAGTACATCATAGTGATCAGAGAAAGATTCATGATTCGAATTATGGTTCATTTTTAAGTTTGTGGGACAAGGTCTTTGGAAGTTATCTAGATAGTGATATTTACTTAAACGATGAGTTTGTAACTGGCCTAGAGACTCCAACAAAAGATAAATCTGTAAAGATTGTATCTATGTTGAAGCTTCCTTTTGAAAAATTATAATTAGGCAGCTGTTCTGTGAGTCGTCTGCTCGTAAGACTGTTCTAAATACTTACAGATAATATAATCTATATTGTGATCATTATAATACTTAGCAAAGCTTTGAAATACACTTACTTCGATAAGATTCTTATCAAGCCATGGTGCTTGCTCTGCTTGTAGCTGAGTTAGGTACTCAAAATAGTCTTCAATATTATGACTCTGTTCATATTTTCCAATTGAATTAAATAGTTCTTTTTTTATGTCTGACATATATGCTCCTTTACGTCCTGCAAAGATAAACTTTGGCTCCTGCCATACTTATCGTGAATGTATAATTAAAATTTACAATCTTCCTCTAAGAAAGAGGTAGAAATAGAATAATTACTCCTTAAGTATTATAAAGTATTTCTGAAAACTTTCACGTATAATTTCAAAATAGTTAAAATAGTGAAATTAGATAGGTGTTTATGATAGCTTTTGCCTCTTTGGCCGATAAGAAATTGGCCGACGAAATTTGTAAGGAAATTTCTAAACAAGGAATCCTGTATAGAATAGATTACGATCCGAGTACTAATCAGTATATTTTATTGGTTGATAAAGAAGAAAATATTGGTGTCGCTTTAGACATTTATCGAGTAATGCTTGGTTTACCAAGGCAGTTTGAGCAATCTGAAGAATGGTCTAAGATTCAGTCGGTAAGCATGGGGCCTGTAACTATGGTCGTTGTTGCATTTTGTATTGGGATTTTTATTTTAGGAGATTATAAGATTGTTCCTGAACTCTACACGCTAATGCAACTAAGTCCGGATTTTTTTACAGATTTTAATATCATGAATGTCTGGAAGCTGGTGACTCCTGTTTTTATTCACTTTGGTATCATACATATTCTATTTAATATGATGTGGATGAAAGACCTTGGAAAAGTAGTAGAAGCACAAAGAGGTGGAAACTTTCTAATTTTCTTTATTTTTCTTGTAGGGGCCTTCTCTAATGCTGCTCAGTTCTTTAGTATTGGACCAAACTTCGGTGGTATGAGTGGAGTTATTTACGGTCTACTAGGATACTTATGGATGAATAAGAGATTTAATAAGAATTCTGAATATAGTTTGGCCAAGCAAGATATCTACATCATGGTTGGATGGTTTTTCTTGTGCTTATCCGGAGCTTTGAGTTTTTCTATTGCAAATATGGCGCATGCAATGGGTTTAAGCTTGGGTATGCTAGTAGGTATTTTCTTTGGAATGAGCGAGTCAAAAGAAGAAAAGCAGTGGACTGCGGTAGCGGGATACTTTGTATTTGCTCTAGCATTACCAATATTCACACAATTTATAGAACTCTTCAAACTTTCCATGAAATCGGGTGCTTAGGCCAAGATAAATAAATAAAGTAAAATACTCAGGTTTCCGATAAGTATCTAAAGGTGGGCCCGAATTTTTAGGCCTTTAGGTATTTTGAGAGAATATATTAGAAAACATCTATTTAGTTTTGCACTAGTGCTAGTGTGTTTTTGTGAATTAAGTTTCGCACATACATTGCTACATCAACATGCTTCAAGCGATGGTGCCACAGTCGTTTATCTTGATGAAGTTTCTCGTAAGTTGATCGTAAGAAAGTATCACTCAACTGATAGTAAGATACCTGCAAACTTTCCAAAAAATATTCGCTCACTTTCAAGCTTCAATCCTTCTATATTTGATAAATACCAAGGCGTATCTTCTAGTGAAAGTATTGTTGATCTAAATTCAAGCTCATCTGCAATAAGTTCAGCTTTAAGTAGAGCAGTAGACGACTCTAGTTCAAAGTTTAGAATTGAAAGAACAATGAATGAACTGAAAAAGAATTTAGAGGGGAAGTCTTCATATAAAGTTGTGGCCGATACTAAAAGGCATGGTAAAAGAAATATAGCTCTTTTTAATCCAGTCTCCTCACACTTTATTATTCAAAAAAGTAAATACTCAAATGCAGAAGTTTCTAGTCCTGTCAGCTTTCCAAAAGACCTTGCCAGAAGATTTAGAGAGAGTGATCAAGATAGCTATGATTTATCTACTCCACATAAAATTGATAAGTATAGATCAAGAATCCAAAAAGGTTTAAAGAATGCTCGAGTTAGTGAAGATGTCATTGCTAAGACTCTAAGAGAAATAGATGAACTCAAAAAGAGTAAGTCAGAAATTATCTCTAAAATGAAGTTAATTAAAACTGTAGGAGAGTCTGGAGAACAAAAAGAAATATACATGGACCTTGATACAGGAGACTTCTATTTTAGAAAGTTTGATGATGGCAAGGTTGATAAAGATAGCTTCTTTAATGTCGGGGATGATGCGACATTAGAATCTTTAAAGGAGCTATTAATTAAAGAAGACTTATATAACGAAGGTGAGTTTGAACAAAAATTTACAGACTTTTTTAGTAATCATTGTCCTGAGAATCAGGCGGCCGATGTTATAGATAATTACGAAAATATAGAAGATATTTTAAATGTAAATTCACAAGTTTGGGAACAGTACCTATCTATGGCGGTTTCAGATGGGCCACTTATTTTAGAAGACGGCTCCCTTGTTTCTAAACTTTCGTATCAAGGACAAGAGCATGGAGTTAAGTTTAAGCTTGATAGGTTGGGAAATATAGAAAGTGTTTCATTTATAAATTCAGATAAGGCCACTCAGAGTGGACTTAGTATTGAGAGAGTTAAAGAAGGTAATGAATATATTTTCAAAATTGTCTCTAACGATAATGGAGAAAAATTAGATCAATTCTTCTTTGATACAGAAGCTGTCAAGCTTGACAGTGATCCTATTACGGCGAAATTGGCAATCTATGTACTGGGCTCTCATGAAAAAGACCCTCTAGGAAAGAACTACTATGATAAGAATATCTATCCTATTGAGTTAGATGGTTTAGGAAAAATTACAAATAGTGGAAAGAAAATTCATCTATCATCTGCTAGAAGTTCAAAGTATCCACATCGTTTCAAAGAAGGAGACGGAGCTGGCGTGACTAGCTTTTTCTTCTCTAATTTCTTTAGCACAAATGGTAGAAGAGAAAAGCTAGAAAATGAAATATCTAAAGAAGCGCTCAATACTTCTGAGAAGCTGAATAAAGATGGTGTCGTCCTACTAAATAAAGGGGAAGTTAAAGAAACTGTTTCATTAATCGTGAGTGAGGTTGAGCGCGATATTCCTAAACTAAAAGGTAGTGTGCCACAAATAACAGCAAAAGTTTATGAGCACGCATATGAAAAGTTCTCCAAAATTATTGTTCCAAAAATGATTAAAGATATGATGCCTGGAGAAAAACAAGATATCTATGAGTCAATTACAGATAAGGCAATGGTAGAGTTTAAGCAATGTTTAAAAAGAGCGTCCGATCAGAGTAACCCAGAGGGAGCTCCAAAATGTATGGAGTCCTTTGAAAAAGAAGCTCCAGTTATTATTGGTCAAGAAATTCTTGATCTTCAGTTGAGTCAAAATGGATATGAACAACTCTCTGCGAAAGCAAAATTAGAATATACAAAATGTATTAAAGAAAATTATGACACCGCTAAGGGAGATATCAACTTTATAAAGGGCTGTATATTTAAGGCAACTTTTAGTAGCGTAGATGATGGGTTAGAGGGAGTTATTTCTCTAACATTAGAAAAGATGAGCAAGGAAATGGACCCTACTGGCAAGAAAACTATTTCAGTAAGTTCTAATATATCTCTTGCTAGTCGTAACGCTTTGAGAAGTTGTTATAGCAAAAAAGGATATCTAAGTAGCAGGGTCTTTACTGACAGCTATAATATGGACACTTTAAAAGAATTGGAAGTAGAGACCTTCAAGCAAGATCTCTTTACTTGTGCAGCAAGTGTCGAAGAGATTGTGACTAGTAATGTAACAGAGCAGTTTATTAGAGATAATCTTGCAGAAATTGATCTACCTGAAAATAAAAGAGCTGAAATACTAAGTCTTTCAATGGATAAAGGACTTAAGCATTGTGTTGATATTCAAAAAAGAAGAGTTGATATTCTTGCAAAGAGTGGGAAGTTCTCAGTAGTAAAAGCTAGTGAATGTAAAGACTACGTAACTCTCTTTGTAACTGAACAAGTTGTAGATCAGAGTCTACAAGAGAAAGTATCAAAAGATTTATGGAATAAAATAGGAAAAGATGCTCCTCATAAGTCTTGTTTTGAAGGACTTAAACAAAACTCTTTAAAAAATCTTCTTGAAGAATCGGAAAGTGAGTTCAATATCGATCAGCAGTCTGCCAATTGTCTCAAAAAGAGTATTGAGTGGATAACTTACTACGTGGCAAAAGAAGAGTTACTAAAGACCTTTAGTGACGATCCAATGTATAAGAAAGTAAAGATCGATGATAAAAAAAGAGATCAATATGCAAAGAGAATTCAAAAATGTATTTCTGAAAAGTTATCTTCGAAGAATTCTTTAGAGGAAGTAACTGATTCTTTATCTCAAGCGCAGGATGCATGTATTGTTAGTTTAGTTTTAAGTGATGATGCTGCTAAAGACATTCTCTCTCCTGTTGTTTCAACTATGTTAGATGAAAATGACATAGGGATTGATCTACAGGCCAAGGCCATCGGTCCTATTGTCCACAATATGCGAGAGCGAGTTAATTCAAGATTAAAAACAGAAAGCTTAACGCTTGATCAAGTTGTTGATGAGTTTAAAAAAGTTAAGGGGACGGCAATCTATTTCATAGCAGATATGACTATTGATGGATATGTGAATGACTTTATTGATGATAAAAGTAAAGTTGATGAAATCTCTCTAAAGGTAAGAAAGGACTTATTTGATGGCGAAGACGGTTATCGAGCAATTCTTACTGGAGAGAAGGACGAAGCTAAGTTTGATAATCATATTCGTTCACTAACAAAAGATGCTGCCATTAAGCTCACTGCAATTGTCACCAATGAAGAAGCAAAGAAATTATTGTCAACAGGAGTGCTTAAAAGTGAAGCTGAAGTTGAAAAATTATCTAAGAATGCTCCTATCACTATGGAAAAGTGTTTAAATGAATTTAAAACTGGTGAGTTTAGTGATCATGTTACGTATTGTATTGCACATACTAAAGCGTCACTGACAAAGGATGTTTTTGAAGATCAGCTAAAGTCTGTTTTATATAATAGTGAGTATTCAGAGTATTTTGATGAGAAAACCAGAAAAGAAATTTTGGATAAACAGATTAATCCACAACTAGAAAGTAGTATCAAAGAGGCCTATAAAAAAGATGAGCTTGAATCCTTTATAGAAGACTTTACTTTAAGTTCGACTATTATTGCGTCTAAACCTGTACTTAGAGGAATAATTGCAGAGACGATATATGGCAAAGGGGTTGACCCTAAGAATGCTCCTGCCTCTAAAGTTGAACTGGTAGAAATGGCCTCACAAAAGTCTGAAGAGGTTTTATCGAATTGTTTACTTGAAAATCAAAGAGCTGGAAAGAAGTCTTCCCAAGATACAGAGCTTTGTATAAATGGTGTTAAGTTAACGGCCACGAGTCTTATACTTGAATCAATTCTGGATGATGTAGGTACTTATTTTGATAAAGATCCGATCTCTAGAAAGAAGTTGATAGATGGTCAAGTGAAGTACTTAGAACTTTGTGCAAAGAGTGCCAATGTTGAATTTAAAGGAAATGAATTTTCTAATCATTTAAACTCATGTTTAATTGAAGATATTTTCGATTTTACAGGAAATGCTGTAAAGCACTTGTCCCATAAGAATGAGTTAATGAGAACTATTGGGGATAATGATCTGGAGAAAATGAATACTTGTATTCAGGATGCTAAGCGAGACTATGTTAAATCTCAAAAAGTAGTCTCTTTAAGTGCGCAACAACGTAATGAGCTTTACTCTAAGATTAAAGATGGTGTTGGATTTTGGAATGAGATCTTTAGTATTCATGAACAGAGTGGAATTAAGAACTCTTCGAAAGGTGTCATCGACTGGTCTGTTGAAACTGTAAAAAGATGTGCAACAAAAGAAGTCACGCCTCTCGTTCTAGATAGTATTCTTTTATCTAGAACTGGTAAGAAGGCAATGGGTGTGACTTCACACGAGCATGCACTTGTTCTGGAAATCTCTCGGGCCATAAAAGATTTTACTGGTAAAGAGTTTGATGATCGTTTTTGGATTGATTTTTCCTCAGCGTTTTCAACAGATAGTAAGAAAGCTGAACCTTCTGTTAATGATCGCAAAGATATCAGCGATTATATTAATTCTATAATGCCAATATTAGGTACTTATATTAAGAAATTGTCGGCATTTGATTCTAAGCGAACCGTAGAAGAGTTTAGAGAATTGCTAAAAGAAATTGCCTTGGCCAAAAAGAATAAGAACCTCACTTTAGACGAGCTTAAAGATATACTTCTTTCATCTAAGCTGATGGATACAATTATAACTTCTGAAATTGGTGAAGTAATTCGAAAAGAGGCCACTGTGGCGCTTTCTTCAGAGGGACTAACTGCTGATGATATTCGCAAGATCGTCTCACCAAAGATTTTGAATGAATTATTTTCGCCTAAGAATCCAAAGGCCAAGAAAGTGTTAGACGATATAAAGCAACAGTATATTAGACCTCTTTTAGATGGTAAGAAAGTTGACGGGATCCCTGAGTCTGTAGTTAAAGATGTTAAAATACATCTTGCATCTGACACTAAAATGGGGGGATTTGTTGAAACTTTAGCAGGAGCTATTGTTCAAAAGAAATTAGATGCTAAAAGACCTAATAATGTTGGTACTCAAACGATTGCGGGTCTGATTGGCTACAATCATAGAGATTTTGATTGGAACAATTTAAGACAAAGAAGAGCTACAGGAGTTGCAAGTAAGGACCAGCCTGTGCAAAAAGCGATTGATTACTTTGGAGCGAGTGTTCTAAAGCCTATTCTTTTAAAAGAGAACTTAGGTAATCATGTTGAAAATGGGATATTCTCAAATAAAGTAACCCCAATCATTGAAAAGAGAAAGGAGTCTTTCTCAGAAATGATTGAGGGATTAATGGAGTTAGATAGACCTTAGTCCTACATTCTTTGAGGAGCTTCAATACCTAAAAGACCTAGTCCATTTTGCATGATTAAACTAACTGACTTAGCAAGAACGAGTCTAGACTCTTTAAGTTCTTGTGTTTCAGCTTTGCTAATTGAACACTCGGCATAGAAACTATTAAAGAGTTTTCCTAGTTCAAATAAGTATGAACATAAGGCAGTAGGAGAGTTCTTCTCGTGACATTGAACAACGATGTCATTAAATGCTGAACACTTAAGTAGTAGTGCTATTTCACTATCTTGTGATAATTGAGAAAAATCAGGCTTAAGTTGCGCTGAATATCCTAGCTTCTCACAAAGCGAGTTAATTCTTGCATATACATATTGCAGGTATGGACCAGTTTCTCCATCTAGTTTTAACCATTCTTTCATGTCGAAAACAATTTTACGGTTATTATCAAATCTAGTCATTCCGTAATTGATGGCCCCTCTTGCAATCTTTTGTGCAGTAGAATTAATCTCTTCTTCAGACCAGTCTCCAGCATACTTTTCTAGGTATTCTTTTTTAATATGCGATTGCATTTGGGAAATTAGGTCCATCAAAGGAACTATATTTCCTTTTCGAGAACTCATAGCACCGTCTGGAAGTTCAACAAAGTTGTATTGTAAGTGATGGCAGTTTTTGGCCTGTTCAAAGCCAATTTTTTCTAAGACTTTAAACACTTGTGCAAAGTGAAATGACTGTCTAGTGTCTACAATATAAATATTGTTTTCAATTCCATACTCTTCAAACTTCTTTACAGCAAGAGCAACGTCTTTTGTTGCATAGAGACCTGTTCCATCGGATTTGATAAGAATACAAAAACCTAGCTTATCTTCTTCAAGGTTCATTCCTACAGCACCATCATCTTTAATCAGTTTTCCTTGCTTATATAAGTCTTTAACTAACTCAAGCGAAGGAGTATCTACTTCTGACTCAAAGAACCATCTGTCGAACTCTACGTCGGCCCATTTGTAAGTACTTTTCATTAAATCCAGTGACCATTGTCTAGTCTCTTTCCAAAGATCAAAGTATTCTCCAGATTCACTTTCTAACTCTTTTAAAATTGCAGTTAGCTGTGCTCTGTTTTGTTCTTCTTGATCACTACCTAGTTGGTCCTCAAGTAGTAGGTTTGCTCTAGTGTAGATTTTTCCAAGCCATGAACCTTTATCTGTTTCAGGAACTGCTTCTTTGTTGTGATACTTTAAGTACCAGAGACATTTGGCAACATGAGTTCCAGAGTCTCCAGGGTAGGTAACAGCTACAACATCTTGATTGGCATATTTCTTAATTCTAACGAGGGCATTTCCAAGACATAAATTTCTCATATGTCCTACGTGCATCTCTTTGTGTGTATTTGGTTGAGAGTATTCAATCATCGTTTTCGGACGTTCAGAACACAGTTCTTTTTTAAAGAATTCTCCACTTATTATTTCTTCAGTTAATAACTTTGAAAAGTGAGCAGGATTAATAAAGAAGTTTAGGTATGGCCCAACTGATTTGGCCTCTTGAATAATCCCATTTGCTGAGATTGACTCCGCTAGTTTCCCGGAAATCATATTAGGGGCCATTTTTGTTTCTTTTGCCAGTGGAAAACATGGAAAAGCGATGTGACCCATTTTCATATTTGGAGCTAGAGAAATTAACTTGTAGATACTATCAATAGTTAGCGCCGCATCTGGAAAGTTCTCCTTAAGTGAATTTTCAATATTTTGGGCGATTTCTTTTAAAATAGTATTGTGTAAAACAGTCATAAAATTCTCGTGTCATAAATTTAAAGATAATATGTTATACTTATTCTATCTTACTAGAAATGCAAAGGTTTTATGCGAATACTTGTCATCATTTCATGTTTTCTAAGCTTTCAAAATATCGTTTTTGGACAAAAAATCGATGAAAGTGACCTGCTTAATAAGGATGAGAAAAACTCGACCCTAAGAAGAAGACTTGAGCCAAGAATAAGTGATAAATATTATCGGGGACGATACCTGATCTATGATTGCGTAAATAGACATTATGTATGTATCAATTTACCAAGTTTTTATAATTGCCAAGAAGAAAGATTGAAAGAGATTGAGGCCAAGAGTGTGCTCTTGTCTTGCGCTCCTCTAAAACAGTTTAAAACCCAAAAGGAGTGCTTCGACGTGAACTACTCGCTTATTCACAGAATTACGAATAAATCATTTTGTGTTAATCAGGTTTTTTAGATAATTGTTTTAAACATGAGTACGTGAGGACCAATATCCTTGATATCAAATTCACTTCCAATTTTCTCAAATCCAACTTTTTGATAAAAACCCTGAGCAGTTGTGCGTGCATTACACCAAAGTAATTGGCAAAAGTTCTGCTTAATAATTGGAAAAGCTGTTTTTAAAAGTGCTGAGCTTAGCCCTTTACCTTGATGTTCAGGTAGAGTGGCCATACCTCTTAATCTGTATTGATATTCTTCAGCTAAATCTTTATTTTTTTCAAAATAAAAAGAAGCAACACTTACGAGTTGGGAGTCTATGAACGCCCCAAGATGAAAACTTTGTTCGTTTTCATCATTTTTAAAGTGACAAGTATCGATAGGTTTACCAGGTCTTAAAACCTGATTTCTAATTTGATATGTATCAGATGCATTTATTCTTAAAACTTTCATAATTATAGTGTGTTAGAGTGGTGGTGTCCTTTATAGGAGTATCGCCAGACAATGTCACTAAAATAATAATCATGCTTAGTAAGTAGCTGAAATCCTGAATAAGTTTTCCATAGAAAGACCTGCAAGTGCCTTTGAGAAGAACTCAAAAAGGGTATCAGGTATGCCTGTGTCGTGACCAAACCACTGTGCATAGCTGTAGAAAAGACAGCGATTATTGTATTCAATCGCGATAATCTCCCCCTTAAGTCCATTGAGAAAACCACGATCAAATATGAATGGGTATCTTCCTGGCCTCTTTATTCTAGGAATTGCAAAGTTTAGACTCATATCAAACGGTAGTAACTTCGAGGAGAGTTGAAAGTTCACCCTTTGTGCTTTGTCGTCGTAGCTACTTTCTTTGATAAAACCGAGATGTTTACTAAAAGATTCGTAGTGAGACAGCTTTCTAAGTGCAAAACGACAGGACTTTGGGTGGAGTCCGGAGATGATAAAGTCTAGTTTTTGATAGTTTTGTGAATGTTTCTTTGAACTTTTAACCGTTGAAGTTACATAAATTTCATTTTTTAATATTTTTTTCCATGCAGATTCACTTATGGATTTTTGAACACTTATATGGTCAAACTTCTTTTGAGCATGGACAATTGGGGCACCATGGGCAGTACTGATTAGCAGTAAAATAGTTAAAATATATTGTTTTATGTGACGCATCGTACCTTTTCTTGGATAATATGGCTCATTACTCTGATTAATATATCAAATTTATCACAACCTGAATCATAGGGAAAATGACGCATGGGTAAGAGTATTGAAACCGTAAAAAGAAAAGGTAAAGCAAAGGAAGCACTGATTGAGAGTAAAGATCAGCGGTGGCATTGCCGAAATCGTATTACTCTAGTCTTTGGCTCAAATGATATCGAGGAACTAGATACTTATATCTATGAAGATCATAAAGTTGACTTTAAAACTGTTAAATTTCATCAGGCCAAGAGTAAGGCCATAGAAGAAATCTTAGATAATTGTATTGATGAATTCTATCGTGGCCATGTTACAGAAATTCACTGCGAATTATCGGACGATGGTAAGACTGTTGCCGTTGAAGATAATGGTATCGGGTTTCCACTTCCAAAAGTTCCTCAGGTTTACTCAGAATTTAGAACGGGTTCAAAATTTAAAGACGAAGAGACAGATGCAAAGGGGTTTTTACATAGAACCTTAGGTCAAAACGGTCTTGGTGCCGCGGCAACATGTCTTACTAGTGATGAGTTCAAGGTTCGTGTTCGTCATTATAATACAAAAAAAGAGCAAACTTATACGTTCATTGATGGAGCTCTAAAGGTCAAAAAGACTAAGCCTAAGACTTTTGCTGGACACTCTGGGGTTAGAGTTGAAGTTACTCTCTCTAAAGAGGTCTATAAGAATAATACTATTGATGCTGATTTACTAAGAAAGAGAATTATTGACCTTTCTTATAATAACCCTGGTCTGACTTTCTATTTCAATAAAGAAAAGTATCACTTTAAGAAGGGGCTTTTAGAGCTTGCTCAAAGAGTTGACGAAAAAACGGCGCAGGAATTCGGTACTAGTACTTATATTTATGAAAATACTAATACAAAAGGGAAGAAGGTTAAAGGGAAGATAGATATGTCTATTGCCCTAAACATCTGTCCAAAGTCTGAAGAGCGAGAAAAGTATATTTCTTTTGTTAACTCTACTCCTACTTTTGACGGTGGTTTTCACCATGATCGTGTAAGACGTATTTTTATCAATGGTGTGAAAGACAAGCTTGCCAGAGCGATGAAGAAAGAGAAGGTAACTCTAGTAGATAATGATATTTTAACAGGTATTACTTTTACTATTGGTATTACAATGCCAAATCCTCGCTTTGAGTCCCAAACAAAGAGAAAGCTTGTTAGAGATACTTTCTTAGAAAAGGGAATTGAAGAAATAATGTCTAAGAATATGGATAAATTTCTTAGAAAGAATAAAGAGTACTTAGAGCTTGTAATGGAAAGAGGTAAGTCTCGTCACCGTTTTCAAGAACTCAAAGATGCATCGAAAGTTGCAAGAAAACAGAAGAAACAAAGAGTTGAAAAGTTACTAGATGCTAACGAGAGAAAGAAAAGAGAGTTATGCTCTTTATTTATTTGCGAAGGGGATTCTGCTATTGGTGGTCTTCGTTCTGCAAGAGATAAGCTTTATCAAGGTGGAATCGCTCTTAAGGGTAAGCCAATGAATGTTGCCCAGTCTTCTATTAATGACATTATTAATAATCAAGAATTTGCAGATATAATGGCCTCAATTGGCCTTGTTATTGGTGTAGAAGCTGAAATCTCAAACCTTAGATACTCGAAGATTATTTTTCTCGCGGATTCGGATGTTGATGGTGGGCATATCAATACGCTCTTAACAAACTTCTTCTTCCAGTTTTGGCCAGAATTATTTGAACTTGATGTGATATGTATTGCTAAAGCACCACTATTTGAGGTTATTACAGATAAGGGAACTAAATATATTGAAACTCCAAGTGAGCTAGATGATTTTAGAGCTACGACAAAATTAAAGATTAAAGAAATTCAAAGAAATAAGGGACTTGGGGAAATGTCTCCAGAGGCGTGGAAGCATGTTCTTTCTCGTGAGTCTTTCACTGTTATAACTGCTAACGATATGTCTCTTGCAAAAGAGATGCTGAACGTCTGTTTTGGTAAAGATACTAGCCTTAGAAAAGACCTGTTAATGGATGAAGAGTCTACTGGAGAAAGTGTTTCGGTATCATCTTCAAAAGTGAAAAGCACTTCTAAGAGTTCTAGTAAAAAGAAAGTAACTAAGAAGAAAGTTGCCAAAAAGAAAGTAGCACCTAAGAAAGCTGCTGCTAAAAAAGCCACTTCGAAAAAGAAAGTTACTAAGAAGAAAGCAGCTACTAAGAAAACTAAAAAGAAATCCAAGAGATAAGGAAGAATTAGAAAATGCAAGAAACGTATTTACATTCAATGGCAAGCGTACCTCTAGAAGATATTGTTAAAGAGGAATATCGCATTTACCAAATCTATACTCTAATGGATCGTGCGATTCCTTACCTAAAGGACGGTCTGAAGCCAGGTCAGCGTCGTATTCTATTTACACTGTGGAAAAATCAATCCAAAGGCCTCATGAAGGTATCTTCTGCTACAGGTCTAGTGCTAACTCTTCATCCACATGGACCTGCCTCAGTTGAATCTGCAATTGTTAATATGGCCCAGGATTATACTTTCTCTAATAATTACCCTCTCATTGATAAGAAGGGTTATTTCGGTGAAAGAATGGAGACTTCTCCAGCAGCATCTAGGTATATCGAATGTAAACTGGGGAAGATCTCTCAGATTCTACTATTTGATGATATGGACCAAGTTGAAATGGTTCCTAACTATGATGAAAAAGTTATGGAGCCTCTAAATCTTCTACCTAAACTTCCACTTATGTTACTGAACGGTGCGGAAGGCATTGGTACTGGTTTTTCTTCTGTAATTCCTAGTTTTGGTCATAAAGATATTATTGCTTCAATGATTCAATTCCTAGAAACAGGTAAAGCGAAGAAGATTAAGCCATACAATCATGGTTACACATTACCAATTGAAAGAGATGAAAGAAGAAGACTTATCTTTAGAATGGGTTTTGAAGAAAGAGCAGGAAAGTTTTATATAACAGAGCTTCCTCGTGGTTATGATGCTCCAAAGGTTTATAAGTTTTTAACTAAACATATGGAGTCTGGGTTCTTAAAAGACTTTACTGATTCAAGTGTAGATAATGATGTAAATATTGAATTAATCTTTAAAAAGAGTGCAGAAGTTACTTTAGAAGAGATTGAGAAAGTCATGGGGGCCCATTCATCTCAGGTTCCTAACTATACTCTTATTTCAGAGCGTGGTGTTCGAATCTTTGATAGACCAGAAGAAATATTAGAGATCTTTTCTGGGCAAAGACTTGCTGTTGTTCAAAGAAGATATGAATTACGTTGTGAGAAGCTAAAAAATAGTATTCAACAAAATAATGAAATTATTAAATTCATTAAAAATAAAGAATATGAAGTTGCTACTAAATCTAAAAACAGAAAGTCATTTGTTGAGTACTTAACTAAGAAGAAGTATGTTTATGCTGATTACTTAGCAGATATGCCAATTTATAGAATGACAAAAGAAGAAGTTGCTAAACGTGCTCTTATGGTCAAAGAAGATAAGAAGCTATTTGATGAGTACTCTAAAGTGGCCAAGTCTCCTAAGCTTATCAAGAAGAAGCTTATTGAAGAGCTTAATGAAGTAGGCGCTCAATTAACAGCTTGGCTTAAAGAGAAAGATCGCGAAAGAGTAGAGCTTAGAAAGAAGATCGAAAAGAAAACAGCGAAAGTTGCGAAGAAAAAAGCAGTAACGAAAAAGAAAAGAAAATAATAAAAAAGGCTCCTTACGGAGCCTTTTTTTATATCGCTTTTAAATGACTTTGTTTTTTATTTTCATTTATACATGTATTGTATAAGTATTTTTGATACTCAAAGCAAAAAGCTCTAGCTTCACTTACTCTGAGTTTTCCTTGAGCAATTCTTTTGTACAATTCTTCTTTAGATTCTGCCCTTTGCTCAGTTGTGTAGTGATAATCTATTGCTTTTTCCATATTTGATAGGAACATTGGCCCATACATTCTATGACCCCACAGATCCATATTAATCAATTGGTTCGTGAAGTTAATGGCCATAAGTTCTGCGCTGGTTGCATTTCCACTTCCGTACTCTTTAATGACTTCGTTATATAATGTGGAAGCGTATTGACACTTTTGAGTAAATATAAAGTACATATTCCAATAGCCCATTGTCGCAAATGTTGTAAAGATGAGAAATGGCTCAACATCAATTCCAAAAAGTACTAGATTCAAACTTGAGAATACAGTGTAGTAGATACTAAAAATTGCGCCAGTAATTAGTGCAGACCTTATGAGTAGAAAACTATTTCTTGGTCTATTTTTAAAGTACATAAATCTAAAAAGTGCAAAGTTTTCAAGGCTCCAGTGAAACCAGTCACTAATATTTTGATTCTTACTCTCTTTTAGATAAATTCTTTCTGGTATGCTCATATAATTCCCATTAGTTAAGTTACTTCATTCTTATCGGATATATATCAGATTTTTTAAATAAATCTTATGCTATCTTCATATTATCCGAAGAGGTAGGTATGAAAAAATATTTTAATCAGTCCTTATTTGTATTTTTAATTCTTAGCAATTTATTTCTCATTAGTTGTTCTAGTGAAGATGAACAGGCCATTGCAAATATCATCGAAGAGGTAAGTAAAGATATCCCTGAGGGTGATATTGTAAACCCTAGTGAAGTGACTGAAGTTATCAGTAGAAAGAGTTTTCTTAGAAAATTTAGAGTAACTGATCCTATTTTCTTAAAACCACTTGAGGAGCGCATTGAGGCATTAAATAAAGCATCTAATTACCACTTTGATATTGAGTCGGGGAAGTGTTTTGATATAGACGCAGTTGAAGCAAGAGGTGAGTCAGACTCACTTGAATGTAATATTCCCGCTGCCGTTGAATCTGAAAACTATAAATTTTCTCACTATAATTTCTTTGGAGCAGACGCCAGAGGGGCCAGTGTCAAAGATGCGGAAGTTTCTATTTATGATTTGGTCTTTGCTGAAGTTCAGTTTGATATAAATTCAATATTAAATAGCGAAAAGAGACCATTCTATCAACTCTTTCATAATCATAAACGTGTCTATTACAATCAAAAGAATATGGAAGAAAAATATTCTAAAGCGCTTAAAAAGTATCAGGAAAGAAAGAGAACGTTAAAAAAGAAATTCAGGGCAGCTAAGACCGATAAGGCCAGAGAAGGGATTAAGAATAAAATTCTTAAGACTAATGAGCAAATTGAATTGGTTAAGTTGAATCATAAAATTGCAAGAAAGAAAGCTTCTAGACATCTAAAAGAGCTTAAGTGGATATCAAAAGTTGATGAGCTTGAGCAGATGAATGAAACATTCTCTGGAAAGAATAAAAAATTCGCATTCTTTGATGGATCAATGGGTTATAGCTTTGCTCCATCAAATGAAGTTTTAAATGATAAAAACTTTACTGTCTCTTTATGGTTTAGAACGTTGATTGATCAGCAAGATAAGAGGCTAATTAACTTCCACCGTGAAGCCAGTCCCGGTAGTGCCTTGAACTTGTCTCTTAAAAAAGGGAAAGTTGTCATGGGTCTACATAATGGTACAAATTATATTTCTAACGAAGTGGACTTTGAGTATGATGATGGGGTTTGGCACCACTTTGCTGTAACAAAGTCTAAGAAAGGATTTATTGTTTATATTGATGGAGAAAAATCTCTTCAATACACTGGGGAGTTTTCTGGCCTTGGTGCTCATCCTGTTGTCTTGGGCTCTTATAATGGTCAAGGTTACTTCTATAGTGGAGATTTAGATGAAGTAAGTATCTGGTCCCGATCTCTTAGTAAAAAAGATATTAGAGAAGTGTATAATTCTGGTGTTCCAGGAAATATAAAATTGCACACATCTTCTACCTTCATTAATCATTGGTGGAGACTTGGGGATCATAAAAAAGATAGTGATAATTCTTTCTATGATTCTTACTCTAAGCAAAGCTTCTTGCTAGTAGAGTAAGCTCTTGGATTCACATTTTCGGCACTTTATTCCTGAGTATATTTCTCGGCTAATGCTCTTTTAGTTAACTTTAATGGGGAAATTCGTATCTACTTAATATTTTTATAGTAATCTATTGAGTTCTTTGTTAACCTATTAATATATATGGATTTTGCATTAGACTTTAATTCACGGAGGAAGTATGAGTCTTACTAAAGCCGACATTGTTGAGCGTGTTTATAAAGAAGCTGGGTTTTCCAAGAAGGAAGCAGCTGACTTAGTTGATCTTGTATTCAAGGTTATTAAGGATACGTTAGCAAGAGGCGAAAAAGTAAAAATTTCTGGTTTCGGAAACTTTTCAATTAGAGACAAAGCAACAAGAGTAGGTCGTAATCCACAAACTGGAAACTCGATGGAAATCTCTGCAAGACGTGTTTTGACTTTCAAGCCATCACAAGTACTAAAAGAAGATGTAACTGCACGTTACTCTCATAGACTTGATGATAAAGGAAATGAAGATACTTCATTGCCTGCTAAGGAAGGTTCATCTCGTGCTTTAAGTTCATTTATGAATAACACTGAAGATATCAGTGGTGATGATTTAGACTTTGATTAGAATAGAGTTCTGAGGAACTCTACATACATTTCGGGGGAAGTATGAGTGCTCAAATTGAGATTCCAAATAAATCGCATTTCAAGTTAAATGAAGTGTGTTCTTTAACAGGTGTTAAGCCATACGTTTTAAGATTTTGGGAAACTGAATTTGAACAAATTTCTCCGATCTTATCCTCTTCAGGTCAAAAGCTTTACGAACATAAAGATATTGAAGCAATTGCTTATATCAAGAAGTTACTCTTCGATGATAAATTAACAATTGACCACGCTAAACGTGAACTTGATTTACAACACTTTTCTCAAACACAAGAAGATGAACAAGAACTAGTCGAGCCTGAGGCCCATGCTAGGCCTGAGAGATTTTCAAGAAGTCTTTCTGATTCTGATATTCAAAAGCTTGTGATGGCAAAAGCTAAGTTAAATTCTTTAATTTCAAGTGTTGATACTTTGAAGCAGAGAAATAACTGGCAATAAGTCCTTCTTAGTGTGTGATTCAATATTAGTTCTATCTTTGATTATCATAGATTCAATTTTCTTAAAGTAGTTTGATAGAACTTCTCTTGTCGAATTTAACTTTCCACTATTTAACATTTTTTCAATACTAGAGAGCTCTTTTAAAATTGTTTGATAGCAATTTTCGTTAAACGAGTTGATCCATGGATTAACTTTTACCTCATGGTCAGTTAATTTTTCATCAACAAGTTCTGTGAGGTCATCTAAAAGTTGAAATACAATACCTATACTATGTCCTAGTCTGAAAATATTTTTAGACTCTTGGTAGTAAGATTTACTACCTTTTTCATCCATTGCGCACCAAAGACCTAGCAACATGGATACCTGAATCAGTCTGGCCGTTTTATATTCATGAGTTCTTAAAAGGTTTTCAAAACTAAGAGTCATCTCTTCACTAAGATCGAGAACCTGTCCTTGGATAAGTCCTTTAGGGCCTAGCGCCCATGAGTAGAGTCTTAGGACTAGTGAGAGGTTTGTGCCTTTGTACTTGCCCAGAAGGGCAAAAGAAGCGCTTAAAAGACCATCTCCGGCCAAAAGCGCTTTCCATTCATTGAACTTTATATGCGCCGATGGCTTTCCTCTTCTTTGGTCATCATCATCCATGCATGGAAGATCGTCATGCAGTAATGTATAGGCGTGATGAACCTCAACGGAGCTTGCTAGAAAGTTAATTGAGTTTTTGTGATTATTAAGGAAGTCAAAATTTTCAAGCCCTAAAAAATCTTTGTAAACTGAACATACCAGTTGGGGTCTAAAGACTTTTCCTGGAGGAAGCGTTCCATATCTATACACTTCAGAAAATGAGTGATTAGGAATAAGCGAGTTGACGTGAGTCTCTAGGTTTTTGACAATTTTTGATAATTCCATAATTTAGCCTTGTTAGGCTGTGAACTTATCAAAAATTGTATTTATTGGAAACTAGGAACTGGTGAAGAAAGTCTTCCTCCGACTTTAAATTTGTAGAAGCCTTTGTCGCTGGGTTGTCTGCCGCTTAGCATTGCGTTAAGTAGAGCGAAACTTTCTAAGATTGTTTGCGAAAACTTAACTTCTCCTACTAAATCTAGTGTCGAGTTATCTGTATTGTGAGGGTTTAGTTTGATATTGCCATCTATAAGAGCAATGATAGGTGAGTTAGAGTTACCAATCCTTATATCTTTAAGCTCAATCAAGTTCTTAGCGTTAACACTAGATTTTATTTGTAACTGACTAATTGGTAGTGCTGGAAGATCTACGAGGCCCGCGACATTTTGAGGAGGTATATTGAGATTTGTTGAACTTATAATTACATCTCCTGAGGTAAGATTACCTTGGTTGATATTTACTAAGGCCTCTATTTCAAAGTCTCCACTGAATTTAAGTGATTTCTTACCAAGTAATGCAAGTAGCGTTTCATGGGAGATTGAAGACTTGTCAATTTTGATCACTTGTCGGTTCATTCCAATTGTTGGGTAGATATTAAGAACCGTAAGCTTGTGCTTAATTTTTGTATGAAACTTCAATCCAATTGGCCAAACACTCGGCATCTGTAAGCTTAGAGCAAGATCATTTAGCTTCATCATTCCACCGGGATTATTGAAGCAAACTCCACTTATGACAGGCTTTTTCAAAATAATTTTTGGAGTAAACCATTCAATTCTTAGGTCATCATAAGTGATAGGACAGGCCCTATTTGTTGCAAGTGCATTAACAACTGATGTTTTAATTATTTTTGAAATAGGAAAATTAAAGAAAAAGGCCAAGAAAAAAAGAACTACTGCTGCAATAACTATTTTCGTTATTGTAAGTCGACTTTGTTCATAAATCTCTTCTGGTAATTCATTCGGTTGTACTTTTAACTTAACCATTATTTTGCAACCTTTCCATAATGTGTAATTTTAATCGTTCCACTAATGAGGGATTTAGTTGTATCTCGCTTTAATACGATCTCTTCGATTTTCACTTTTTCGGCCTGTAAAAGACCAATGATAAGATCAGAGAGGTTAGCAGAAGTGAGTAGCTTAACTGTAATCATAGCTTCTGATTTAGAGATATTTCCTGATTGTTCTAATGGTTCAAAACTCGCTACCGATATATTGCTAGGTGAGATACTCTTTCTTTGTGCAAGCCTGTTAAGTCTTTGATTTAGATCATTTCTATTTAAAACTTGGTGAGGAGAAATAATTCTAGAACCAACTCTTTCTACTTCATTTTTCTTAGCAATGAAGAATTGAATTTCTTCGAGTATACTCGCTTTTGTTTCAATTGTACTCTTTAACATTGAGTTAGAGATAAAGAAAGCTAGCATGACAAATATTGGAACTAGTATGAGTAGATAAGAACCTGCTTGTGAAACAATCTTTAACTGCTGCTCACTAAGTGAGTTCATTGTTTCATCAATTTTGGCCTTGGCCGGGCTTTCTTTGAATGCATCTAGCTGCTTAAAAATAAAATCATCTATTTGTTTTATGACTTTCTTTCTCATATATTTTCCGTAAATTTAATGACCATTGTTCTAGCATTCTTTTTTAACTCAATATTTAAGTCGTTAAATGGTCCATTTTTTAAATGTGTCTGTAGTGCTTCAAGTTCTTTAGGTTCTTTAGAGCTAAAGTGAATTCGAACGTTACCACCCTTATTCTCGAAGAGTTCCATATTAATTAATTCATTTCGCGAGATATATTCACTTATTTGAATAAGTGGTATGGCAGCGTTTACTTCTGAAGCAGACATAATCGTTTTTATTTCTTGTTTAACTACTGAGTTCTTCTTTTTCACAATAGAGAGAATTTGCTTAGGATCTCTATTGTATTTTTTCTGATCACGTCTTGAAACGGAGAGGGCTTCGTATTTAATAAGCTTTTTAATTTTACTATCAAGGGAGCGTGATTCTTTTTGTAGAATAAAGCTTCTCTCAACTACCATAAAGCAAATGAGCATAGCACAAACGGCCATTACTCTTGTAAAGATAAAAGAAACTGAGTGTAATGAGATTGAATCTGAAAATCCACTAGTATAGTTTCCAGTCAAAAAGTTTGGTATTTGTGTTGATGATCTTTGCGCTGCGGCCATCATGTAAGATAGAAGAAAGCTTTGTCTCTTTGCTGAAGGCAAATCTTTAATTTTATCAGTTTTGAACTTTTCAACTTTAATATTTAGGTGTGAAGTAAGGAAGTTTTCAATATTATTTATATTTGAACTACCACCAGTTAAGAAGATTTTATTAATAGGGTTACCGAACTTAACTCTATATCCTAGCTCCCATCTCTTTAGGTCTAAGATAAGAGGCATAATTGACTGCGCCATTAGTGTCGCAAAGTCTCTTTGTTCTTCAGTAACATCAGAGAGCTGGTCTTCTGTTAAGAAAAAACAATTCTCGTGCTTGTAGATAACTGCTTCATCAAGAGGTATTTGATAAGTTGATGAGATGATATCATCTAAAACTTTTCCACCTAGGTTTGTTAAGTGAGAGGAAATGACTTCTTTGTTATGAATGAAGTAGGCATTTGTAGATTCGTGACCAATGTCAATTATACAAAATGAACCCGTATACTCTTTTTGATCTATAAAGCTCTGAATCACACCCATTTCTGTCGTTAAGATTCCAGGCAGTGTTCCAGTTTCTTCTAAGTAGCTATAGTAGTTATCGAAGTAATCCAGTTGTGCAATACTAACTAGAGCAGAGAAGTTCTCACCGTGCTTTATCAAAGTAGAAGTGTAATGAATATCCGAAAGCGAATATGGAATATTTTCTTCTAATAAGAAAGGAACCATCTGTTCAGCTTTCTTTCTGTTGTTAACAGGAAGTTCAAGGTACCTAGAAGTCGTGAAGTTATCTTGAATTTGATAGATGATCTTACCCTCAAACTCTGATTGTTTTAAGTAACTTCTGATAATTTCATTGTGAATTTCATTAACTGTAGTGTCAGGATCAAATTGTGCTCTAATTTTAGAGATGACAATTTCTCTATGCCCTAAATACTTAAGTTGTTTTCTTTCTAAGCGACATTCAAAAAATTTTACCGAGTAAGTACCAAGGTCAATTGCTAGTATATTCATAGTAATATATTACCAGAATCATTAGAAAATTGCCTCGTATTTATCTAGGAAATAATGTCCAATCTATATTTGTTGAGCGTTTTACTCAATTCTTATTTCGATAATTCTTGGAGCTAGTAATTCGATAATTTGCTCTTCTTCTTTCTTTTCTTCATCTGGGTCTTCTCCAGGCTCATCAAGCAGTTTATCGGGATCAGCATCAGGGTCAGATGGATCTTTGGAAGCTTCTTTCTTTGCTGCCTCGGCCTCTTTCTTCTTTTCTTCTTCCGTCTTTAATTGAGGCTTGATAGGTAGGTCAGCAAAAGCTGTTATGCTATATTCTGCACGACCAAAGAAACCTTTAGAAACTATTTTGTAGAGCTTTCCTGCAACCGCAATTTTAAGTCCTGCCTGATCAAACTCTTTTTTTCTATCTTCATATGTTTGATCATCGACTATTGCCAATTTATTGACCACTAGCTCTTTAAAGTCTTTTTCAGATTTAAACTCCTGGGCCTTTATTTGTAGCTCCTCATCTCCATCTCTATACTTAAAGAACTCCTCTGATTGAATCGGAGTTATAGAAGGAAAGAGAATTTTTAGTTGATCCTGCGTGATTTCATTTACAGGGATGATACTGACTTCATGTGCCGTGAGCTTTCCATCAAAGAGCTTAATAATGCTATCGTTCCAACCTAGTAACATATTTAACTCATCTATGGAGTTAAGAGGGGCATGCTTTGGTTGTACATCCTGAGCGAGATAATTTGCTTCTATTTCGGCCCTTTCGATATCATTGAAATTCTTCTGATCATTTACATAGAATTTTAACTCTTTAATAAGAAGCTCGGCATTAACATTGCCATAGACAGCATCATAGTTTTCATTGGTTTCTTTTTCTTTATCAAGTGCATCTTGAAGGGTTTCCACTAATTTATTTTCAATATAGGCGTCAGGTGACGTTTTCTTCTTATCTTCGTCTTGCGAATCAGCGTCTGGGTTATCCGTATCTGTGCTAGGGGAAACTCTCAAATTATTAGGATTTAAAAAGCCTGATACAGAGCTCATTGAAACAGTCATTCTGCCTTTGATCATATTATTTTTTTCAAAGTCCGCTAGAGCTGATTTTTGTTGGGCATCTAATGCTCCAGGCAGCTCTAATGGAACAGCAAAGTCCATCGTGACAACATTTTCTAATACAGAAGGTTTAATAAGTTCTTTTAGCTGCTTATTTTTCTCTATTAAGTTTCGACCTTCTTGATAGAGTTTAAGTTTTGCCATCGCAAAATTTAGTCCCGCCTCCGCATTTAGTCTTGCTTGAAATTTATCTTGTTGATTATAAATTTTAATCTTATTTATCTTAGACTCGAAAGTGAAGTCGGCCAGTAGAAAGGCCAAAATGGCAATGACAGACATAACCATCATGATGGCCATACCAGATTCATTATTAGAAATGGTTTTAGTATTACTCTTGTTCATCATCACTATCTTTAACGTTACTTCCTAAATTTCCACCATTAGATGGATTTGAGTCAGGGTCTTTCGCTGTTTCTGTCTTCTTTGCTTTTTCATCTTTTTCAGTATCAAATAGCGGAAACAAAGGTCTAAATGTTCTTTCAATCTCAATTTCATTATTATCTTTATTAATCCAGACCATCTTTACTTTTATTATTCTAGGAGTCTCTCTATCAATTGCAAGTTCTGCAATAGAGTCCACAAACTTCTTTGTTTCTTTATTCCAGAATTGAAATTGGAATGATTTTAAATCCTTTAACAGGACATGTTCTTTAATTTTATCCCAGTTAAAATCTTTTTTAAAAATATTTTCACTCTCGACAGATCTAACAAGCTCATACTGTACACCTGTTTTTAGAGACTCTTCTGAGATCGATCGAATAGAGTAGCGAATCCAGTTAAAACGAGACTGTTTAGAGTCTTCGCGAATTCTCCTATTAGAAGTTGACATAAAGACTAGTTCTGTTTTTGATTCATTAAGAAATGCCGGAATAATATCTCCGGCCGTAGAAATTGCTGGAAATCTCTCGCTAGGCTCGTAAGTGCTAAGAGGGTCTTTTGTATTTGTTGTATCCGTTGGAGTTGGCTCGTCTTGGTCTTGATTCTCATTCTTTGAATATGCAGCATTGAAATACATTGGAGAGTAGATTTGAGATATATCTGTTTCTAATCTTTCTAGGGCCGTTACTAATTGTAAGGAATCACGATCTTCTGAAATGATCTTGTCTTTTGTCTCTGTACTATTTTGGACAATTGTATACATCATAGACATAAGAAGGGCCAAAACCGTAATAGCGATCAATACTTCAATGAGAGTAAAGCCTTCTTGATTTGATAAATTTCTATTTTTAGAAACTTTCTTCATAGCTGCTCAAATTGAATCTGTGCTTGATGGTTATATAACCAAGTGCTCACAGAGTAGTTTCTATCAGTGTTTTCGTTCTTTACTGTTACTTCTACTTGCCAAATTATTTTTTCGAGGTTCTTTTTTACATTTTCAAAAATTTTCTTCTGACTTGGGTCTTGATCTTCTTCGGTCGTTCCCATTATTTTTTGAAAATCTGGTAATTCAAATTTAGTATATTTAACTTCATAGCTAAAACTCTCGTCTTCTTTAAACTTTCCAGCGTCGGCCTTTAAAGTGAGAGACTCTTTTAGCTCTGGTGGATCAATAATTAATTCATTAATCTTTTGCTCAGCGAATCTTTTAAGACTTAGTTCATCTCTCATCACTGTACTGTCTGTGACATTATAACCTTGAGCGGTCAGGTAGGCAGTTACAAAGACTGAGAAAATAGCAAGAGAGATCATGACTTCAATAAGAGTAAAGCCAGCTTGATTGATAAATATTTTTTTTATTCTTTTAACCATTCTTGATAGATTTCTTCTGCCATTTCGACTTGTTTGTCAGTTATATCGCCTTCAGATTCTAAATCTATCGAATAGTACTTCCTTTTAAGATCTATCGTAAAAGGGGAGACTGTTATTGACGCTAATTCATCATCTGTTGCTACAACAATTATAGCACTATCTTTTTCTCCCGTGGGATAAATATAGAGGGCATTTTCGCCATTGAGAACCATGGCCTGATTGAGAGTTGTACCTATTCCAATAATACGTACACCTGGAGGTATATCTTTCTGTCCATCTTCAAATTCTTTTACGCTTGAAAACTTCTTGTCTAGAGCCTTTTTTTTCGACTTTTCTTCATCTTCTTCCTCTCTACTTTGCACAAGAGTTTTTTTAGATGCTGGCAGCACAAAGTTTCCATCTGGTCCAAACTCTACGCTCCATTTTTGTGGATCTTCATCAAGATTAAAATTGATTCTAATCATTGCATTTCTAAGGGCCGCTTCATCAGCAGAGAATCGAATCCCTCTTTCAATATCATTAAGTGCTTCGTCTAAGTTTCGTCGAGTAGAAAAACTGGTACCAGTTACGACAGTTAGGACAATAGTAACAAGTAGGAGGGCCACTAACATTTCTATTAGTGTGAACCCTCTATCATTACTTGTTATAGTTTTATTCATTAAATCTAGTTTTTCTTCTTATTGAGGTGCATATCTTCGTCAGTACCTTCTCCGCCTTCAGTTCTATCTGGTCCATATGTCCAAATATTGAAGCTTCTTCCATCAGATTCGTAGAAGAATTCTTCATCCCACGGATCTCTTGGAACTTCTGCAGCGTCCATGAATCCTTCAGGAGGGTAGTTCTTACACTCTTTTCCACCACTTGGTTTTTGAATAAGTGCTTCTAGACCCTGATCTGTTGTTGGATATGTTCCACATTTTCTTCTATAGTCTTGTAGTACAGACTTTAAACTCTTCATTTGAATATTGGCAGATTTTCTTTGTCCTTCTGTTAATTGGTCAAAGATCTTTCCGGCAACAAAAGTACCAGCGATACCCAAGAGTGTTAAGGCGATTAGAATTTCAATCAGTGAGAAACCACCTGATTGTCTTAGCATTTGTTTCATGCTCTCTTTTTTCATTATGTCTCCTTTTAAAAGTTAATTAATTGAGTTGAGCTCCATCATTGGAACAACAACTGAGAAAATGATAAAGGCAACAGCGATACCCATACCGACTAACATTATAGGCTCTAAGACAGAGGTTAGTCCATTAAGTTTTCCTTCTACTTGATCTTCATAATTTTCAGATATAATCAATAGCATATCTTCTAGTTCACCAGCTTTTTCTCCCAGTGTCATCATATGTGTCACCATTGTTGGAAAAAGACCTGAACGTGCCAGTGGGGCCGATAATGAAGCACCTTCTGAGACATTAACCCTTGCTTCTTCTACAGCATTTTGCATATGTACATTACCAATCAAGTTCTTAACAATCTTTAGTGCTGCCATAATTGGAACGCCAGAGTTTAGAAGAGTCGCTAAAGTTGAGCAAAACCGACTGACATTGACCATCATCACAAGCTCTCCGATAACTGGAAGTTTTAATAGGAGCTTGTCCCATTTAAATTTTCCTTTTTTAGAGGTGATATACTTTTTAAAGAACATACTTCCAAAAATAACTGCTAGAATAACCGCCCACCAGTATCCTTTTAGAAATTCTGATATCCAGATACAAATTTGCGTTTGAATTGGAAGTTCCTTTTTCATTGTGTCAAAAATCTTGGTTATTTTAGGAATAACAAAAATGAAAATGATTCCCATCATAAGTGAGCCAACACCAATCATAATTATTGGATAGGTCATTGCTCCTTTAACTTTATTTTTTAACTTCACCTGTGCTTCTGTAAAGTCAGCAAGCTTTAGGAGGACAACTTGCAGTGTCCCTGAGGATTCACCTGCCTCAACCATATTGACATAGACATTATCGAATACTTTTGGATAGTCTGATAATGCTTTTGCTAGTGAAGAACCTTCATTAACTTTTTGTTTGATTTCTGCCAAAATAATTTTTAGCTTTTGATTATCTGTTTGATCAACTAGGGCACTAAAGGCCTCGACAATTTGTATCTTTGCCTTAATAAGTGTTGCAAGCTGTCTTGTCATGAGAGACAAGTCTTGAATTGAAACTGTTTGACCAAAGCTTAAACCTGAGCCACTAGAAGAGTTCTTATTTTGAGACTTCTGCTCACTTATTTCAATGAGCATGACTCCACTAGAGCGGATTTTAGACTTGGCGGTAGTAAGACTCTCTGCATTTACAGAGCTCTTAATTTCTTTACCAGTTTTATCTAGACCTTTATAAGCGTAAATCGCCATTAACTCTTATCCTGCTGATGATCGTCGTGATGATCTTCTTCATTGATGGCCCTAACCATTTCATCTATGGATGTTATTCCTTTAAATACTTTTGAAAGAGCATCACTTCTTAATGTTTGCATACCACTTTTTACTGCTGCCTTCTTTATAGTTCCAGAGTCGGCCTTCTTTAGAATGAGCGGCCTTACAATGTCATCAATAACGAGTAACTCTGATACAACAGTCATACTATTAAATCCGTCATAGTTACACTTAGGGCAACCTTTTGGCTTAAAAATTGTTGCATCAGGTGGAATATTTCTAACGCCCATCATCTCCATATCAAATTGAGTAGGCTTATGTGGAACTTTACAGTTATTACATAAAGTCCTGATTAGCCTTTGGGCCAAAACTCCGGCCAGTGAAGATGCAATTAGAAAGGGCTGAACTCCCATGTCAATGAGTCGACCAGGAGCCGAAAATGAATCATTTGTATGCACTGTTGAAAGAACAAAGTGACCTGTTAGAGATGCTTGAATTGCCATTTCTGCAGTTTCTAAATCTCTTGTTTCCCCAACCATAATTACATCAGGGTTCTGTCTAAGTATCGATCTCAATGCAATGGCAAATGAGAGGTCAATTTTATGATTAACCTGAATTTGCGATATACCTGGAACTTCATATTCTACAGGATCTTCTACTGTAATAATCATTTTATCTGGAGTATTGATCTCATCTAACATCGCGAATAGGGTAGTTGTTTTACCGTGACCAGTTGGTCCTGAAACATAGACAACTCCATGTTTTCTAGATCCGAGTTCTTGCAATTGCTTTAGAACATTTCCATGAAAACCAAGGTGTTCAAGTTTTAAGACTGTATTACTCTTTTCAAGTACCCTCATAACTATTCTTTCACCGTTTTGGATTGGAACAGTAGAGAGACGAATATCAATATCTTTACCTGCCATCTTAATTGGAATACGACCATCTTGAGGCAATCTCTTTTCTGCAATATCAAGCTTTGCCATAACTTTTATACGTGAACTTACGGCAGAGTGAGTTTTAATAGGTTGCCTAAGAACTTCTCTCATCACTCGATTTATTCTAAAGCGGTAAACTGTTTCTTTTTCATAAGGCTCGATATGTATATCTGAAGCACCTTCTTTTACTGCTCTAAAAATGATCGAGTTTACAAAACGAATAACTGGCGCTTCGTCAGCACCTGCATCTAAAATATCGATTGGTCCATCAAGGTCGAGAGACTCTTCAAATTCATCTTCTAGCGAGTCAACTATATTTCTATTGGCCTTTTCATAGACTCTGTTAATTGCTTCTGAAATCTTCATTGGATGAGCTACTACTAGCTTTACCTCTTTTTTAAAGATTTCTCTGATGTCGTTAATCGCATCAAAATTAAATGGGTCCGTTAATGCCACTGATATTGTATAGTCAGTTTCTAGTAGGGGAAGAACCTCATGACTTTTTGCATAGTTGATCGGAATTTGAAATGTAATATTAGGATCAATATCATCTACATTTATCTCAGTAATATATGGGATATTTACCTGATGACAAATAACTTTAATTATATCGTGCGGATGAATATAGTTCTTTTTAAGAAGAATTTCACCAATTAGCATTCCAGATTCTTCTTGAATATGAAGTGCTTCTGTAAGTTGGTCTTCTGTAAGAGTAGTATGTTGAAGAAGGAGCTGACCAATCATCTCCTTTTGTCCTTCAACTTTCTCTAGCATGTGTTCTGAAATTTTCAAAACAGCCCCTTATTTTTGTGTTGCCGAAGCTTTAGATTTAACTTTTTGTACAATTACATTATAGTTTGGAACTTGTTCAGAGTCTCCAAGAAGAGGGTCTTCCATCTTCTTTTTGTCATCTCCAATACCTGGTCCTTCATTTTCTCTTCTATACTTTCCAGCTTCTTCTTCATCATAAAGAGGGCCTTCTTCTTGTCTCTTGGCCTTATCATATAGACCTTTAGCAGTAGATGCGAATGGATCTTTCTCACCCAATGCATTCTTTAAATGCGTACTTCTTCTATTTAGTTGATCTTGAACATTCTTAGCATTGGCCGTGTTGTACACATCAATGATCTTAGGAGTTAAGAAAAATAGAAGGTTAACCTTTTCTACACTTTTCTTCGTATTCTTAAAGAGCCATCCAAGTACAGGAATATCTCCTAGAAGAGGGACTTTAGAAGTGATGTCAGCTTCTTTATCTCTCATTAAACCACCCATTGCAATAGTATCTCTATCTCTTACAACTACAGAAGTGATCGCACTTCTTGTCGTCGTTGCAACACCTTCACTTTGAACTGAAGAAGGGAGTGATCTATTTGAGAAATCATCAATCTTCTGGTCAATTTTAAGTTTGATAAATCTCGTTACCTTATTTACTTGTGGAGTAATCTTTAATGTCAGAGCAACTTTTTGTTGTTTAATTGACGTCGAAGATGATCCATTTGCAGCATTTGTTCTTTCAGCTGTTGGAATACTTTCACCAACTTCAAAAATAGCTTCTTCATTATCTAGCGCCATAATTTGAGGTGTTGCTAAGACATTTGTTCCTGCATTGGCCGCTATTGCTGTGATCAGACCTGAAACAGATTTAATTTTAACTTCAGTACCACCAACATTTTGAGTTACAGTTGCTCCGGTACCACCACCAACGAATAGTCCACCAAGTGCAGTGATATTATTTGTCATTACATTAAATAAATCGCCTCCATTACCAATGAATCCAGCTTTATCCGTTGCCCCTGATCCGTAAGCGCCGATAATATTAACACCAAACCCTTGGTCTTTTGTTACGGACGTTTCCATGATCATACCTTCAACAAAAACCTGATCTCTTGGACGATCTAGCTTCTTAATAACTTCTTTGATCGTTAGATAATCAGTAGGTGAGGCAGTAACAACAATTGCATTATTTTCTTTGTCTGAAGTGATCTTAACTTCAGCATTGAATAGAGTGCTTGAATCACTTGAGCTAGAAAGCTTTGAGAACCTAGACTTTGACGTCGTTGCAGGCTTTGCTGAACTGACAAGGCTAGATAGAGTCTTAGCTAGAGTCTCACTTGTTCCATGATTTAAATAATAAACATGAATTTGACCAGAGCTAGAATTTACTAGCTTTACATCTAGTTTCGCAATTAAGGCACTAAGTTGTTTTGCACCTTCTGCATTGGTCATTGCGATAATTGAGTTTGTTCTTGGTTCTGCAATTAACTTTATATCAGACACAAGAGTCGACTTTGAGCTAGATGTTCTAACTTTTGAATTCGATTTAGTTCCTTTAAAGATTTGATCAAGCAACTTTGCAATTTCTTGCGCAGAAGAGTTTTTAACTGGCATGATCTGAAGAGATTCTTCGTGTCCTGGTACATCAATAAACTTAATAAGCCTAGTTAGTCTATTAATATTAGCACCAGTATCTTGTACAATAATTGTATTGGTTTGCTTGATGTCGATAATTCTACCGTAACGAGACATAAATGGTCTAAATGAACGAGTTACCTCAGTAGAGTTAATATTCTTTAGAGGTAGAATTCTCATGACATAGTTGTCAGTATTAGGAGTGAAATTTCCTGTATAAATCTTTGTTGGAGTATATCTAATATCTCTAGCGTTAACGATTTTGTAAAAAGAACCAGACTTTACAAGCGTATATCCGTTTAAGTTCAAGGCCGTCAAATAGGCCTTCCATGCATCTCCCACAGTAATTGCTGTAGGTGCCATTATTGAAACTTTACCCTTTAGGTCTTTATCTAAAATAAGATTAATTCCTGTCAACTTTTGCATGTGCTTAGTTAAGTCGGTTAGGGAAGTATCAGGGAAATCAAAGCTCGTAATAACTTCAGGCCCAAATGCTGTTTCTGGATTTAAGTTAACGTACTTCTTATCTTTAGATGCATCTATCTCAGAAGAGTCACTTGATCTACCAAAGAAATCGCTTGATCCATCTTTAGTCTTAATAAGGCTTGTAGCAGATTTATTAGAAGTATTGTACTTTGTTTTAGATTTAAACTTTCCAGGTTTAAATTGTGCCATTACTTGTGCAGGCGCAGTTGCCATTAAAGCAATAGTTAAAAAGGTACTAACAGTCATTGTCGCATTTTTCATAAATTCCGGTCCCTGGAGTTTTACTCAAAGTTATATTCTAAATTTTGTTCAACACCATCTCTCTTTAGAGATAGTTCTAGTTGGTCAACCTCTTTGATTTTTCCAAATAGATTCATAATTTCATTTAAATTGTTAAATTTCTTTCCATTAATTCCAGTAATAATATCTCCATCTTGGATATTTAATTTACTGTAGATAGATCCCGGTACAACTTCTGTCATTTTAAATGAGAGACTTCCATCAGGGTTTTTGATTTGAATGGCCCTAGCCTGAGTTAGAACTTCGCTTATATTAGAGAGCATTTCATCTCTTACTTTCTTTTGAATCTTAAAGTTGTTTCCTACATTCTTAATACGTGAGTCTTTATACTTATTTAATAGTGGTGCGCCTCTTTTTTTGCTAACCACATTAATTGGTTTAGGATTTCTTGGTTCCCGTCCTTTAGTCTCAACATATTCACATTCACCAGTATTTAGATTTTTAAATACAAGTTTCATTCTATCTATTTTTCCTACCTGAGCATCTGATTGAATTCTATCTCCCTCTCGAATACTTAGAATGTCATTCTTTCCCCTAAGTTGAACTGCTGCAATAGACTTTACAGAGTCTTGAAGAACAATAGTATTTACAAGTGTGATTCTTAATTTGGACTTTTTATTAGATTTTACACAAACTAATTTCTCATCAATTTTTGGGCCTTCATCTTTTTTAGGTTCTACTGTTTTAAGTGGATCTATCGTGTTGAATAGGTTGGCCTGGGCAATACTTTTTCCTTGATCTCTCATGCTGTCCACTGGGGCAATAGCAACACGAGGTGATGTTTTTGCTTCGGTAGGAACAAACTTAGCAGATACTGAACTTGCCAGTAACTTTCCAGTATAATACGTTCCACTAAGAATTAGAGTCGTTAAAAAAGTCCTATGAATAACTTGTCTTGTATCAGGTGAAAAAGACTTCTCTACAAAAAGAGGCCATGAAAAACTTTTAAGTGCATCAATATTTACTTTAGGCTTAAGTCCAGCTTCGCTATCATCAATAGTTCCGCCATCAAAAGCGATATTACTTTGTGTTTTTTTAGGAAATTTATCTTTCATATTAGAAAGAAAATTTGTAAATCTCTGTTGAACACTTTGTTTTGGTGGATGAGCTTCGTAGAGTTCGTCTTCGTATTCTTCGTACTCTTCATCCTCTTGTTCTACTTCTTCGTACTCTTGATCATCATGTAATTCTTCTTCAGAGAGGCTTTGTTCGACTGGGGCTTCAAGCTCACTCAATTCTTCTTTTTGTTGCTCACTAACCTTAAACTCAGTAGGGAAGAATTCTTCTTCCTCTTCATCGTCTTGTTCGCTGTCGGCCTGTATTGATGGAACATCTTCTGTGTCATCTCTGTGGTTGAGTAGGTCTTCAATTTCGTCTTCATCTTTTTCGAGGGAATCAAAAGTTATATTATGATTTGTTCCTTCACTAGATTTCGCTAATAACTCTTCAGATACTTTTATCTCACCAGTTGAATCTCCAACTTCTTGTTCAAGGTATTCCTCTTCATACTCTTCTTCGAGTTCATCTTCAAATTCGTATTCATCTTCAAATTCAACATCTGATTTAGAAAACTTTTCTTTGAGTTTTGAGAAAATTCCTTTTTTCTTTTTCGTCATTAAAAGATCCAGCTTTTTAGTAAAGTAAATTTTTTTATCTTATATCTTTATTATCATTACTATTTTAAGGGTTTAGACTATATGCTTCAAGTAACTTTATTCGGTTTTTTTTGCCTATCTTCTGATTGAATTGGTCGGTTATTTTTTATTGTTGTCACATTTCACTATAAAGAGTTAAAATTTTTGCAATTAATAAATGAAGTCTAAGGATTTAAAATGAGTGATGAAACTGATTCTAAGTACAATGTGGATAAAGATGGTGGAGCGTTTGACTCGGTTGTAGGGAGCCTATTTTTTGGTGAGATCAACGAGGATGCTGTTTTTCCTTTTCCACATTTCAGTAATGATCAAGTAGAGATGGCCAAAGAGATGTGTTCTGCTATTTCTAAGTATGGTGAAGATGCAATTGATGGTGAGAAGTTTGACCATGAGGCGAAGATTCCTGATGAAGTAATTCAAGGGTTGGCCGAGTTAGGTCTTTGTGGACTTGCGGTACCGGAAGAGTTTGGGGGAATGGAGCTTGATTACTCTCTTTACTCTAGAGTTTTTGCTGAAGTGGCATCGATGGATGGTTCTACAGCTACAATGCTTGGTGCGCACCAATCAATTGGTTATCGAGCACTTTTAAACGAAGGGACTCCGGAGCAAAAAGCGAAGTGGCTTCCAGCTTTAGCAAGCGGTGAGCAATTAGCTTCATTTTGTTTAACTGAGCCAGGTTCAGGGTCGGATGCTTATTCGATAAAGACAAAAGCTACTTTAAACGATGATGGTTCATATACAATTACAGGACAAAAGCTTTGGATTACAAATGCTGGAACTGCTAATTTCTATACTGTTTTCTGTAAAACAGATCATGAAAAAGACGGAGAAACTGTTGAGAAGATTTCTTGTTTTATCGTTGAAAAAGATATGGAAGGTGTAACTTTTGGTGAGAAAGAAAATAAAATGGGAATCAGAGCATCTGAGACTCGTGCTGTTTATCTCGATAAAGTTAGAGTTCCTGCGGAAAATGTTTTAGGAGAACTAGGTAAGGGATTTAAGATCGCCATGAACGTTCTCAACTCTGGTAGACTTTCTCTTGGAGCAGGTTGCGTTGGTGGAATGAAGACTATTCTAAAGATGGCCACTGAACATGCTAAGGGAAGACAGCAATTTGGAGCTCCTATAAGTGACTTTGGTCTAATACAAGAGAAGTTAGCATTTATGGCAGCTCGTTGTTATGCAACAGAAAGTATAGTTTACATGACTACTGGAAATATGATTAAGGGAATGGATAACTACTTCTTGGAAACGGCTATTTGTAAGATCTATGGTTCTGAATCCCTTTGGAGTGTTGTTGATACTGGACTTCAGATTGCGGCGGGTAATGGTTATATGAAAGAGTATCCTTATGAAAGAATCATGAGAGACTCTAGAATTAATCTTATTTTCGAAGGGACTAATGAGATTTTAAGATGTTTCTTAGCTCTTTCAGGTATTAAAGGTCCATCAGAGAATTTAAAAGATCTTGGGAAAGTTTCTGATGTAGCGTCGGCACTTAAAGATCCTATTAAGTCATTAGGTGTTCTTTCTGACTTTGCAAAGAATAGAATTTCTAAAATGATTGCTTCTAAGGCGTTGACTAAAGCTCATCCAGAGCTAGAAGAGTATGCCAATAACTTCTCCTCTTTAATGGCTTCATTTGCAATTCAAGTAGAGAATACGCTTATCAAGTACGGTAAGAATATTATTGGAAACGAATATCCTCAAGGAAGACTTTCTAATATGGCAGTTGAGCTATACGTTATTCTTTGTGTAATTTCTAGAACAACAGCGATCTTAGAAAAAGACGATGTTCCTCAAGATAAAAAAGATTACGTTCTTGGAATGACTAAATTAGTAATTAAAGAGTCTAAACAGAAATTCGTTGCGAATTTAAAAGGTATGACTAATAACTATGATAAACTAACTAAAGAAGTCTCGGCCGCAGTATGTAGCTATGACGGTTATGGATTAGATATCATCGATTATTAATGAATGACTAAATACTTACTTTTAACACTTATTCTTGTAACTAGCTGTGGAACTTTGGAAAAAATTCCACGGCTATTTAAAAAAGAAAAAAAGAAGCCAGCTCCGGTAAAGGTTTCAATTCCTTCTGGTCCGACTTATCAAGGTTCAGGAACTTACTTTGAAGACATTACTGAACAAGTAGGATTGATGGGAGAAAGTGCAACGCAGTTATATGCCATTGATTTTGATTTAGATGGTTATACTGATCTTGTGACTTTGCCGTTATTCTACTCTCAACCAAAATTCTTCATCTACGTTCCTGAGACAAAGAAATATAAGCTACTTGATTACAATCCTTTTGAAATGACTGTTCGGGCAAGTTACTTATCATTCTTTGATGTTAATAAAGATGGTATTTTAGATTTGATAGCTGGAACATTAAATCTTAAGTCTTCGCTCCCTAGAGAAGCTCTGAAGGTTTTTAAAGGTTATAAAAAACAAGGTAGAGTCTACTATAAGCAAATACCTTCTAAGAAAAAACTCACTCCAAGACCTACTTCTTCTATCTCACTAATAGATTATGACTTAGATGGGAATATTGATGTTTACGAAGGCAACTGGCTTGATTATACCAAGAGCCCTCCAAGAGTTTCTCCAGATCGTCTATATAAAGGTTATAAGAATTTTGATTATAAGGAAGTTAGCTACCTCTTAGAGGAGGAGAGTCGCTTTAGTAAGGCCAATAATGCTTATGTAAATGCGAAGCCTACTTTCTCTACTAGCACTTGTGATGTCGATCAAAACGGATTCCCTGATATTCTAACTTCTTCTTCTGGCGGGCACGACAACAAGATGTGGCTCAACCTCTACGATAGTAAGAACAAAGATAGAATTTTTAAAGACTTCGGTGAAATTTCTGGTTTTAGTAGAGATTCATTTGGATTGCTAGACTCTAGGGGTGGTGGCAATACATTATTCTCTCTTTGTACTGATTATAATAATGATGGGATTATTGATATTATGGTCGGCGAATCTTCGCACTCCTATGATTCTGAAAATAAAGATCGTTCATCGTTTCTGACGGGGAGTACTAATAGCTTTCCTCCAAAATTTCTTAGATCTGAATATGTTGAAGATGATGATAAAGAAGTTTGGACTCATAGTGATAGAAGAGCGGTGTTTACTGATTTTAACAACGATGGGCTAATAGACGTTCTAGTTGAAAACTCAGGTCATCCTCCATACACTAGATTAATTTATTTTGAACAGTTGGCCGATCACGGCTTTGAAGATTTTGCCAAAGACGCGAAGATCGATATTTTAAATCCATCAGGTGTTATTACTATAGATGTAGACCGTGATGGCAATATGGACTTCATTACTGGTCAAAGTAATATAAGAAAATCTGATATACCTAGCCGTATCTATGTTTATAGAAATAAAATGTTAAGAGAAGGGCGTAGATCAATTAGACTTTACCTTGAAGGAAAGAAGGCCAATACTAATGGCTGGGGTTCTATGATTGAAGTGAAGACTGCAAACTTTACTCAAAAGAGATGGGTTGAGTACTTAACAGGCCCACAACCTTCTCAAAGTGAATTTGGAATGCACTTTGGCCTTGATATAAAGAATGCGCTTGAGTCAGTTACTGTAACTTGGCCAATACTTGCAAAGCGACAACTTCCTCTAAAGAGAGTTTACGACCTTAGTGGACTGCACTTTGACCGTCACCAGGATATAACTCTGTGTGAGAGCGGTAGCTTCATCTTAGGGCGAAAGTCCTGTAAATAGTTAAGAATCCATCTAAATAGATCTCGTTGGAGCTTTTTTGTCTCTCAATTCAGTATCAATTTGTCCTAAAATCCCTTTTTGACCCTTGGTGTCGATATATTTACTCCTAAAAACTTGGCACGGAAATTGGAATATGTGTTCACAACTGGAAACCACTAGGATGGCGGATTTCCAAAGAGCATATCAGGATGATTACTCGAAACAAAAAACTATGAAGGTTAATTACATATAGGAGATTACTATGGACAGCAAAACTCTAGAACAATTCAAACTACTTTTTATGGAGATTAAAAGAAATAATACTCTAGAGAATCTCGGTAGAGAAGTAGATCAGTCCCTTGTCGCTACAAGTGGTGATGAAGTAGATCAGACTTTAAGAGAAAGAGAAAATCAGCTGCTCATAAAGTTAAGAGGTAGACAGCAATTCTATATGAAGAAAATTGATGCAGCACTTGAGAGAGTTAATAATGGAACTTTTGGAGAGTGTCTAGATTGTGGTGCAGATATCTCTACAGATAGGCTCTTTGCTAGACCAACTGCCACGATGTGTATTTGTTGTAAAGAAGAGCAAGAAAGAGGAGAAGATCAAGTTCTTTACCAAAAGAGAAGTCATACTCATGGTAAAGAGATTGTTAATGAAAATATTAAGTCCTCTCTACTAAATACTAACCCTGGTGATGATAATATTGTCACGCTAAGTGCAAAGAGTAGTGAGACTAAGTCTTATATGGGGATTGGTCTTTAAAAAATCTAAAAATAATTAAGGAAATACTAAGGCCTAGATATTCTAGGCCTTTTTTACATAAACTTGACATAGTCTTTACTCGTTGCGGGCAATTGAGTGCAATATCTTTGTTATTCTTGTTTTGAGCTTAAGAGAAGTTAAGAACAACTTCTCCTACATCACATCGGAGATGACATGGATGCAAGAAGATTAGAAGAGTTTAAAATTTTATTTAATGAAATGAAGCGAATCAATGAATTAGAAAAGTATAAACTTGATCAATTGGCCGCTCAAGACAATTCAGGTGATGAGATAGACTTATCTATAAAGCAAAGAGATGAGCAATTACAACTTAAACTTCATGGCAGACAAAACTTCTTTATGAAGAAAATTGATGCCGCTCTAGCAAGAATTGAAGCTGGTAGTTTCGGAGAGTGTGAGGAATGTGCCGAGGAAATAGGCATTAAAAGATTGAGAGCGAGACCAACTGCGGAGCTTTGTATTAATTGTAAAGAAGAGCTTGAGCGTAAAGAAGAAAATGTCGCTTATTTAAAGCGTAGCCATACTCACGGAAGAGAGATTATCAATCAAAATCTAGAGGCCGTAAAGTCCCTTGTCTCTGGAGAGATCTTAGAGCAACGGGTTCTCCCTGAAAAAATGTTATTAGGTCGTTCTGTGAACTAGTATTTGTGCTCCTCCTATGATGGGAGGAGTTTTTTTATAAAGAGTTTATTTCTTATTTTCTATATGTATAATATCTGTATGAAATATACATTGGTCTTCATTCTTTTAATTATTAGTTCTTGTTCTACTCTTTCAAAGAAAGAACCTGTTCCTCGTAAAGTCGAAGAGAAGCTAAATATAACAGCAAATAAAATAATTCCAAAGGCCAAAAAGTGTTTTCAGATAGAGTATAAGGACAAGCAAGGAATTCATAAGAAAGTAGATGTTAGTTTTGACATTTATAATGATGGCAAAGTTCTTGTTACTAAAATATCTTCTAAATCTGAGTTAAGTCGAACTTTTAAAAAGTGTATAGAATTAGTTTATGAAACTTCTGAGTTCTCTGATCCAATAATAAAAGAAGGGAAGAAGATTAAGTTCATACAATCACTTGAGTTTACTACAACAGTTAATTAGCCTTACATAACCAACTTTAAAATTCCCTTAAGATTACTATAAAGATTAAGATTTGTTGAATCTTGTGACGTAATAGTTACTGTAAGAATTGTGGAAGGAGTCCCAATCTAATTTCCAGTAAGGAAGAAATTACGGAGGATTAAATGGGATTACGAATTAGTACAAATGTGACTTCCTTGGCCGCACAGAGGACATTGGGAGCTACAAATGATCAACAGGGAAAAGTTTTAAATCAACTTTCTTCTGGTACAAGAATTGTTCGTTCTGCTGATGATGCTGCTGGTTTGGCGATATCTGAGAAATTAAAATCTCAAATTCGTTCAACAAATCAGGCCGAAAGAAATGCTAATGATGGTATTTCACTAATTCAAACCGCCGAAGGTGGACTGAATGAAATCGGTAGTATTTTAGTGAGAATGAGGGAGCTGTCTGTACAGTCTGCTTCTGATACAGTTGGCGATACTGAGAGAAAGTTTACTGACCTTGAGTATCAGAACCTTAAAAGTGAAATCGAGAGGATTTCCCAGGTAACTGAGTTCAATGGAAAGAAGCTTTTAAACGGACAAGGGGAGAAGTTAGATTTTCAAATTGGCATTAACAATAATGACTTTGAAGATAGAATTTCTTACGCTTCAGATGCTACGGTAGCAACTGTAGCCGGTTTAGGTGTTGATGGACTTGATGTAACTTCTAAAGAAAGTTCACAAGTTGCACTTAAAACCTTGGACGATGCAATCCAAAATGTTTCTGGACAAAGAGCATTCTTGGGAGCAACTCAAAATAGACTGACTTCAACTGTTACAAACTTGCAAGTAACATCTGAAAATCTATCTTCTGCTAACTCCAGAATTAGAGATACAGATTTTGCAGCAGCAACAGCTGAAAATACTAAATTAAATATTTTGAAAAATGCTGGTACGTCAGTACTGGGACAAGCTAACTCGCAAGGCCAAGCAGCACTAAAGCTAATTGGTTAAGTGAAACAAAGGCCACCTCTTTTTGGGCTTAAAGAGGTGGCCTTTTCTTTATAGAGCTAAAGTAGTTAGTTCTTGCATTAAGTCCTGAGTTCTTTGAATGAATAATTCTTTTTCTTCAGACTTTAAACCTTCACTTGATATTTGCGCTAAATCTTCAACATGGTGACATAATTTAGAAACAAGCATTTCGTTTCCACCTTTGTCGTGAATCTTTAAAGCATTTTGAATGAGTGGGTTTGCAGGGTTAATAACTAATGTTTTCTTAGTCGGAAAAATAGAAGTCTCTTGTCCCATACTCTGGGCCATCTTTGCAAAACGCTTCATTTGCTCGTCTACTTTAAAGTAGGCCGGTGTCGTTGCATTAGAGAACTTTGAGATCTCAACTTCATTTGCCATTGGGTTCTTTTCTTTTTCATCCTTCTGTGGTGAAAGAATATTTGAGAAAAGCTCTTTTATACGAATATCTTCTTCTGTCGTATTTTCAGTTTCTAATAGATTCCCAATCTCTGAGTCTACAGAAACAAATTGAATCGCTTCATCACCAATTTTGTGTGACTCTGTATGCTGGAAGAAGTGAGGATCAATGTGGTCATCACACTCTATAGCGTGGATACCTTCTGCAAGAAGTTGTTTTCTTAATGCAACATCAGATTTGTCCTTATCAAAGTAGAGAACTTTTCCTTTTAGTTTCTCTGCATACTTTTCTGGGTGCGAAGCTGAGTATTCAGCAAGAGTAACATACTTGTTTTCAGAGTTCTTAAAGATAACTCTCTCTCTCATTAACTCATCAAATTTAGTATCACTTACACAACCATACTTGATGAATAGTTGAATATCATTCCAGATTGTTTCATACTTTTCACGGTCTTTCTTGTTAAGAAGCTTTAGGGCCTCTGCGACTTTCTTTACAACATAGTTCGAGATCTTCTTTACGTTAGGATCACCTTGCAGTGAAGATCTAGAAACGTTTAATGGGATATCAACAGAGTCGATACTTCCTTTTAGTAATGAGAGAAAATCAGGGATAATATTCTTAACATTGTCAGATACAAAGACTTGCTTACAGTAAAGTCTCATATTATTTTCAACTTGATGTTTCATCGGGTTGATTTTAGGGAAAAATAAAACACCCTCTAGAGTAAATGGATGGTCAACTTTTAAGTGAATCCAAAAAAGAGGATCTGAGTCAGTAGGGAATTGCTTTCTATAGAATTCCTTATAATCATCATCAGTAAGCTCTTTTGGATCTTTTTTCCAAATAGGTTTAGTTTCATTGATAATTACAGGGGCCGCAACAACAGCAGGAGCATCCTCATCAACTGTACCATCTTCTTTTAGCGGTTTTTGAGGTGGTTTTAACTCATCTAGAACACCAATCGGGTATGGCATATAATCACAGTGATTTCTAAGAGTTTGAGTTAGTTTCCATTCATTTAAAAACTCAACACTTTCTTCATCGTCATTAACATGTAAGTAAATTGTTGTTCCTACACTTGATTTGTCAGACTCTTCAAAAGAGTACTCTGTATCACCTTCACAGGTCCATTTTACGGCCTTAGCTCCTTCATTCATTGAAAGAGACTCTACAACAACCTTGCTCGCAACCATAAATGCAGAGTAGAAACCTAGTCCGAATTTACCGATTATATCTTGACCATCTTCAGCGCCTTGATCTTTCATCTTATTTACAAATTCTTCTGCACCAGAGAAAGCTAGCTGAGCAATGTATTTCTCAACTTCTTCTTCAGTCATACCAATTCCATTATCTGAAATTGAAATTACTTTTTCGTCCTTATTAACTGTGATGTTGATCGAGCCAGAAGGAAGCTCAACATTCATATTTCTTGAAAGCGTGTGTCTTTTTGTTATTGCATCAGTCGCGTTAGCTACTAATTCTCTAATAAAGATATCATGCTCTGAGTAAAGCCATTTTTTAATGATTGGAAAGATATCAGCTGTATTTACTGAAATATTCCCCTTTCTTTGTGTCATGTTAATCTCCTATGTGAGTTTCATTAATTTATTGATTTAACCAATATGGTTGTAAATTCTCTAGCGTCAAGGGTTGGCGCTTTACAAAGAGAGTAATTTTAGGCGAAATTGTGATTATAAATATAAATGAATAGATAAATACTGTAACTGGTTGAAAATATATGACAATTGACTTAGATATGGAGTTTCCTAATACTCCTCAGGATGTAATCGTAATTACGACTGGTGGCACAATTGAAAAGTCATATGATGAGTACGATGGGTCATTAGAGAATAAAGAGTCAATTATCAAGCATTTGATATTGGAAAAGTTACGCATGCCATATACGCGTCTTCATGTTCATGCGCTCCTTGCCAAAGATTCTTTAAATATGACTGACTACGATAGAACCTTAATTGCGAAAACGATTGAGATTCAACTATCAAAAGGTTGGCCAATAATAGTTCTACACGGAACTGATACTATGGCCAAGACAGCTGAAACTTGCCAAAAATATTTGAAGAACTTAGATCGTCCGGTTGTTTTTACAGGAGCAATGAAGCCGATGGGCTTTGATGATAGTGATGCTCGTCAAAATGTTACAGAGGCACTACTTGCTTCTAAAATTTTAAAGCCGGGAGTATATATATCTTTTCATAATAGAATCTTTCCAGTTCCTGGTGTTAGAAAGAATAAATCTAAGCGTACATTTGAGGCAATTTAATGTTTAAGAATTCTCTGCAGTTCGGTTCTAGAAATCTTGTTAAATTTGTCTTAGACAATTATATATACTTCATACTATTTTTGGCCTTTTCGATCACAGTTGATTTTTTGAGAACTTCTTTTTCACAAGGAAATGTTACATTCGAACAAATCCTTGCCGTTGTAGAGTTACTATTTACTTACTTTATAACGGCCGCTCTTATTAGAAAGGGTCTACAGATTATTTCTCAAGATGAAACAAGTATCTATTCTAACTTTTGGGGACGCTTCTTTATTTATTTGCGTGTAAATATTGTCTACACCTTATTCTTTTTAGGGGGAGTTTTTCTTCTGGTTCTTCCGGGGCTTTTCGCATTAGTTTTTCTTTTCTATGCACCGCTATTAGTTTTAGACCCTTCTTATAAGGATGATAGTTATTTCAAAAAGAGTATTGAATTAGCTAAGAAGAATAAAGGTCTTACTGCTTTTATTGCAGTTTTTTCACTAATTGTAATGGGCCTTGATTTTGCTTTATTGCCACAAATTAAAGACTCTCAATTTCCACTTCTGTGGATTAGTTTAAAAAGCATCATTATGACAGCTATAGATTTCTTTATGGTTTTATTTAATGTTCAAGTCTATTGGCAATTAAAAAAGTAATTAGAAGGCCTCTGCAATATTCATGTAGAAGCCACTTTCTCCATCAGCAATTCCATAGTCAAAGCGTACGTTCACGCCCTCTTTAACTTGAAGTCTGTAGCCAGTACCGATACTTTTTAAAACTCTTGAGTCTGACAGATCAGAGTAGGATTTTCCCATCATCGCACCACCAACCCATACAGCAATACCATGAGGTTTTCGTATTTCTTTTCTCCACTCAATTTGCGTAAGAACCATTGTACTATCTCTATAGCGGCCTTCGTAGTATCCTCTAAGGCCGTTAGAACCACCCACAAGAGCGTATTGATCCCAAGGAATATCGCCATTATTAGTTTCTGACTTTATTTGAAAGGCCAAGATATTATACTTCTCTTTATCGAGAGAGAAGTACTCACTCCATTCAAAAGCGGCCTTAGAAAAGTCTGCCTTACTTCCAATGGCATCATCATATTGTGTAAATGATAGATCAATAAAGCGACCAGTCGTAGCATTCAGAACAAAGTCTCTACTGTCGTGAAATGCTCTTAGACCAATTCCAACAATAGTTGAACTATTTGGGAAGTCAGTAGTTTGCAAAGTGTTTGGCGTCACCAAATTCGCTGATGGCTGAACATCATTTCCGTTAGTATAATTTAAATGAATTAGAGGTCCAAAAAAAGAATTCTTAGCAAATTTCTTTAATAAAGTTGGTTCAATTTCAAATTGGTCTTTATTATAGTCAAAAGCATTTCCATCATTTCTATTAGTATCGTCTCCGATTCCATAATAGGACTCCACCGAATGATGGGCCTTACCATCAATATAGAGTCTAAGACTATCTTCATTTAAAAATGTCTTGTTTTGGATGCCAATGCCAAATGTTCCGTTTAAAGTTAGGAATCCATTTATGACAAGAGAGGACAGTTGTGTTTGTTTATCACTTTTGTCCGGACGATAGAGTCCCACTGCCGATACTCCAAGTCCTAGGGAGGTTTCAGGGCTGTAGAAAGGTCCCGGTATGACGCTGAAGTCAATTAGTTTATCTTCATCAAATTTTTCACCATCAAGACCTAGCTTTTCAAGAACGATATCGAGAAAACTATCATCATCGTTAGCAATGGCCTAATTATTTACAGAAAAAAGAAGAAAGGTAAGAAGGAAAATATATTTCAAAATTAAACCCTAGTGTGGCGTTTCGCTGATGAGTACTCTATAATTATGACTATTAAATTATCATGGAAAGTTTTTATGAGAAAGAGTTTATTTTGTTTTCTATTATGCATTTTGACGGGTTGTTCCAGTCTACAGTGGACTTCTGACATCACACCAGATGACGATTCGATCTTTAATATGCTCAATGAAACTACAAGTGAAGGGCAGTCTTGGAATTTTGAAGTTAGAAAGAATGCAGAGTTTGAATTACCAGATACATTAAGGCCATGCTGTGCTTTTGGAACTGATCACAAGGTTCAATTAGGGGCACTTCCAATTCCTCTGATTACTCTTGCAAATACTGTGTCTATCGAAGATATAGGTTCTCATAGTTATAACGCATCTGCTTTTACAAAAAGCTCTTTTAAGCAAAAACATCGCAGTGATAAAGAGAATAATGGACTTATCTACACTAAGCGAGGTGGTTTTCTAGATATGGCCCATGTTCGTGATACAGCAGATCTAACCATTGCTCTATTTTATTTCTTCTATGAAAACTTGGGGCAAGAAAAAACTGTCAACCTAAGAAAAGAGCTTGGCGAGGCAAGAATAAAGCTGAAGAAGTTTGACCGATCAAAGTTTTCGAAAAAGGAAATTTGGTTTCTAGCTTCAAATTTGGCGGCGAGAAAGGCCTATCAAATGGCAGTAGCACATGAGATTTCACAGTGGCATGGATATCGAAGTATTGAATTATTTGATGAGACTGTTTCTGCTTATTCTCCTGAAGATTTATACTCTAATTTATTGGGAGCAAAAATTGCTTCTAATATTATAAATAATAAACTTGCATTTTCTAGTGAGAGTTTCAATAAGCATATGACTGTGTGGTTAGCTAAAACTCTTCAATCTCTGGAACCTGTAAGTAAAGATGAAACAAATAGATTATTGAAAGAAGTTGATGGGACTTGGTGGGACTCTTCTAAGAGACTACCAAGTAAAGAGCTTGTTATTAAAAGAAATTATAACTTAAGTTCTAATCAGGCCCCTCTACTTGTTCCATCAGTAGGGGATGAGAAAAAAGCTGTCACAATACGTTTGTCAAACTTCCTCTATGGAATGAATTTAGATGAAATTGCGAACTACTCTTTTGATGTCGACCTTCGCTATCAATCATCTTTTTCTCATATTCCTAAATCAATTTGGAAAAATGGAATTACGAGTGATGAATTTTCAGTAATTGTAAAATATGATGAAATTGAAGATATCAAATTCTTTAAGAAAATAAAAAAGGGCCACTAGGCCCTTGCCGTTACCATCTTATCAAAGTTGCAGCAGCATAGTCTCCAGCGTGGGAGAAGCCTGCTAAGCAGATCAAGTCACCCTCTTTAAATTTGCCCTCTTTGTTTGCCTCAGCAAGTGTAATAGGGATACCCGCTCCAAATAGATTGGAGTACTTTGAAAAAGTATTTAAATGTCTCTCTTGCGGTAGAAGAACAGCTTCTCTCCAGTTTCTTAAGAATAGATAATTAGGCTGATTTGTTATCAGGTAATCCAGTTCAGTTACTTTTAGATTGGCCTCTTTTAATGCCTGATAAATCATCTTAGGAACTAATCTATTTCCTCTGCCAATGATTTGAGTGACTTTTTCTTCGGGAAACTCAAGATTGCCCACTTCTGAGCGAGCTTCCCAGTGATCTTTACCAGCGTAGTTGGCCTTCATATCTTCAGAGTTTTCTGGAAATACTTCTTGCACAGTGGCCAAGACTTTTCTGCTTTCAGTTTCTTCAAATAGGGCCACGGCAAAACCATCTCCTGGTATCGCTGACTGAGGAAGGTTCTTATTCTCTTCTTTTGCAAAAATTCTTCCCCCGGCCGTTTGACCAGAACATAGGAGAACTCTCTTTACTCCATGACTTAACATGAAAGACTTTGCAACTTCCATCATATAAATAAATGAGACACAGCCAGTATTATGCAGATCAAATATCCACTTTGCCTTGCCACCAATTTTCTTATTTAGAATTGCGCCACTGCCTGTAAATATATGATCAGGAACAGAGACATTAGTTAAGATCATATCGACGTCTTGGGCCTGGAGTCCATTTCTTTCGAGTAACTTCTTTGCAGCACTCGCAAAGTAATCTACAGATTGCTCTTTATCACCGATATGACGTCTTTCTACACAGCCTTTGAACATTCTATTTTGATTCTCTTTAAAAGCATCACCAAAGAATGAATTATCGACAATTTTCGCTGGAAGAATTTCTTCAATATCTACAAGTCCCATGCTCATTTTCTTATCCTATACTTGGAGTCATTGGTAAATTATTGGCATGCTTATACTCTAGAATTCGTTTTAAATTCTCTAGCTCTACAACATGTCCGGCATAGAACATATCCCAAAAGTTTCCTACCCATGGTCTTCCTTCTGGGGCCTTCTGTGGGTATGGATTATTTGCATAGTAAGGATGTTTACAGTTTTGCCAAAAAACTATTGAGCCCGGTTTATTAAGAACTCTTTGCGCAGGAACGATTCTATTTAAGTAGATCATCCAAAGATCCTCTCCCTGGTCCCAGGCACAGTGGTAGTCTACGAGTAGGGCCTCTTTATTAGATTCGACTTTGAAGTAAATATCTGTATTCTCTCCAATTTTATCTTTACCAACATAGAGTCCACTATCATTTACTTTTTGAAATTCTCTCATACTATATGTCCACTCTGCGAGACTGTAAGGATGCGACATATATTCAAAAACCTTTTCAGGAGGACAGTCGATATAGCTTTGAATAGGGCAGTAGTCTCCATAGACTTCATCATGTGGGTAGACCGCGTGAGTTAGATCGGCAACAATGCCACCCATCTCATCTTTACCAGTCGTTTCAATTCTCTTTAGACCTTCAATATTATCTAAGCTCATCTTTAGGCTCCAGTTTTGATTTTGTAAAAGTCCTAAATGGAGGAACTTCGGTATCTTGAATATTAATATTTATAACAATGATTTTATCTTCATTTTCATTTAATTTTTTAAGCGACGCTAAGAGTTCATCTTGATTGTGGACTTCATAGGCCAGTATTGACGGAAACATTGCCTTCATCCCAGCGGCATAATTTGATTGTTCAAAATTATTTAGTTGTGTCTGCCCTCCGAGAAAAATATTTTCTCTCACTCTACACATTCCATGAGAATTATTATTAAAAATGAAGATGGCCAATGGAAGCTCTTTTTGAACGGCGGTGTGAATCTCTAGTCCATTAATAAGAAAAGAGCCATCTCCTGTGAAAATATAGCTTCTTTTCTTTGTCGCTGTAGAACACCCAATTGCTGAGCCAAAGCTATTTCCCATTCCACCTTGTCCAAGAGAGAGATGAAAAGATCCGAGTCCTCTAGGGGAGAGATGATTTACACATTGAGCTCCAGTATTTCCTGCATCAATAAATAAATCAGCGTCATTTTCAATGAATGCATCAATTGTATGTAGTATACCTTTCCAATTATATATCTCTTTGCTGAGATCAATTTCTTCATATTCAAGAGTCGTTAGTTTTCTAGAATAATTATCATCAACATAAGTAGCGCTATCAAAATTATAGTGCTTATAGGTTTTGCAAAAAATAAAGTGCTCTACGGAACCAATTGAAAGAATATTCTTATCGATTAATTTATTTTCTATTTCAAACCTTGAGATAACATCCCAATTTGTTCCAAGTAGTAAAATTGTTTTGGCCTTAGGCAATTCTTCTAGAAGAGAATCATTTCCCATGACTCCGATGACTCCAATAAAGTTTGATGCTTTGTTATCATAGAGCCCTTTAGTTAAAGGAGTCGTTGCAACTTTACAGTTTAGCTCTTTAATTAAAGATAGAATTTTAGACTTATCTTTTAAATGAAGAAGTTCTTCCCCTAGGATGATTAGGTCAATTTGATATTCAAAATCAATCTTTTCAATTGGAGAATTTAGAACTTTAAAGTTCTTCACTTTTTTTGAACATTTCGCATTCACTATATTCTTAGGAATGAGTAGGACACTAGGTGCTCTTTTGATAATTGCTTCATCAATAGATTCTTCAATCATTGAAACAAAGTCTTCACTTCTTTCTATTCTAGCGGCAGAAATTGTTGCGGGTTTAAACATCTCAAGGACATCAATTGAATTTCCTCTTCCTGAGTTATCTTGAAAGGCGCCAACTCCTTCCATTTTCTGATCAATCTGACCGCCTATAACTAGCAGTGGAATTTGTGATGTGAAGGCCTCTGCTACTGCAGGTAAGGTATTTAAAATGGCCGCACCAGATGTTGTAATAACGGCAGCAAGTTTATTCGTTTTGAGATAAACAGACATTGCCATAAAAATGGCGTTGTATTCATTCTTAACAATTGTTAGTTCAATCTGTGAGCACTTTTCTAATTCACTTAGAAGTTCTTCATTATTTGCTCCACTCATGGCAAAGACTTTCGTTACATCTCTGGAGAGTAGAATTTCAGGTAGTATTTCACTATTTTTCATAGACTTAGACATACCATAAAAATGTATCTCAAACGTTATACAGAGCTTAACTTGAAAAAATTACAATTATATTATGATCCTGTTAAGAGTTCTTAAGCACTTTACACTTAACTAGAACTTAGATAATAAAGGCTAAATCAATTACTTCTGGAGACACTATGAAATTTCTTTCTTTTATCGCTCTTTTTTCATTATTTACAACAAATTCTTTTGCTTGCTCGACTTACGAAGCGCAAATTATTGCCGACGTCGTTAGAGTAGAGACAGACTCGATGATGACTTGTAAGGCATTTATCTCTGCTGAAAGCATCCAAATGTACAACGAACACGGACTTTGTGGATTAAAGTTAGAAGAAGTTCTAGAAAATGGAATTGATTTTCCACTAATCAATGGTCATGACTGTGAAGTAGAAGATACTATTTCTGGTTACTTATACACAACTAAGACAGGTATTAGCTTAGACTAGTCCTCGATAAATCTGTGGCCTAAATACTGGAAATGTCTTTAGGCCGAAGATTTCTTGTTAGTAGGGACCACTGCTACTATCTTTCTTTCTCAAAAAACTTCTTATCTATTCGCCACTGATTTTCTGTGATTTTTTTAATGGACTCTTTCTAAGACGTTATTGAAGATATCTTGAGAGATAAGAACTTATAGACTTAATTTCTATTCTGTATTTTATCTTCTCAACATTCTACTTTAAAGAAATCAATAAAATCATTTTGATTACTTCCAGATGCAGCCTATAATTAGTTAAGTACTTTTAAATCTAATAATTATATTCGTCATTAGTAGGAAATATATAATGAATCTTAAAATTAACTTTATCCTTTTGCTTCTAAGTTTTAGTACAAAGTGTTTCGCTTCATCATATCCATTCGATGACTTCAGTGTTGATCCAAGAAAATATAGCTTAGTTTTAAATTACCATAATGATCGTGACAATGAAGTAGATAAAAAACTTAGAAAGAACTACAAATTCAAATTTCCTTTAATTGAGTTTTACAAGAATAAAGAACTTAATGGATCACCAATTGGAAAACTAAATGAAGAGGGGCTTTACATTGAAGGTAAGAAGGTTTGTATAAATAAAAATATTCTTAATGGTAACTATAATATACTAATAGAGTTCTTTGGTGAGTTTTCAGGAACTTGGAAACAAGAGATTGAGGCAGGGGTTTACTCTAATGGCATAAGATTTAGGGCAAAGAGATGCTCTTTTTTAGAATATTGGCAGGATGCTGATTTGGTACTAATGACAGCACTAGTCTTAGAGGATTACGATGAAAAAACTAAACTGGCTAAAATACGTCTTGGAGATGGATTTGCCTATTTTTCTGCTAAAAAATTGAGTATTCAATATTTACACAGACCACCACTACGGACAATGGATCACTATGGTGTTGATCCAATAAAGCTTGCTAAGCATATTGAGTCTAAGTTTGCTGAATATTTAAAAAATCGAAGGGATCGTTTTAAACCTAAAGTAAGTGGTGAGACTTTTGAGCAACGATACGGACTAGAGAATTACTTTTCTCTATCTAATCTTGACTGGATGGATAGGTATGGTGCTAAGGAATATAAAGAAAGTTTAATTAAGAAATATGGAAAATTACAAATTATAAAGCATTTTGACTTTGAGAATATGAATTTTTATGTAGCTAGATATAAGAATAAAACTAAAGGAAAGAAGGACATTATAGAAATAAATCTATGGAAAGAAGATATGAATGAACTTTTTATATTGAAGAATTTGGATAATGGCAATGTTAAGTACGATGAATTCTTCAAAGTAGGTTTTTCTGATAAGATAACAATTTTTAATGTTAATGCAAGGTTTATGATTCCTCAATTCGAATATGAAGGAACATGGGACGATTTTTAATAACCATTTCTTGAATTTCGGCTAAATCTAAAGAGCTAACAAGCTTCATCTGAAATAATGGCCAGGCCCTCTTATAGGGCCCCACTTTTCTTATCTAAGTAGTACAGATAATATCCTGGGTAGTGATTGATTCCACCTTTTCTACTTCAATAACTTTGTCCGTGAAATAATAAAAATAAATGCATGATTTTTTGACTTAGCTCAAACCATTTAGCATTGTACTTTTTTCTTCGTGATGATCTTCTAAGAGTAGTAAATGCTTATTCTAAAGGTAATCAGGAAATTAAAAAAGTACTCTCAGATTTATAATTTTAGCTTTGTTAATTAAGATTTCTTGAAAGATAAGAACTTATACTCTTAATTTCTATTCTGTATTTTATCTTCTCAACATTCTACTTTAAAGAAATCAATAAATTCATTTTGATTACATCCAGATAGACCCTATAATTAGTTAAGTACTTTTAAATTTAATAATTACATTCGTCATTACTGGGAAATATATAATGAGCTTAAAGATTAACTTTATCCTTTTACTTCTAAGTTTTAGTGTGAGGAGTTTCGCTTTATCCGACTCATTCGCTGACTACAGTATAGATCCAAGAAAGTATAGCTTGGTTTTAAGTTACCATAATGATCGTGACAATGAACTAGATAAAAAACTCAGAAAGAACTACAAATTCAAATTTCCTTTAATTGAGTTTTACAAGAATAAAGAACTTAATGGATCACCAATCGGAAAACTAAATGAAGAGGGTCTTTACATTGAAGGCAAGAAGGTTTGTTACACAAAAAATATTCTTGCTGATAACTATAATATTTTGCTTGAGGATGTCGTCCTTCCTGGTTATCTCGGAGATGGAGATGTATACACCGTTGGTGAATACTCGAATGGTATAAAATTTAACGCTATAAGGTGTCCATTCTTAG